>MIAO01000151.1 GCA_001829155.1 Spirochaetes bacterium GWB1_36_13 | reverse complement strand
TACAATTACCTTTTCTGATAAACTTACAAATATCAATGATAATAAGTCTTAATTTTCAATAATCGACAGCCTGATTAGATTTTTTCCACTCGGATTTGAAGCTGTTTTATCTGCATGAAGCTTCAAAAACAAGGGTGCGGGCAATGTTCTGGAAATCCCGGATCGTTTCGACTAACCGGTAATCTGAAAATATCTTTTTTACATTTTCTTCAATATTATAACCGATTTCCAAAACAATCTGACCGCTTGCTTTCAGGTAATCAGGTCTTGCTTTTGCAATTTTTTGATAGACAGAAAGCCCCTCCTCTCCCGGGGAAAGTGCGATAGGGGGCTCATATAAAAGTTCACGATCAATCATTTGCATATCATTTAAAGAAAGATAGGGAGGATTGGAAATGACTGCATCAAAAGGAAAGGGAGGAATATTTTCAAAACAGTCGGAAAGATAAAATTGAAAAGGAGTTTTCTGCTTTAAAATTGTTTCTGAGTTTTTCAGGGTATATTCAAGGGCTTTTTCTGAGATATCAACCGCAACAATATTTAAATCAGGGCGAAAATATTTTAACGCCGTTGAAATGCAGCCTGAACCGCTTCCAATTTCAAGGATAAAAGCGTTTTTTGGAAAATTTTTAATCCCGTAGCCAACGATGAGCTCTGTTTCGGGTCTGGGAATCAAAACCCCTTCGCCCACTTCAAAAACCAGACCCATAAAATCCGATTTACCCAAGATGTATTGGAGAGGATACCTTTGGCAGCGTTTTTGAATCAAAGGGATAAGAAGCGCAAGCTCTTCTTGAGAGAGTTGTTTTTCTGGAAAAAGAAGAATATCTTTTTTAGATAAAGAAATTTTTTCTTCCAATATCCAGAATAATTCATTCCGGGCATTTGTAATCCCGGATTTTTTCATAAATTCTTCATTTTCGGCAATAAAGCTTTTTATTTTCATTGAATCACAAGAATATTGATTTTCCCTGAAAGACCCGATTCTTCCGACTGAATTTCAGGATTAATCTTCCATTCGCTGTCCGCTACAAATTTATATTCGTTTTTTCCTTTTATTAAAAGAGATTCCGGTACCGTTATTATCCATTCGTTTTTTTCTTTCTCAGTCATCTTGTATTCAGGATGATCGACAGACCATTTATTAAAGTTTCCGGTCAGAAAAACAGATTTCGCTTCTCCTTTATAGGTAAAAGAATACTGTTTTTCGGAAGTTTTTTCAACAACCGGGGCATTCTTTTTAACTTCTTTTGAATCTGCAGCCGGTTTCACAGAAGGCTGGCAGGAAAAACAAAAGACGGAAATCAGAAAAAAGAAAAAGAATTTCATATCAGGCTCCTTTATTTCTATACAAATTTTATTACCCATCTAATTGATAGAGAAAGTTTATTTTTCAAAATCCACCAACCGATATTTCAGTATAATTCATTTTTATCGGTTATTTCCATAAATCATTAATATTTTTTTAAAGTTTAGAGTTTCCTTTAGACGACTATAATAAAAGTTTCCTAGGAGGGGAACTTTAATACTTCAAGGAGGAGTGTGTTATGGTTATTAATCACAACCTGAGCGCTATGTATGCAAACAGACAGCTCAAATCAAACGACATTGGATTGCAGAAGGACTTAGAGAAGTTGTCTTCAGGAATGAAGATCAACAGAGCAGGGGACGACGCATCTGGATTGGCAGTATCTGAAAAAATGAGAGCTCAAATCAGAGGACTCACCAGAGCAAGCCAAAATGCGCAGGATGGAGTTTCTTTCATCCAGACCACTGAAGGTTACCTTCAGAACACTCAAGACATTGTTCAGAGAGTACGAGAATTGGCTGTTCAGTCTTCAAACGGTATTTATACTGCGGAAGACAGAATGCAGATTCAAGTTGAAGTTTCTCAGCTGATCGATGAAGTTGACAGAATTGCTTCTCACGCACAGTTCAACGGACTCAACATGCTGACAGGCCGATACGCTGAACAAGTTGCCGGCGGTGCTGCTACAGGAAGCATGTGGTTTCATATTGGAGCCAACATGGACCAAAGAGAAAAAGTCAATATCGGAACAATGACAGCAAAAGGTCTCGGACTGAAAGAAACTACTACAAACGAAGTTCTTTCTCTTTCTACTCCTGAGAAATCCAATGCTGCAATCGGAGTTTTAGATTCTGCACTGAAAAGATTGTCAAAACAGAGAGCAGACCTTGGTGCATACCAAAACAGACTTGAATTTGCAACCAAAGGCATCATGATTGCTGCTGAAAACCTGCAAGCTGCTGAATCTCGAATCAGAGACACAGACATGGCTCAGCAGATGGTTGAGTACTCTAAAAACTCAATCCTCAGTCAGTCTGCAACTTCTATGCTCGCGCAAGCAAACCAGAAGAACCAAGCTGTTCTTCAGCTGCTCAGGTAATAAAAGGGCTGCCCCGCCAACGGGGTGCTCTTTTTTTAAATGATTTCAAACTTCCGATATGAAAATCCTTGAAACTCTTTTAGTCAAAAACTGCCAGACCTGTGATGATCCTCTTGATACTTATGAGATACTTCTGGATTCACCCGTTCCTCAACAATTTATTTTTTTTCTTCAAAAAAAAATGATTTTAAAGTATTTTCCCAGCCTGCTGAAACCTTTTTTTCACGGCACATACGAATCTTGTTTTGCTTTAAAAGGAATTGAAGGGAATTGTGTCATTACTTTGGAATGTCAAATCGAAAATAAAGAAAAATCTTTTCAGATTCTTGAAAAATGGCTGAATGAAGTTTAATAGATTGAAAAACTCATCCCATGAGAATTCAGGGATGAGGCAAAAATAGTGTTTTTTATTTTCCAGGCATGAATTTTTTGCTGACTTCCTGTAAGAAAGGATATTTCTGCTGAAGTTCCATCATTTTTTTAAAATTCTCTTCTCCTACCATATCAGACATCACTTCAAACATTTTGCCCATTATAACAGTAAAATCATTTGGATTTGGAAGATTTTTCTTCATCTCTTCCATTTTTTCACCCATTTTTTTTGCTGATTCTTCAATCATCTGTTTATTAATATCGTAGTATTTTTTAAATTCTGTCTCGATGATTTCTCTTGCCCCATTTGCATTCTCAATAATTTTTATCAGCTGTTCAAACATTTGTTTCATTGGAATCCCCTTTTTTAAAATAATATTTAAAAAATATAGTATAATTTTATTTGATAACAAAAAAAACATGAGCAAAAGATTGAAATCCTTGCTCATGAAAAACAGTTAATCAATTTTAAACTGGTTAAAATCTTTTTTAATTTTATCTGAAGCTGTTTTTAAAGCATTTGAAATGTTGCTGATATGTTCTGCCGATGCAGCTGTATCCTGCAGGGCATTTTTTTCTTCTTCCATCGCTGTAGAAATCTCTTCGCTGATAATTTTCAGTTCATTTAAAGAACCGCCGATTGTTTCACCTTTTTTTACCTGCTCTTTCAGTTTATCCACAATGGTATGAATATAAGTGTTTAAAGCGCTGATTGATTCCAGAATCGATTGATTCGCTGTTTTCTGCTCTTCCATGGAAGAGGAAATTTCATGATTGGAGTTTCTGACCTGATCGATTTCTTTCTTTAAAATCGTAAAGTTTTCTCTTGTTTTAGAAGAAATATCCAAGTTATAAGAAATGCTCTCAGAGATTTTTCTCACCACTTCCTGAATTTCTTTTGCGCTTTTCGAGCTTTTATCAGCCAGTTTTCTGATTTCTTCGGCAACGACGGCAAACCCCTTCCCATAGTCTCCGGCATGGGCTGCTTCAATAGCAGCGTTCATTGCCAGAAGGTTTGTCTGCTCAGAGATATCCATGATCAGTTTCACCATTTCCTGAATATTTTCAGAGTTTCTGGCTACTTCTTCAATCGCAATGCTGAGTTTTTCAACCGACTGTTTTCCTTCTTCCGATTTATTTTCAAGATTTTTCGAGATATTATCAGCCTGATGCGCCATGTTTGCTGAACTGACAATATTGGCTGCCATCTCTTCTATTGATGCGGATGCAGAAGCGATTTGGTTCTCGATTTGATCGCCCATCCGGTTGATTTCACCGATACCGGTTAAAATGCTTTCAATTTCTTTAGAAGAAGTCATGACTTTATCTTTCTGGCGGAGAATATTGGAAAGCACAGAAGAAGTAGAAGCGGTGATCTCCTGGATGCTGGAAGCGCTTTCATGCGAATTGGAAGCCAGGTCATTGGCAGTCTGCGCAATATTTTCGCTCTCGTTCTTGATATTTTTAATCAGAGTTTTTATTTTATCCGCAAAGGAATTATAAAATCCCGCCATTTCCCCTATTTCATTCGCATTCTTAATTTCTATCCTGTATGTCAGGTCTCCCTGTCCCTGAGCAATGTCAGAAAGAGTGTTTTTCATTGAATGAATCGGCTTCAAAAGAGAACCCACCGACCAGAAAATCAATGCGGCAAACATCAGGATAAAAATTATACTGGCTATAATCAACACATCTTTGACAATATAAATCGTACTGTAAAACTCATAAAGATAAGAAGAAATAACAACATACCAGTCTAATTCAGGAATGTAGCGGAAGTATGAAAATTTTTCTTTGGCTTTTTCTTCTCCCGGATTTTTCCAGTCATAATGAAGGTTTCCGTTTTTCTTTTCCCCTATCTCTTTCATAAAAAATTTGCCATTGGAATCCTGAAAATCCTTGCCGTTTTTTCCCTGAAGCTTGGGGTGAATGATAAAATCAAAATTTCCATCAAAAACAAAAGGATAGCCGGTGTCTCCGATTCTGATTTTTGAAACATCAGCCCGTAAATTTTCCAAATCAACCAGATTAGAAAATTCATCTTTATAAGAGGAAACTGAAATGATCCAGTCCCATTTTTCAAAATATTCCTGATAAAGCGCCTTTGCCCTCTCTTTTTCTTCGCCGGGATTTTTCCACATATATTCAATATAACCAGCTGATTTTTCTGATTTCATTTTGAGCTGTTCGATTACATTCGGCACTTTGCTCATATCTTTTCCGACAATAGATTCTTTCGGGTGTTTCAAAAGAATTCCTTGAGAATTCAAAATATAGATATATCCTGTTTTACCGATCGTTATTTTTTTCAAAAATTCCCAAGCTTTGTCTTGAGCTTCTTTTTCATCCTTGATTTCTTTATTAAAAAACGCTTGATAAAACATCTCTGTATCAGTTTTGCTTTTTTCCGCAATACCCCGAAGGTAATTTTTGATTCCTGTTTTGAGATTGCTCTCGATATAATCTTTTACCATTTCTATTTTATTATTCAGTTCTTTTTCCAGCTCTTTATGAATTTTAGTCCGGACAGAAAGAAAAAGAAAAAGACCCAATAGAAGAAAAAGAAAGAGGGTGGAAACCCCGAATGTTAAAATAAACCTATTTTTAATTTTCATTTTAGAATCTCCTATGGTAAATTTAAATTGAAAAATCATTAAGAGTAAATCTAATATATTGACGGCAGATTCTTAAAAAAAATAAGTTTTCAGGAGAAATTTCATGAGTTTTAAAGATAAATTTCAAAAACAGTTTCAAAAGAAACAAAATTTTCTCTGCATCGGACTGGATACCGATATTCAAAAAATGCCTGAAAAGATGAAAAAAGAAAAAAATCCTATTTTAACTTTTAATCAATGGATTATTGAGCAGACAGAAAAATACAGTGTTGCTTATAAACCCAATATGGCTTTTTATGAAGCTTACGGATTGAAAGGAATGGAAGCCCTCTACCGGACTATTGAAATTCTGCATCAATTGGAAATACCCGTTGTATTGGACGCAAAAAGAGGAGATATCGGGAACACCGCAGAGTATTATGCAAAAGCTGTTTTTGAAGACCTGGGCGCAGATGCGGTCACTCTGGCGCCTTACATGGGGTTTGATTCAATAGAGCCTTTTATCCGTTATCAGAACAAGGTTTCTTTTGTACTGGGATTAACTTCAAATCCATCCGCATCTGATTTTGAGCTTCTTGAAACCAAAGACGGTAAAAAAATCTATGAAAAAGTTTTTGAAAAAGTAAAAGAATGGAACCAAAAAAACAAAAATTTGGGTCTTGTGATCGGAGCAACCAAAAAAGAGGAATTGGAAAAAATGAAATCCAGTTTCAAAGACCTTTCGCTTCTGGTTCCGGGCGTCGGCACACAGGGAGGCGATCTTGCGGAAGTTGTTAAAAATCTTTATCAGGACAATATCCTTTTAATCAATATTTCCAGAGCGGTTATTTATGATAGTGATCCTGAAAAGAAAGCGAAAGAGTATCATGAGCGTATGCGGAAACTGCTTGAAAAAAATTAAAAATTTCTTATTATTATATTATAGAGTAAAACAAGTCGATAATTATTTTAATTCTTTTGAGTAAAATTTAATATTAACCCTCATTTAATTCTAACATGATTCGGATTTTTCATCACGAAACTAAAAGGCATGAAAATGATTAAATTAAAACAAATTTTTCTGCAGATTCAAATTATTTTAAACCATAAAAATGTGCTTCCCATTCTTTTTATTCTTCAATTTGTTTTTTCTGTTTTAGGAATTGTTTTCAACAAGATGTTTTTTCTCCCCTTGGTTGTTTTCTTTTTTTTCCCTCTTTTCTGGAAACTTTATCAAAAAAAAGAAGTTTTTGATCCAAAAACCGAAAGATGCCCTGAAGAATCTGAAATGATCGAAGTCAAAGAAAAAATATCAAAGATCAACCAGTTTTTGAAAGATATTGTGAAACACAACCAGATTAATCTGACTAAAAAACTCTCTGTTTCAAAAAAACTTTTTCTTTCAATGGAAGACTATATCAATTTTCTGCTTTCCACTTTAAATGAAACCATGTCCTTTCTAACCGATAAATCAGAAAAACTCTCCATTTTTTCAGCCGATATCAACTATTATACTCAGGTTTCGCAAAAAAAATCTGAAACCCAGATCCACTATGCTCAGGAAATCATTGAACTGGTGCAGGAACTTCTCGGTTCTTTTAAAATTGTTGTTATGAAAAGCCAGGAAGCTTTCAATGTAGCCGATCAGGCAAACACGGTTTATGAGAAGGGAAGCCTTGTTATGTCCAACACGGTTTCTTCGGTTCAAAAACTCGAGTCATTTATCCTTGATACCACTTCCTATCTTCAAAAAATCAAGCTTTTTACGGGCGAAATTGGAAAAGTCATGAAGCTGATCCTTGAGATTGCGAAAAAGACAAAAACCCTTTCGATTAATGCCTCAATTGAAGCCGTACGGGCAGGGCATCTCGGGAACGGTTTTAAAATTGTGGCGGGAGAAATTCAGAAATTTTCGGATACAACGACTGAAATCAGTAAAAAAGTTTATGACAACCTTCAAGCGCTGAATAAAGATATGGATAAAAGTTTTCACAGGGTGGAACAGAGTAAGGAAATAATTCACAGCGTCATCGACGATACGGGAAACTTAAAAAAATACTTTGACGAGCTTTCCGGTTTTATGCACAAATCTTTTGAAGCCACGAAAGAAATCAACGATGTGGCCATGAATGAACTTTCAGAAGTGGAAGACATTGATATTAAAATTAATAATATTCAGGAAACTATTTCAGACTTCAAAGAAGACTTTATTCTCCTTTCCAAAACAGCCAATTACATTACTTATTCCTCAGAAGAAATATCTAAAATTATCAATAATTTCGATATGGATAATTTCCAGTCCTTCTGCCGTCAGAATGCTGAGGACACAATCATTTTGATTCAAAATTATTTTGAGAAACAGTTATCAGACAGGGCTATCAGTGAAAAAGAACTCTTTGAAGCTGAGTATTATCCGGAAACATCTGAAAAATTTTCTACAGCTTACCAAAAAAAATCAGAAATAGAAATGAAAAAAATCTTGAACCAATTGAAAGACAGTTTAACTTTCCGCGCCATGGAATTTGAAAAATCTTTTTCAGTCTGTTTCCTGATGGATAAAAAAGGATTTGTTCCTTTTTGTGTCGCAGAAGATCCTTCTGTCTGCAAGGATAAAATGCTACTAAAGGATCCGGCGGTCACAAAAATTCAGAAAAACAAAGAAGAATTTCTTATGCAGGTCTATCTGACTGAAGAGGGAACCCGGATCACGGATCTTTCTTTTTCTTTGAAAATCAAAGACAAAGCTTGGGGATTTCTCCGAATGCAGTACAAACCGCTTGGATTTTTCTGATGAAATCTTTAATAGTTTTGTTTTGGTCACTGAGCGGAGCCGAAGTGACACCTCGACTCCGCTCGGTGTCCGAGTTAATTTAAAAATAATAATCGACAGACTAATGAGGAAATTAATATTTAAACACATTTCCTGCGACGGTCAGTCCTGAACCAGATGCAATAAAGACTACTGTATCGCCTTTCTTGACACTCCCCGCCTGAACCGCTTCCGCAAAAGCCATTGGCACACAGGCAGATCCGGTGTATCCGTATTTATTCATGATACAGGTTGTTTTTTCCATCGGAAGGCCGATGATTTTCATGACTTCCTGAATCACAAAGCGGTTGATTTGAGTAAAAATAATATGATCAATATCTTTAACCGTGATTTTTGCTTTTTCTAAAAGTTTTTCTAAAAATTTCGGCCAGAGCTTGATATTTCTATCGCCTGGCAGGGGTTTTAATGACTCAAGTCCATATTCGCCTTTGTCTAATAGTTCATGAGTAACCGGTTTTCTGGTTCCTCCTGCATAAACGCCAAGGTAGTCCCACTGAGTCCCGTCTGCCAGAAAGAGATTGTTCATATAGCCTGAAGGATCGGAATCTTCTGTTCTTTTTAAAACAAAGGCGCCTGCCCCGTCTGAAAACATAGGGATAGAAAAGACATCCCCTTTGCGGATGTATCGGGACATATTATAAACTCCGGTTACCACTGCATATTCTAAAGCAGGGTCTCCCGCAATCATTTTCGCTGCAATATCAAAAGCAGTCATAGCGCTGGCGCAGGAAGAAACAACATCGAAAGCCCCGGAAAACTGCTCTCCTCCCTGAATCCGGCCTTGAACCAGAACAGAAGTAGCAGGAGAAATATATTCAGGAGAATCAGTTCCGACTATGAAAAGCCCTACCTGTTTCGCATCGATCCCCGCATTCTTTATCGCCGCCAATGCCGCTTTTGTGGCAAAGTCTGCTGTGGTTTCATCTATTCCCCTGAGTTGTGCGAGGTGTCTTTTGTCATATCCTAATTTGCTTTCCAGTTTTGATGCGTCAAATTCAATATCGGCAAGTTTTTTGAGTTCATCGTGGTTAATCGGCTCGCCCGGAGCATAGAGTCCAACTCCGACTATTTTTGCTTTTGCCATTTTCTCCTCCAGAAGTAAATTTTATAGTGATAAATTTAATTATTTTTATGATTATATCATAATGAATATAGATTTTAAAAGAATTAATTTCAATTGTAAAGCACTGAAAAAATCTTGTTTCATTCTAATGTTTTTCTGCCTGCTTTGAAGAATGGCTCATTTTTATAACCATCCAGATAAAAAAACTCAAATATAAAACTATTCCAAGGACAAAAATAATCATAAAAATTTTGACCGGATTGGGTTCATGATTCGGCATTGAAATTTTCAGGATAAAGTAATTTTCAGTTTTACTGTTTTTGATCAATTCAATATCTAAAACAGAAGGCCGGATATCAATCAAATAATTTTTTTCTCCCAAAAGATTGATTTCCAAACTTTTTCGAGTGTTGCTGTTTTCTTCTTTTTTATCCAGGGGATAGCGGGGCTGGTTCAATGGTTTTTGATTGTCTTTGATCTCTTTCATAACCTCATTGAAAATTTTGAGTTGAGGATAGTGCGGCAGTGTTGTCCCAAGTGTCAAAGAATAAAGTTCGTCGTATTTGACTTTTAATCCGATTTTGATCGGTTCATTGGAAAGCATTTGTTTTTTATTCACGATAAGAGAGTAATTTTTTGCCTGATGTCCATTTAAAAAGTCAGTTTCACAGTCTAAAAAAACAGCGTTTAACTGGGCAGTCCATTTTGCAATAGACTCTCCCAAGGGCGCTTTCTCATATCCCAAAACAGTAAAAAAAACTCCATAAATCAGCATAAAGATAAAAAATCGAATCAGATATTGAAATAAACGGCTTCCTTTTCGGCTGATTTTTTCATATCCGTTCGAATATTTTTTCAACGCCTTCCTTTAATCCGACCCCTGTTCGTTTTCTGATTTCCTGAATATCGTCCAGTCTGATCATTCAAAATATCCTTCTGGTATTTTGAATCAAATTTATAGAAAGAAAACTTGTTTTACAAAGAAATCAGGAATTCGCTTAATGAATTTATCTCATGAGTCGAGCCTGAAAAAGTCAAGAAATCCTTTACAGTAAAAGGTTTCATCTGATTTGACTCAAATCACCTTATCCTTAAGTCTTTAAGGACACGGAGGACGGGGAACCCCTGCCTCGTGCAGGGTTGTTTTAAAATTTGGGTTTTTCAGGGTTGACTATTTAATCAGTTCGAAACTGCCGGTTTCTTTATTGAACTGAAAAACTTCTCCAGTTTCTATAATATAATGCCATCCGTAAATATTGAGCTGATTTTTCTGGTATTTTTCACGGATAAAAGGATAGGAAAGAAGGTGTTTCATCTGTTTTAAAACATTCTGCTGTTCAGTAATCCATTCACGGGCTGAATGATTTTCAGATTCAGGGACTTTTTTAACCGATTCCTTAACATCTTCAAAAAGTTCAAGCCATTTTTTAACATTCGGAGTTTTTGAAAGTTTTTCAGAATCCGCCCATAAAGCATTACATCCCCCGCAGTTTGAATGCCCGCAGATAATAATATTTTCGACTTCCAAGACAATAACAGCATATTCTATCGCGGAAGTTGTTGCCAGATATTCATCTTTAATACGGTAAGGAGGGACGATATTGGCAATATTGCGAATCACAAAAAGCTCTCCCGGAAGAGTGCTGGTGATCATATTAGGCACAATTCTGGAGTCTGAGCACCCGATAAAAAGAGTATGGGGCTTCTGAAAATTAGCAAGTTCCTGAAAAAGCTCTTTATGAGCCTCAAAATCTTCTTTTTTAAACTGTACAACTCCGTTTAAAAGTTTTTCCATCTCTTGTCCCTCTACCTTTTTGTCAAACTTAAAAATAAAATCACTAATCGTTTAATTTTGCCATCTTTTTTTTGCGTTCAAGAATTCTTCGAAGATCCACATAGTCTTTAATAATGATTGCACCAGGTTTACTTTCAAGCTTTTCCATTTTTTCAAGGTTGAAAATAACCGATTTTGCAGTTTTTTCATCCAGCCCGCACCAGTGTCCGACATCAGAAATTGTTGAATTAATCGCAATGTTTTTTTCCTCAAGAAGCTCTGGATTTTTTCGAATCAACCCTTCCGCCAGCATTAAAATCGCATCAATCACTTTTCCTTCATCGTCTTTGATCTGAAGGAGGGAAAGCCTTCTTTTTGCATCTGTCGTCCTGAAACAGACGATCCGGATCAGGTTGACCAAAAGTTCGGCATGCGTGCTTAAGATTCCTTTAAAGTTTTCTTTGGTGAATTCTGTCAACTGGACATCTGTTTCAGCAATCGCGGTTGCGCTTCGGAGAGCCTGATCAATGATTGCCATTTCTCCAAAAACAGAACCTTCTTCCAGAATATCGATTGTTTTTTCATATTTTTCAGTAATTTTTGTGATTTTTATCTTGCCTTTGCGAATCAGATAAAAGGCATTGCCCGGTTCATATTCACAAAAAATAACAGTATCTTTTTTATACTCTTTTAAAAAATTTTTTTGTCCTTCAGCCATTTTAATCTCCTCGCTTAATCGTAGGGTGATAGCCGGTTTTGATTGCTTCTTCCGACTGCTGGATCATTTCTTTTGCAGGCTCAACTTCAGGATGGTCAGGATAGGTATCGCCTAAGCGTTTCCAGATTTGAATTGCTTTTGAATAAGCTCTCTGACTAAAAAAATAAAGTCCCATTTTATAAAGTTCTGTACCGGGGTCTTCAAAAGTATTCTGGGTAATCATTTTCTTTTCTTCCCGTGTAATCAGCCGGAGATTATTGGATAGCATTCTAAGGATTTTCAAGCCGATAGGAGGATTTTTTTTAATCAGTTCTTCAAATTCAGGAACCTCAAAAATAAGAACCTCGCAGTTTTCAATACAGGTCGCTCTTTCTTCTCTCGGCGAACGGGTAATAGCGGAACGAACCCCGAAGAACTCGCCCTTTCCGATCACTTCATTCACTGTCTCGCCAGTGACATTTTTATAGGTTAAAAGAATTTTTCCTTCCCGGATCAAGAGAATTTCTCTTGCTCCTTCATTTTCTTTTCCTACATCCCCTTCAAAATAAATGATGGAATTGGATCTATATTTTCTTAAAGAAGGCATTTTTTTAATCCTCTCTCTTAATCAAGATTTATCGGCAAAAAAGGAAGGTATTTCGGATAACCTAAAAGCGTCTTCAGTTTTTTCAGGATTTTTAGACTTCCCCGGATTGCCAGAAATTTTTCTTCGTTTTCAACTTCAATTTTCCAGTGCTGGATTTTTAATTCTTTTAAAAGCGGCGCAAACTTCATGTCTCCATAAAGAGGCTTTCCATTTACTACTACCAGAGCAATATCGCTTAATGTGAGATATGCAAGGTTGGTGTATGGATTATCCGTAATTTTTCGGGTAATGACAAAATTGGCGGGAGAGTTTTCACTCAAATCGCCCGCAGGTATTTTAAAAGCTTTTGCCGGATTACTGGTAATCATTTGAAAAATCAGCCTTTCATCCAATTTTTCACCGTACATTTTTTCATAGACAGAGCGGGCAAAACGGATTTCTTCTAAAAGGTTTAATCCGCCTGACATAGGAGAATCAGTGCCTAGACAGACATTGATTTTATTTTTCAGCCAGTTTTTGACATCCGCTGTTTTACTGAACATAAAAGTATTTGAAGTCGGACACCAAACCAAATGAGCTTTTGCTATGCCGATATCTTTTAAATCTTCTTCAGAAAGGGCAATCCCATGAACCATAACAGTATATTCGTCTAAAGCCTGATATTCCTTTAAGTAATCCACTCCTTTTTTTGCCTCTTCGTCAAATCCTTCTTCAATATGAGTAATAAAGGGGATTTTTTCTTTTTTAGCGATTTCGTGTTCTTTTTTGGGATCGCCCCATTTCAAGTCATAGGAAGAAACTTCGTGAGCCAGAGTATAACGGCTGATTATGTTAATCGGTAAATGAGGAATAAATTTTTCATTGACAACATGGGGAATGTGATCCGATATCCAGGTCACTCCTGAGATCAGATTTCTAAGACAGGCGATAAAATAGATTTCATAATTCGTCAGCTTGGCTCTTTCCTGATAAATCTTTGCAGATTTGAGATCGTTGTCCCATGGCAGCCAGTTTAAGTAAGGACCGTTCCCGACTCTTGGAAAATAATTTCCAAGAAGGTGGTCATGTGAATTGATAAATCCGGGATAAGCGTAATAGTCGCCGCCGACATTGAAAGAAACAGGCTTTTTGGTTTTCTTTGAATTATAAGTAATTAAATTATCAGATGAAACACCTAAGATCCCTTTCCCTTCTCCCTTAGAATCAATTCTATGAATATTTGTCAAAAGATATTCCATCTCATGTCCTGTTTATAAAATTTAAATTATTTTCGGATAGTTCCCTTAATAAAATAATCAATTATGCGGAAAAATATAAATTTATTTCCCTCTTTTGTTATTCTATATCTTCAAATAGTCCAATATCAGGCTTGATTTTCGGATTCTCAATAATCTCTTTTCCGTTCTTCAGAATTTCCACTTTTCTTTTGGAAGTTTCTAAAAAAGAAGCGCAGCTCTTATAGAGTTTTATGCCTTCTGTGTAAAGAGAAAGTGATTCTTCTAAACTCGTATCCTGATTCTCCATTTTTTCAACCACCAAACGAAGTTTGTCCAGTGATTTCTCAAAATTAAAATTCATAGGGGACTATTTATCTTTTTTTAATGATTCAAACTGTTTTTCAGCAAATTTTGCCATGTTTTCAAAAAAAGCAGCCATTGGTTTATTCCCCCACATTCCAAAAAGCAGGGCTTTTGATGTGAGCGAATCAATCAAGGATTTGTAATAAACATCGAGCCATTCGCTGGTGTGTTGTTTCATAAGGGTTCCTCTTTTTATTTTTACAATAAATTTAATAAATATTTGAATCGTTTTTAAGACATGCTTGCACTATTTTCAGATTTTAACAACGAAAAAGAAAAAATACTGCCTTTTCCAAGCTGGCTTTCAACCCGGAGTTCCCCTCCGTTTTTATTGACAAACTCTTTACAGATCACAAGTCCGACCCCTGTCCCTTTTTCCTGTTCTGTACCGTAGGTGGAGTTAAAAGAATTTTTTTCAAATAATTTTTTTACCATTGATTCAGACATGCCGAGACCGTTGTCTTTGACAGTGATTATTAAATAATTCTCTTCTTCGCCGCACAATATCTCAATTTTCCCTTTCCGAGGAGTAAATTTCAGCGCATTGGACACTAAATTTCTTAAAACTGCATTAATCATATTCCGATCTGCGTCAGCGTAAAATTTTTTAGGAGGAAATAGAATCTGGATTTCAATATTTTTCTGTTCCGCACTTTTTTCAAGATATTCGAATGCTTCTAAAGCAGGTTCATAACAATCCAGTTTTTCATTCTTGCATTCCAGCTGATCAAGCTGGGTATTTGCCCAATGAAGAAGATTTTCTAAAAGAGATGAATAACGGAACGCTGAGTCAAAGATCATTTTATTGTACTTGTCTTTTTCATTTTCTTTTAATGTTTTTTGCTGAATATCATGGATTAAAATTTCTGAAAGGCTGTAAATATTTGAAAAAGGAGCTTTTAAATCGTGAGCCAGAATCAGAAAGAGTTTGTTTTTTGTTTCATTGGCTTCTTCCAGAAAACTCTCTTTTTCTTTTAATTTTTTAAAAATCATGTCATAGGGATGTTTCAGATTGGTTTCTATGATTGCCTTGTAAATCAGGAAAAAAGAGATAATTTTAAAAATGTGCCCTACAAAATTCAAAATTCCGTAATTATCTGTGTAAAGGGTAAAAGAAAATTCACTGGCAATAGTAATGACCATAGACCAGAAGAGAAGTTTATAAATAACGGGTGAAAAAGATTTTTTTTTCTGATGAAGGAAATATATTCCAGTGGCAAGAATTACAATAATAACATATTCAGCGGCTATTTTAAAAAGCGTCTGCCCTTGGTCTGCTATAAAACAGACTGGAAAAACTTTGATAAAAAAAATAGATACAACCGCTAAAGTGGTAAAAGCAAGATAAATGTAAAAAACAGAGACAAACGGAATTTTTTTACGGTTGGAAAAAAGCCCGACAATAAAAAGAGAAACCGCTTCCATAAATCGGGCTGCGACCCAGAGCTGATTGGCATAAAAATCATAGTCTGTAAAAATCTTCATTCCCTTATAACCAAGAGTATGAAGAAGGTCAAGAATACTGATAAAAAAATAGGCGATTCCGAGAAGAAAAAGAGGAGCGCTTTCAGAGATTTTTCTGGTGTTCCAGACGATTAAAAAAATTCCTCCGGCAATAATGATGCTGAATAATTCAGCCAAAGAATGGAATAAAAGGTAATTCGAGCGGCTCATATAATAAAAAAGAAGAATCATGGCAGAAGCGAAAAAAATAAATGATAACAGGCGTATTTTTTTCAATTTTTCTCCAAAATTATAAACTATTTATTTAATGATAATAAAAATAAATTAAAGAAAAAAGAAAATATACACAACTGAATATAAAATGCAAACCTGTCATTCCGGTTTTTGCTTGCAAAAGACCGGAATCTGTAACTTAAAATACTTATTTTCAATAGCAGGGAGATGATTCTAAAATAATTTAATATTTTCCAATCGCTTGCTGAAAATTTTGATGCCCATCCTGTTTTACAAGATACGCCAGTTCTTTTAAAACTCTTTTCACTACCCCGGGTCCTTCTAATACCATACTGCTGTAAAGCTGGAGAAGACTTGCCCCAAGCTTGATTTTTTCATAAGCGTCTTTGCCTGTGAAGATACCCCCAAGACCAATAATAGGAAGTTTTCCATCTGTCCTTTGATAAACTTTACGGATCATTTGATTTGTATAAGGCTCCAGAAGTTTTCCGCTGATTCCGCCTTGCCGTACTTCGCTTTTCGGCGCAATGCCTGAAAAATCTTTTAAAAGATTTGAGATAATCATTCCGTGCATTTCATATTCTCTCATATTGTCAAGCACTAATTTCAGTTCATCGTCTTCCAGACAGGGGGCTATTTTTACCAGAAGCGGTTTATTTTGCGTATTTGCGTTTTTTAATTTTTCAAAAAGATTGGGAAGAAAAGAACCCCGTTTAAAATATTCAGTGTCTGGAATATTCGGACAGCTGATATTGATTTCAAAATAATCCGGAAGAGAATAGAGGGTCTGAAAACTTTTCATATAGTCTTCCACCGCTTCTTCGTCTGGAATGTCTGTAGTCCGGGCGATGCTGATGCCGAATGGGTAGGAAGGCTTTTTTTGGCCTATTTTCTTTTTCATCGCCTGTGCGCCGATACTGTTTAATCCCAGATTGATTTGGAGAGAATCATCTTTCACCATTCGAAAAAGCCTTGGTTTGGGGTTTCCGGGCTGGGGTAAATGGGTAATGGAGCCGCAAGTGGCCCAGCCGAAGCTGTAAGTATCCCATGTTTGTATCGTGTTTCCTTTCTTGTCACATCCGGCGGGAAGCCCTACAGGATTCTTGAAATGAAGTCCAAAAAGCACTGTTTCTAAAACAGGATCATCAAAGTGAAACAGAGGCTTGAGAAGTTTATTTATTTTTGTTTTTCCCATAATGTTTTGCGAGATAAGGGTAAAATGGTGCGCTTTTTCAGGATCCATGAGAAAAAGAAAGGGTTTGATCCATTTTTTATAAATTTGCATAAAGTGTGTCCTTAAAATCTTGAAATCGATGAGCAAAAATCAGTTTTATTTCGGGAAAACCGATTTTAAAAGGTATTGATGGAGTTTCCATAAAAGGGTATGATAGCTGTCTTTTGCTGTATCCAAAAGCATGGATTCATCGCCGGATAAAATGAGTTGAACCGCATCATCCATTTTTCCCAAAATGTTTTTTACAACCGGATCTTCTATATCGATAAGGGTTTGAACCAGTCTTTTATGTAAGGATAAGATTCTTTTCAGGGGAATCATAAAGGGATTTTCCTGATAAGATGACATAAATGTTTTAATCTGATCATTGATAATTTCAAAATTTTCCTGATCCACTTTTCCTCCTGAATCTTATCAGCCTTCTCTTAAGGCTTTTAAAATCAAATCTTTTTCTTCTTGCTCAATATTATAAAACTCAACGCCCAGAAAATATTTTCCCTGCCCTAAGTCTTTTTTCCAGCGGATAATTCCTCGGATAGACATGGGTTCGTTAAATCCGGGGATGTGCATTCTCATATGAATGATCTTATTGATAGCCAGATTTTCTGAGCAGATATAACCGATTCCTCCGAGGCTGATATCAGCGGTTTCAGCATCGTAAATTTCCTTTTCCCCCCGTATATTGTAGTTAAAAGGGAAGCTTTTTTTCACCCTGAGAAATTTTCTTCTTTCATCAGACAATTTTTTTTCTCCTGATTTGATTTTTTTCCTTTCAAGATTCGTTTCTGTCGTTAAATTTAAATGTAAAAAAAAACACTTGAAAAAGAAAATTAATCTTGAGTTTATTATGAAATCTCTTTTTTATTTCTAGTTTAAAGATAACTTAAAACTTTGAAAAGAGCGAATGGAAGTTTTTGCGGAAAAAAAGGAAAAATAGTGAAAAAAGAACTGGTTTATGATATTATTGTAATCGGTGCCGGACATGCCGGAATCGAAGCATCTTTAGCCTCTGCCAGAATGGGGATGAAAACACTTTGTATGATGATCAATATCGATCACATCGGTGAAATGTCTTGTAATCCTTCAATCGGAGGAATCGCCAAAGGGATTGTGGTCCGTGAAATGGATGCTCTGGGCGGGCAGATGGCGAAAACCATAGACCAGACAGGTATTCAGTTCCGCATGCTCAATCTTTCAAAAGGGCCGGCTGTTTGGGCTCCCCGCGCACAGGCAGATAAAGTATCCTATGCCCTCATGATGAGAAAGATCATGGAAAATCAGCCGGGACTTTCTCTTATTCAGGATATTGCAGCTTCTTTTATTGTAGAAAATAAAAAAGTAAAAGGGATTTTAACCGAGAGGGGAATTGCCTATTTTTCAGATGCGGTGATTGTCACTGCGGGGACTTTTTTAAAAGGACTGATTCATATTGGCGATTATCACGAGAAATCCGGTCGCTTCGGAGAAAGATCTTCAGAGTATCTATCTGCCTCTTTCAAGGAAAACGGAATCAGGATCGGACGGCTTAAAACCGGCACCCCTGCCAGAATCCATGGAAAAACAATTGATTATTCTAAAATAGAAAAACAGGAAAACCAGGAAGCTCTTTTTTCTTTTTCCTACTTGACACAAACACATCCATCATCAAAAATAAACTGCTATATCACTTACACGACAGAAAAAACCCATGAAATTATTTCCAGAAACATCCATCTTTCCCCCCTTTACGGAACCAAGGTTATCGAAGGCACGGGGCCCCGTTACTGCCCTTCTCTGGAAGACAAGGTGATAAAATTTCCTGAAAAAAACCGCCACCAGCTTTTTTTAGAGCCTGAATCGCTTTATCATGAAAGCGTCTATGTCAATGGTATGTCTTCTTCTTTACCTGAAAGTGTTCAGTATGAGTTTATCCATTCCATACCCGGGCTTGAAAACGCGGAAATTTTAAAGATAGGCTACGCGGTTGAGTACGATTTTGCTGATCCTGAAGAATTAAAGCTTTCTTTGGAAAGTAAAATTGTGGAAAATCTTTTTCTGGCTGGACAGATCAATGGCACCAGCGGTTATGAGGAAGCAGCGGCTCAAGGCTTGATAGCGGGAATCAATGCAGTGAGGAAAATCAAGGGCATGCTCCCGCTGATTTTAGGAAGAGACGAGTCTTATATAGGCATTCTTTTAGATGATATTGTGACCAAAGGAATTAAGGAGCCTTACCGCCTTTTTACTTCAAGCTCTGAATACAGGCTTCACCTCCGATATGACAATGCGGATGAAAGGCTGATGCAAAAAGGGTTTGAAATAGGGCTGATTCCCGAGGGAGTATATAAGAGATTTGAGTCCAAATGGGAAAAAGTGAAAACCCGCCATCAGGAAATCAAAAAAATCCACTTAAAAAAAGAAGAGATCGAGTCTTATGAAATACTGAAAAATAATGAAAAAATCAAACCGGGAGATTCTCTGGATAAAATTTTCACGAAGGGAATCGGGTATCAAGACGCAAAAACCATTTCTTTTTTCAGCGGTCTGGATGATGAAGAACTTTTCAGTCTCTTGGTGGCTTCTAAATACGAGGGATACCTTGAAAATCAGGAAGAGCAGATTCAAAAATTCCGTAAAGTGGAAAATAAACCTTTATCAGAAGACTTTGACTACAGCCTGGTACCCAATTTGAAAAGAGAAGCGGTGGAAAAACTTTCCAAAGTCAGGCCGGTTAATCTGGGGCAGGCATCAAGGATTCAGGGGATTACTCCTTCTGATATCTGGAACATTATTGTTTATATCGAGAAAAATAAAAAAAGGAAGCCCCTGTGATCTGGATTAATACAAACGATGAAATTACAAATCATAAATCGGTTTTTTTGAAAGGCTGGGTCAGTTATTTCCTTTATTTTAAATTTGGAATGAAAAAGACGGTGATTGAGTTTTTTCTTGAAAATAAAAAGATCGGGGAAACTGAAACCGATCAGAATGGTTTTTTTGAATTGGAATATGAGTTTGAAAATTCCGGAGTTTTTAAAATAAAAACCCAGATTCAGAATATGGAATATTTTTTCAGTTTTTTTCATATTCTGGTTCTTGAAAAAGATAACCGGAAACAGGCATTGGTTTGTGATGTTGATAACACTATTGTTGATTTTTCCTACTGGTTGCTTCTCACAAGGTCGCAGTTTAAAGAAATTCAGGGTGCGGAAGAGACTTTGAAAATTCTTTCAGAACATTACCATATTATTTACCTGACGCATCGGGAAGAACGGTTTTCCTGTTTTACCAAACAATGGTTTGATCTGCATTCTCTTCCGGCAGGTCCCATTATTTTCTGGTCATCAAAAGATTATCCGATAGCCAATCAAAAATATAAAAATAAAGCGCTTGCGGACCTGATCAAAAAAACAGGCCTCAAACTTGCTGCCGGTATCGGAGATAAAAAAAGCGATATTGCGGCTTATCAAAAAAACGGCATCAAAAAAACATTTCTTTTAAAAGAACCAAAAGACTGGGAAAAAATTAGGGAGGCTTTAATTATATGAGCGAAAATATCAGTTTTGTTTTCTGTAACAGCGGTAAAGAATTCGGGGACAGGGTTTATAAGGCGCTGGCTCCTTTGTGCCGTGAAGCAGGGGTGAATTTCAAAAAAGTGGATTCAGAGGAGATCTGGTTTAAAAACGGGGAAGTGAAAACAGTGATCAAAGAACCGCTTCGGGGAGACGATGTCTATATCTTCCAGCTTTTAAACGATCCTCAAGTCGCTTATTCTGTCAATGATAATTTTATCGCTTTGTTAACCGCTATTGATGCAGCTCATCAAGCCGATGCGGGAAGAATCACGGTAGTGGTGCCTCAGTATCCTTACAGCCGTCAGGAAAGAAGGAAAGAAAGAGAGGGAATTACTGCAAAACTGGCTGCCCGTTTCTTGGAAGATGTGGGTACTTACCGTGTGATTACAATCGATATCCATAGTGATGCGATCGGCGGTTTTTTTGATACAGCCAAACTTGAAAACCTTCATGCTTCCAATGCAATCATGGAAGAACTGAAACTGATTTATCCTCAGGGAAATTTCATGGTGGTGGCTCCCGATACAGGAGGGACTGACCGTGCCCGTTTTTATGCCAAAAAGATGGGAAAAGAATTCGCTGTAATTTATAAATCAAGAGACTATGCTCAAATCAGCAAGATTGATGTGATGAAACTGATCGGAGATGTGGACGGAAAAAATGTATTTGTGGTCGATGATATGATTGATACCGGCGGTACGATTGTGAAAGCCTGTGAATTATTAAAAGATAATGGAGCAAAACAAATTGTTATAGCCTGTACCTTCCCTTATTTCAGCGGCAATGCGGTTGAAAACCTCCAAAACGCATATGAGAAAAAAATAATTGATGTTGTCATCGGAACGGATGCAGTTATCAGAGGGGCTCTGTTTATCAAAGACGAACCTTGGTATCATGAAGTCTCGGTAGCCGGTATTTTCGCAAAAGTTATTTTCAATATCAATCAGAATAAAAGTATTTCAGTTTTATTGGTATGAAAAAAGAAACAGGAGCCCGGTTTTTCGGACTCCTGTTTTAGAGAGGCAGAGTAAAATAGAAATTTGAGCCTTTTCCGATCTGACTCTCAACTCCTACTTGCCCTCCATGGAGTTCAACGATTTTTTTGACAATGGAAAGCCCCAGTCCTGTTCCTTTTTCTCCATCAGTAGATTTCACGCTTGTCTGGTAAAATTCTTTCTGGAAGAGTTTGCTTATTTCTGCTTCGGGAATTCCAGGACCCTGATCGATAAATTGAAAAAGAAGGCTGTCTTCTTTTCTGCTGACCTGAATAGTGATTTTTGAGTGAGGGAGAGAAAATTTCAAAGCATTATTGAGTAAATTATTGCAGACTTGTTTGATCCTCGCTTCATCCGCATGAATGACTTCGACTCCTGATTCAATCTTGGAAACAATGGAAATGGTTTTATTTTTTGCAACTGCTTGATTGAAAAGAATAATTTGTTGAATCAAATTTTCTGCCGGGATATCGAATTTACAAAGTTCCAAGTGCCCCATCTCGATTTTTGAAATATCCAAAAGATCTTCAATCAGATTAAGAATAAACTGGCTTGTGCTTTTTATGTCAGAAAGAAACTCATGGCTGTCTTCTTTAGAAATAATATTTTGGTTATTGATGATATAGCTTGACAGCATCTGAATCTTTCCGATGGGGGAGCGCAGATCATGGCTGACGATTCCCAGAAATTCGTTTTTCAGGCTGTTGATTTTTTCCAAATATTTTTTTTCTGTTTCCAGCATTTGAATTTTATAAAGACGGGTGTTTTCGATCGAAACGGCTGTTTGAGTCATCAAAACATTCAGGATACTGATATCTTCTTTTTTAAAAACAGCCGTATCGTAAGGATGATCCAGATAACAAACTCCTTTAATGTCTCTTTTATAAAGAATTGGAACGCAGAGCACTGATTTCAGCTTGTTGGAAACAACACTGTCGAACTTTTTATAAACCGAGTCGTTTTCAGCGTCGGTTGTAAGAACAATGTTCCCTGTTTTGAAAACTTCTTCCACGATCCTTTGAGAGTAAAATTTTTCATTTATTTTGTTAATGTTTTTATGCGCCGCAATCTGAAGCTCTCCCTTAACCTCGTCTTCCAGCATAAGGAATCCTCTTTCAGCTCCGGTTGTTTCTACAGCTATGCTGATCACTTTATCCAAAAGGTGTTCAAGGTGAATAAAAGAGCTGATTTCATGGGTTGTTTCAAAAATTGATTTTATTTTATCTTCATTTAAAATTGAATGAGAGTTTGAAGGTTCACAAATAAAAGCAGGAGTTGTGTCTGATTTTTTTTCATAGACGCTGACTTTGCTTTTTCCTCCTTTTTTAGAAACACAAAGCGCTTCTTCCGCTGTTTTTATCAATGTCTCCTGATTGGAGGCATGATAGGGGAACAAAGATATGCCGATGCTTGCGCTTGTTTTTAGACTATAGCCCTGATAGTCTATTTTCTGGTTTTCGATTTTTTTTACGATTCTTCCGGCCAGAATCTCGGCTCCCTTCAAATTGGTTTCCGGAAGGATAACGGCAAATTGTTCTCCGCCGAATCTTGCCGGAGTATCGGTATTGCGGCAGCTTTCCCGTATGATTTTTGCAACAGCCCTGATTGCTTCATCGCCAGCTTCATTGCCATAATTCTCGTTTAAATATTTTAAATCATCCAGATCGATGATCAATAGGGCGAAAAAAGCCTGATAGCGCAGGGTCCGGCTGATTTCTTTCTGAAGAAGGAAGTAAAAATGTTTTCTTGTTACCAGCTGGGTGAGGGTATCCAGAATCGCATACTGGTAGAGGCGGGCATTTTCAATCGATATTGCGGCCTGGGTCATCAGAACATTTAAAAGCTCCCTGTCATCCATTGTGAAAACGCCTTTTGCCAGAGGGTTGTCCAGATAGCAGACCCCGAAGATTTCATTTTTGTATTTAATGGGTGAGCACAAGATCGATTTGAGTCCATAGTTTAACACGCTTTGATAAAGATATTTTTTTTCAGAGCAGGCGTTGGTTGTAATTAAGGCTTCTCCTTCGGAAAAGACCTTTTCAATGATACTGCTGGAAAACTCTTCTTTCAGGGGATCGTCATGATAAATATTGCGGTTGACAGAGACTTCCAGTTTTTCTGATTCAATGTTTTTCAACAAAAGGATTCCTTTCTGGGAGCCCGTGATTTCCATGGCCAGATCAAGAATTTTTTCCAGAAGAATATTCAGGTTCAAAGTGGCGCTGATCTCATAGTTTGCTTTGATAATCGTATGAAGCTTATTTTTGTTAATCAATCTTTCAATAGGAAGGGAGTCTTCATTGTTGATACCCAAAAGAATATTCAGCTTTTTTAAATAAAAATCAATCTCCATTTTCTGAAACAGAAAATAACTTTTTTCCCAGAAACGCTTTGCTTCCTTCGCTCTGGAGGCAAATGCGAGAAAATTCCCGTATTCGTAATAACTTAAAGCAAGCTCGTATTTCCGGTTGATTTTTTCATTCCATTGAATGGTTTTCAAGAACATTTTTTCAGCTTTTTTGGTTTTTCCGATCATTTGGTAGTATTTTGCAGCGGATCTTAAACTGATGCTGTAAAAATTATGCCATTGCCTTGTTTTTTTTAAGGCTGTCCGTACTGATTTTTTGATTTTATGAAGGTAGTGTTTTTTTTCTTTCAAGGAGAGAGAAAAAGATTTTTCCTGAAAATCGAGAAGATACGCTTCAGAAAAAAGAGGAAAAATTAAACTGATATTGGGTTTGAAAAATCTCTTGCTATAATAAATTTCTTTTGCTTTTTCCAGATAGTTTAAAGCCTGAACAGGTTCTCCCTTTTTTAAAAAAAGAACCCCCTGCTCCATATTCAAAGCCGAATAAACATACCAGAGCTGGTTTTCCTCGCTTAATTCTAATCCAGTCTGAATAAAGCCTTCCGCTTCATCCAGGCTTCCTTTTTCAATTGCCACTTTGGCAAGCCCCGCAAGAGATCCGCTGATGCCGTAATTATCTTTTGTCTGATTAAAAAGTTCCATGTAGCGGGTATTGATTTCTGAAGATTTTTTATAATCACCGGCATAGTAATAATTCTGGGAAAGCAGATACAAAGAAATTCCCAGCTCCCTTAAATCCCCTATTTTTTCGAATATCTCAATGCTTTTGGATAAACTTTCAATACTTTTGTCATATTCTGCCTGATACTGATAAATAAAGCCGATAGTCTGGTGTGTTCTGGCAATGCCCCATTGATTTTTAAGTTTTTTCTGTATTTCCATGGCTTTTATATTATATGAAAGAGCTTTTTTAAAAAAAGAAAAGTTTAAGAAAAAACCGGAATAAGAATTCAGGGTCAAAGCAAGTTCGGATGACTGGCCAATTCTTTTGGAGATGTTCAGGGATCTTAAAATAGTGTAAGAATATTTAAACAGGCTGTTAAAAGCATAGATAAGATCCAGCGTATAGTAATTCCAGACTTTCAGGCAGTTTACTGCCCTGTTTCTTATGGTCTTTTTCAAAAGAAAATCCGGCAGGATGGAAATCAAGCCGTAGAAAAAAAGTTCTTTCACCAGTTTGATGAAAAATACAATTTTTGTTTTAGGGCATCGTTCTTTCAGTAATGCCAGACTCATATGCGCAAATTTTTCAGATGAGACAGGGTCTCCTTTTTTAAAATAGGCAAAACTCAGTTTCTGATAAATAGCCGCTTTTTCATAAGTTGTTTTTTTGAATAAAAGGATTTCCTGATAAACGGCAAGCGCTTGATCGACTTTCCCGATAATTAGATAAATTTCTCCAATATTTTCAGAAGTTTCAAGCCATTCTTTTTTTCCTTCAAATCCCCTTTTTTTAAGCAATTTCTGGCTGAGAAAAAGATAACGGAGGGCTTTTTCATGGATAAAAAGATTTTTTGCCGAAAGACCTGCTTTAAAAGAATATTCCAATATCTTTTCTTCATTTTCCCCTTTGATATAGTGTTCCAGTACCCTAAACAAATTTTCTTCGGTTAAAAAAGGGTTTTTCCTTTCAAGAAGAGCGGCAATCTTTAAATGAAAAGCTTTCTGCTGTTCGTTACTCAGAAGAAAATAAAAATAATTTTGTATTTTATCATGGATAAAAACAAAGGTTCCAGGGTTTTGTTCGCTTTTCTCAATAAGCTGAAGCTGAATACTTTTGTCGATGGTTTCTACAATTTTTTGATGCATGCCTTCATTGAACTCAAAAAAATCTTGCATTTCAAACATTCTTCCAAAAACTGAAGCGGATGCGATAATCATTTTTTCGTTTTCATTCAGCTTGTTGATTCTGTTTAAAAAAATTTCAATGACGGATAAAGGGATAGAGTTTTTTTCAGTTTTCTGAGAATCAAAAAACCAGTCGTTTTCCTTGAAAAAGACAATATGGTCGCTGACCATCTGCTTTAAAATCTCAATAGAAAGAAATGGGTTTCCCATGCTTTTCTGATAAAGAAAATCAGCCAGAACTCTGGTTTTATCTTCTGTTTGATAAAGAAGGGAGGAAACCAATTCCAGATTTTCTTCCTCATCCAGATTTTTCAAATCAATTTTATAATAAGGATGGTTTAAATAAGATATTTTGTCTAAAAAAGGGCGGATAAAATGATTTTCTGCAATTTCGGAAGGACGGCAGGCTGCCAGAATAAAAATAGGATAGCGGGAAATATTTTCAAGAAAAAGTTCTAAAAGTTCCCAACTGCCTCTATCTGTCCATTGAATATCATCAATAAATACAAAGAAGCCTTTTTGAATCTCAAGGTTGGCAAGTTGTTTAAAAAAATCAGCCAGTAAAAAGATAAACCTTTTTTTTTCCTGTTCCTTGTCCAGTTCCACGAGTTCATTAGGTTTTTCCACAAATTCGCTCATCATTGGATTCAACTGTAAGATAAGAGCGCCGCATTCTTTTGTGATTTCCTTAATCTTTTTACGGTAAATATCTTTTTTTTCATCCGGATAGGTTTCAAACCTTTTCAGATAAAAGTTCAGGATATCTTTAAAAATTCCATAGGATATTTTGCTGTGTTCCAGAAAACATTTAATATCAATAAAAGCGTATGTCCCATAGATTTTATCCTGTATTTCCTGAATAAGTCTTGTTTTTCCCGTTCCTGTTTCACCGTTGACAAGGTAAAAGCATCCCTTGTTTTCAAGGATTTTTTCGATACTGAGAGATAAAGCGTTGATTTCCTTTTCTCTTCCAATCAGCGGAGCGTGATAGTTGAGTTTGACAATTTTTTCTTCACCGCCGGGAATAAAATCTGTCTCCCCATTTTTGGTCTTTTCGAGATCTTTTAAAAGATACTCTGCGCTTTGATACCTTTTTTCAGGCTCTTTTTCCAGAAGTTTTAAAACAATTTTTTCCAGAATTTCAGGAATCTCCGCTTTGATTTCTCTTGGCTTCATAGGTTTTCTGGCAATGTGCTGATGAATAACGCTCCCCGCCTCTTTGCCCGTAAAAGGAGGGGTTCCCGTCAATAACTCATAAAACAAGGCGCCCAGCGAATAAAGATCGCTTCTTTCGTCTATTGCGTATTTCACGATGCCCGTTTGCTCCGGCGACATATAGTAGAAAGTTCCGGCAACTTCCTGTTTGTCCGTAAACCGTGAAAGTTCTTTTACATCGGATAATCCAAAATCAATGATTTTAACCTTGATCTTGTTTTCTTCTTCCGGGAGTTTTTGATGAGTCAGCATGATATTGCCGGGTTTTAAATCTTTGTGAATAATATGATGGCTGTGAATATAAGTTAATGCAGAGGCGATCTGATGAATTATTTCAATACTTTCGTCAATAGGGAAAGAGGTTTCTTCCAAATGTTTTTTAAGGCTTTTCCCTTCAATATATTCTGAGGCAATGTAAAGCTGATCATTGATTTCCCCGATTTCAAGTATTTTTATGATGTTGGGATGATGGAGTTTTGAGACGGTCATTGCTTCGTTTTTAAAACGGATCACATTTTCTATCCGGGAAGAAGTGGTGTTTTTGTTTAATATTTTTACAGCAATAAAAGGAATTGTCAGATCGGGGTTTTCCGCTATCCAGACCGAGCTCATAGCCCCTTCATCCAGTTTTTTTGAAATCTGGTAATTTTTATAAATAGAATAACCTTGAAAATCCATAAAAATATCCTTGAGTATCCGGATTATTCAGAATATTAATTTGAAGGTAGAAAATCCTGATTGTCTATTTTTAAAATATACTAAAAAATAAATGATAAAGAGTTAAAAACTTTTTCTTACGAATAAGATGGATTTGTTTGTAATCAGGCTGTCGATTATTGAAAGCCATTTCCTCAATTATCTTCTTATCATTGATATTTGTAAGTTGATCAGAAAGTGTCATTGTCTTTTCTGATGCAATCTTTCATCGCTTTGTTTTGGTCATTAATCGAAGCCATACGGTCACTGAGCGGAGCCGAAGTGACACCTCGACTCCGCTCGGTGTCCGAGTTAATTTAAATAATAGGGGGCTAAAAATTAATTTTTTTGCACCCTGATTTTTAAAAAGGGGGTATAGAAATATAAAAAAAACTATTTAAGGAGCTTTGCTATGAAAACCATTGTTAAACTGCTGGTCATTTTGAGTGTTGTCTTATCACTCATCAGTTGTAAGAAAGACACTCCCGTTTCCGATGCTACCCTGAAAGTGTCTATCACAGACGCTCCCTCAGACCTTTCCAATGTAAAGGAAGTCTGGATCAACTTTGACACAGTCTCCGTTTCCACTTCATCCAGCGACACAGGATGGGTCAATCTGTCTGCAGACGGAGGAACTGTGAATCTTCTGGCTCTCACCAATGCCGCTCTTCAGGATCTGGGCGTTGCTTCTCTCACTCCCGGTCATTATGCGCAGATCAGGTTTGCCGTCAATTCCAGCTGGGTTATTTTAAATGACAACTCCCGGCAGGATGCCACCCTCAATTCAAACACTGTCAAACTGACCAAAGCGTTTGACCTGACTGAAGGAATCACCACCGAGCTGATCGTAGATTTCAATGTTGCCCACTCTCTGACAGTTACCAATGGGGTTTACCGAATGACTCCCGTAACCCGGATTGTTCAGAAAAACACAACCGGCGCCCTCTCTGGAAAAATTGCAGTACCCGATGCTTCTACTCCTAAAATTGTCGTCAGCGCTTTCAAAGACGGTGAGACAACTGCTGTAACCGCGACAGTGGCTCAGTCAGACGGTACTTTCCTTTTAGGATATCTGGAACCGGGGGTTTATGATATCAAAATAGAAGCCGATACTTATCAGGCTTATGACATTGCCGACAAAACAGTCACAGCCGGACAGACTCTGGACATTACCGGAACTGCCGGAGTAACACTGACTC
The DNA here is from genome assembly GCA_001829155.1 of Spirochaetes bacterium GWB1_36_13. Classification (GTDB taxonomy): domain Bacteria; phylum Spirochaetota; class GWB1-36-13; order GWB1-36-13; family GWB1-36-13; genus GWB1-36-13. Next base: position 8,033 of record MIAO01000151.1, on the reverse strand, counting down.
AGTAAAAAGAAAAAGAGGGAAAAGGAAGATTTATTCTTCCTTTTTTCTTAAATTTAAAACAAAGGATTCATTTTTGAGCCTGAAAGAAGATAAAGAGATTATCTTTGCCCTTTTAAACGGAGGAAGCCCTGATGATTTCGGCATACTGGTGAAAAAATACGAAAAACTGGTCTTTCGAATCCTCCACAAGTTTTTTTATTTTAAAGACAGATCTATGATCGAAGATGCAGCGCAGGAGGTTTTTATGACTATCTATGAAAAACTCGACCGTTACAATCCCGATTATTCTTTTTTAAACTGGCTTTACACCCTCACAGTCAATAAAGCAAAAAAATTGTTAAGAAAAGAAAAAATTAAGAATTTTTTTCCTTTATTTGAAGAGATTGTTGAAACAGAAGAAAAAAAAGGCAATCTGGAAGAAGAGGAAATAAAACTCTGGCTGTGGAAAGAAATTAAAACACTCCCTGTCAAGTATCAGATTATTCTGGTTCTTTATTATACTGAAAATCTTTCCACCACTGAAATAGCTGAAATTATGGAAGAAAGTGAAAATACGGTCAAGTCAAAATTAAAAAGGGCTAGGGAAAAATTGAAAATCAGTCTTTCAGAAAACGAGAGATGGAAACTTTTTTTTGAATAGGATAAGGATATGAAAATGCAGGATTTTCTTAAAAAATTATATTCTGAAGAAATTGATGTTCCTGAAAATTTTTCAGACAAAGTCGTCAGAAAAATAAGAAGAAAAAAAGAAAAAAGAAAATATTTTCAGCTTAAACTGGTTTTGAGTTTTCTTTTTCTTCTGGCGCTGGGGAGTTTTTTCTTCTTTCAAAACCCTTTTTCTTCCCGTCTCCTGCCGGATGAAACTCTGGCTTCAATCAGCTACGAAGGCTCCCCTGATCAAAAAGTGTTTGTCATGGGCGATTTCAATAACTGGGAAAAACAAAAGCTGGAATACAAAGACGGAAAGTGGGCGCTGGATCTGGTGGTCAAGATGAAAGTGATTTATCATTACACTCTGGTGGTAGATGATGAAGTAGTGGAAGATAAAAACAGTCTGGGGGCAAAAGACTATTTCGGCAATAAAAATTCGATTCTGGTTGTTTTTAAGTAAAGGAGAGGAGGAGCCTATGAAAAGCTTTATCAAATTAATGTTTTTTTTCATGTTCATTTCTTCATTTCTTTTTGCAAAAGAAAAAGAAATGCAGGAAATCAAAACCATGCTTCAGGAAAAACTTGAGATTCAGGCAAATGCTTCCCTCGATCACTATCTTGCCCGACTCAGGAAAAACCAGAAATATGACAAAAAATTGATACAAGAGATTATAGAAACCTGTCTCCAGAAGAAAATAAAAGGGGCAGAATCTCTTGCTGTTCTTGAAGAAGCCGAAAAAAACTACGAGCAGATGCGGTCTTACGGTTATTTTAAACAGGAATCCAGAAATCAGACTCTGGCGGCGGTCAAAAAGGGGATAGAGGTTTTCCAGTCTGAAAAGGGGGAAAAAAATTCATCCAAAACATTGCAGAATGAAGTGAAAAATGCTTTGAAAAACCAGCTGAAAAAAGCCCTTGCAGAGAATGGGAGCAGTGATAAAAAAGATAAAATGTCAAGAGAAATGAAAAAGAAAGGGATGACCGACAAACAAAGGGCTGGAACAGCAAAACCCAACACAGGGGCAGGCTCTTCCCAGACCGGGAATGGAAATAACTAAGGCAGGAAAAACTTGAAAACTCAAAAGAAAATTTTAATTTTTCTTTTATTTCTTTTTTTCGCTTTTTATACAGAGGCGCAAGGAGAAAACTTAAGCGACTATGACAGTTTTTTAGGGAACAGTGCGGCTGAAATTCACACTCTAGAAAAAGAATTGAAAAACGAAGGCGCTCAAAAGCTCCTCTTGAAAATCATCAAAGAAGCTTCAATCAAAAAAGTCCCTGCCGGACAGCTTTTGCTTTTTATTAAAAAAGAAAAGAAAAATCTTCTTTTCATTGATGAAATCAGCCTGAAATATAAAATAAAAGACATTCTTCTTCTGGACAATGTCTTTTTTCTGATCAGAAATAAATTCACCATCGCTCAGATAGAAAAAATTCTTTTCAATCTAACCTCTGATTCTTTTCAGGAACAGCTTTCAAAAATGATTTATTTCTATCTTTCCTATGAAGATCAGATTGCAATACCCTTTCATCAAAATGAAATCACCGAAATTGCTCTGGCGGTCTTTCGTGCAAATCCGGACGAAGACTATCTGAAACGCCTGATCGGTATTCTAAGCAGTTTAAGAGATAAAAAAATAAATACTCAAAAAGCCTCTCAAGTGCTTATGAAAGCAGTTTTAAAAAAGAAAAATCCAAGACAGATTGAAGATTTGTTAAAAGAAATAGAATAAAGGAGAATCCTCTATGAATCAAACGGCAAAAATTATTTTTCTTTTCCTTGTTTTTTTTCAATCCGCTGTATTTTCCTTCTACAGCGATCTGGGAATAGAAAGCGCTTATGATTCAAATGTTTTTGAAGACTCAAATCATCAGGAGAGTTTTATCCTTTCTTCTTTCTGGTCATTCAGGCATGCTTCGGTACAGGGGGAATCCAGTGTTGTTTTTCTGGAAGGAAATTTCTTTTTAGATAAATACTTTTCTGTAAAGGAAGAAGACAATTTCAGCGGAAATTTAAAACTGAAATACCGTCTTAAAGGAGAAGAAAATACTCTGGATTTGACATTGGGAGGATTTTATGACAATTTGTGGAACGATTCATCCCGGACTTTTCTGAAAGTGTTTTTCAACCCCGAATACAGAAGTGACTTTGATTTTATGGTATTTGCTCTCGGAATAGATGGAGGGCGGTATTTATTTTCTAAAAGTGATTACGATCAATATTACGCCTCTTTCTCTATCAAAACAGAAATTGCACCTTCTCTCTCTCATAAAATCACTTTAAATTTGAACTTTGAGAAAGATTTTTTTACTGAAAAATATATTTTTAACTCTTCTTATCAGTCAACTTCGGAAAAAATAATCAGAAACAAAGCCGGGGGTTCTTTTACCTGGGACTACTACCTTTCTTCTTTCATCACTTTTTCATTGAAGGCGAAACTTGAAAATTATTTTTCTGACGGCAATGATCTTTTTTTCGGTCCTTCTGAAACAACCCTGATTCTGGATGGGGATGAGGTTATATTCAAGAATTACTACAACACGCTGGTGAGTGAAGGGGCTTTTTCTATCGAATGGAACCCGAAAGACTGGAAGATTATTTTTTCTACAGGATTTACAGGAGAGAATTATGACGGACGGTATCCCTATGACGCTTCTGGAAATCCTGTTTTATCTGAAAAACTTTCTATTCTTTCCTTTTATCTGACCTTAAGGCTTAAATACTATTTTTCTGAATCCTGCTACCTGAATTTTTCGGCCGCTGTTCAGAAAAATCAATCCAACGATGAGCTTTACGATGCGCTTCTCAAAAAAATCAGCGCAGGAATCGGATTTTTATTTTAAATTTTGTTTTAAACTAAATTTTGAATAACTTTTTTATTAGAATAATGAATTTTATCAGGTTAATTTGAATGAAAAAAAGAGCCGTCATTAAATCAAGCATTGAAGCAGTATCAAAATTCATCGCCGATGTCGTCGCAGAGATGGGCGGAACTGTTGATAACATGCCTCCTGATGTTTACATTATCTCGATTCTTTTGAATGAATCCCTTTACAATGCTTTAGAACATGGAAATAAATACGATGAAACCAAGAAAATAACGGTTGATCTTTCTTATGAAAATAAAAGTTTTGTTTTGATGGTTGAAGATGAAGGAACGGGTTTTAACTGGAAAGAAAAAATGACCCAGGAAAAAACCAATACAAAAGCATATAACGGCAGAGGAGTTTTTCTGATGAAAAAATATTCCTCTCAAGTCGGTTACAACGAAAAAGGCAACAAACTCATGTTAAAAAAGAATTTTCAATAGAGGTACGGTATGGCAGAAATCAGAATATCAAAAAACCTGATCAATAATGAAATCCTTGTCCTCTCTCTTCAAGGGCAGCTTAAAGTCGATACAATCGACTATTTTATTCAAAAAGCTTTCACTCTTTTTGATGAGATGGGAGATAAAAAGCTTTTTGTGATTTTCAATTGTGAAAATCTTTCATTTGTATGCAGTAAAGGAATCGGTACTATTATTTCTATTCATGACAAAATCAAGGAAAAAAAAGGGGAACTTTGTCTTTGCAATCTTCCTCCTTCTGTTTATAAAACTTTTGAGCTGCTTGAAATTTTTGATATTATCCCCTATTTTAAATATGAGGAGCAGGCAATCAACCATTTTAACCAGCGTTTTGACATTGAATTAAAACAAATAAACGCTCAAACATCCGTTTTCAATCTCTCTGGTTTTCTCAACATGGAAGCAGTCAACAAGGTTCATAAAAGTATTATGGGGCATGTGGAAGAAAGTAAAATACAGAATGTGGTTGTGAATTGTGCTCAACTGAAAACAGTGTATAGCCGGGGATTTGGGATTCTCCTTTCTATTCATGATACCTTAAAATCTATGAATAAGAAAATCTGCCTGACCAATCTTTCTAAAAATCTCTATGAAACTTTTGATATGTTCGAAATTTTTGAAATTATTCCTTATTTTGCAACCGAGACAGAAGCTCTTCAAAAAATTGAGGCTTAAAATAACGGAGGGAGGATTTCCTTCGTTATCTGTTTATTTAAAATACTTATTTTCAATAGCTTCTCATCTTCATAGGAATGATAGAAAGGTTTTTTTTGCAATTTAAATTCATTTCAGTATAATGTTTTTAAAAATCCAACTCACAGTAAACATAAGATTCACCCGAATCAAACCAATCTTCAACCCGTTCTATTTCTTGCCCCCCTGCTCTTTTAAAAAGCCCAAGAGACTGGCTCTCTCTGAAATGCCCGATCATTTTTTGGTATCCCATCGCTTTTGCTTTTTCCACCGTTTCTAAAAGGAGTTTCAAACCGATTCCTTTGTTTTTATAGGCTTCATCCACCACAATATTATAAAGATAAATCGATGCATCAGGGTTAATCCCTTTGTCTTTCAATAAATAAAGCTCAATTTCTTCCTCATTCAGTTTCCCGGCAAGGGTGTTGCCCGCATAAACACCGTCTGCAAGCGCAATTTTTGCCGCGGTTCCTTTTTTTAGAAGAGTTTCATAAATATCTTCCTCAGTTTCCTGAACCTCTTCAGGAAAAGTACTTTCCGATTTCATGATAAAAACTTTATAAACTTCCCAATTTTCAGGAGTCAAATCAATAAACGAAAGTTTCATTTCTTTTTACCCTCTTTATTTTTTAAAAGATAGCCAGGTCTTCGTTTATAGGGGTTGTCTTTGTTGAAAAACTTTTCTTCCCATCCCTCTTCCCCTAAAATTCTTGCCTTCTGAATGCACTTTTCCCATAAATCTTCTCTCAAAATCAAAAGCTCAGGCGCGATCTGATAAATTTCATTTTCGGGCACACTCCCAAGATAATAAAAGATTTCTTGATAAGAAACACCGGATACAAATCGGTAAACCCTTTCACTCCGGTAACCTTCATCCGGTTTCCACGCCATCGCATCTCTTTCCATCTCAAAGCCCGTCATTTCAGCCAGCGCTTTCTTGGCCACCAGAAGCTCAAAATCCTTTTCTTTCAAAAACACCCTGCTTTTTTCAATCACTTTATGATAAAACTCATAGGGCGGGTCAAAGAGTTTGGGTTGATACGAAGAATAGGAAAAAAAAGAGAAAATTATGAATATCAAAGAAATAAAAACAAGAAAAAAATTTTGAACCCTTTCAAGTAAAATAAAAAAAAGAAGAGGCGAAACCAAAAGGAAAATCAGAAAAAAACGGTAGGCAGGTCCTTCCAGATTGAACCGGAAAAAAGGGAAAATCAAAAGAAGAAGCAGAAAGATGAGGGGTAAAAGAAAAAAACGCCTCTGTTTTAAAATCAAAAAAAGAGAAAAAAAGAAAGAAAAGCAAATCAGTATTATTTCCACTGTCCAGAGAAAAGAAAATTGATCTTTTCCCAGCGCTTCAAAAAAAGAGAAAAAAGGAAATTGAAATCCTCCGAAAAACTCTTTAAATCTTAAAAAATCATCAATATGAATTGTGCCCGGCAGAGTAAAAGAAACAGCAATCCCAATCCCTGAAACACTGGCAAAGATCATCCAATAACGCCTGAAAATTCCGGGACGCGAAAGAAAATAAAGAACCAGAAAAACAATGGAAAGTCCCGCCGTTGACCTGTGGGTAATAAAAGCAAGAATAAAAAAAATCAGGGCGGCTATTTTTTTCTGATTCAAAAAGAAATAAAGAAAAAAAATGAGGAACCCAAGCCCCATCAGGTTTTTCGGAAACTGCGCTGTAAAAAAAGTGAGAGTGGGCGAGAAAACCAGAAAAGAAGCAATCATCAAAGCAATCAAAGATCTTCCTGAAAGTTTTTTCACTAAAAGAAAACTACTTAAAACCAAAAAAGAGGAAAGGAGCGCACTCCCCGCTTTCACTGCCAGTAAAAAACTGCCCGTCAGAAAATAAAAAAGAAGAAAATAGGGATAGATTAAAGAAACATCGGGAGAGTGGAACTTGCCGTAATGAACAAGAGACTGAAGCTGTTCCAGATAAAAATAAACATCCCACCCATTGCCGAACTCTGTCTGGTTCAAGGCAGCAAGCCTTATAAAAAAAGAAGAAACTAAAAGAACCGTCACCAGAACAGGATAAAAGTATTTATTGTCAATTATTTTGTTGATTTCTAACTTTTTTTTCATATACCGATTTCTCATCTTCAAAGCTCTTCATAAATATCTTTATTACCCTTCAGCATTTTTCCGGAATGATGAGGATTTTCCACTATTTGATTCAAGCTGTTTAAAATTTGAACTGCCTGCTTGTTTTCAATTGCTTTTAACTCTTTATAGGCTCTTATGTCCCATTCCAGTTTATAAGCCATATTCTTTTAGTATTTCTTCATGAGATATTGTTTTTGACAAACTAGCTATCCTCTGATCAGATAGAGTTTCTTCAAAATCTTTGAAATATTTGTGAACAGCCTGATTAATAACCCAGCTTTTACTGACATGAATATTTTCAGCAAAATATTCAACCATTTTTAAACTCTTTTCGTCTAAAACAACCGAAAGAGATTTATTTTTTGTTTTCATTTTTCCTCTTTCTTTTTTACAATTTAAAATCGCTTAATATATAAATATAATGAAAAAAAAAGACCCAGGAAGAGAGAAATTTATTTTTTATTACTTTTTGGAATTTTATTCAATATCATACAAAACCAACCCTTTATTTTCTAAAACGGTTTTTTCTTCTACCGTCTCCCCTTTCTGGTTGATTTTTTTCTGCACAATCCGGTTTGACCGGTATTTTTTTTCTCCTTCCAGCAAATACCGATGGTCTTTTTCTTCGATTTGATAGCTGAAAAGAGGTTTTTCCGATGCGAAAACATCGATATGAAGAAATTCATCACTTAAATAAACTTTAAAAAGATAATCGATCGAATCCTGATTTTGAAAAACCAAATCTTTGTAATTATAAAGAATCGTCGCCCCTATCCCAAAAGGAACATTCCTCCTGGAGTCGGGAAAAAAATCAAAAGAATGCCTGTGTCTTTCAACAATGGAAAATCCCAGATGAAGGGCAGTCCACAAAAAAGCATTGGAAAGCTGGCAAAGCCCGCCTGCATCGTTTACCGCCAGTTTCCCGTTTTGAATCACCATCCCCTTCTGATACCCTTTCAAGACAAGAGGACGCCCCAGAATTTTCCAGAATGAAAAAAACCCGCCCTTTTTTAAGACAAGGGAATCAAATTTTTTCACAGCAAGAAAGAGATTTTCTACCTTTCTCTTCTGAAGCGAATACCAGGGCTCAGGATAATCCCTGAAAAGAGAAGCCCGATGGGAAAAAACAGGGACTGAAAAGGCAGTGGGATGATTTATTTTCTCTACAGCATATACTTTTCTATCGAGCCGGTTCTGGATAAACCGTTTCAGGATCAAGATTTCCCGCCG
>MIAO01000150.1 GCA_001829155.1 Spirochaetes bacterium GWB1_36_13 | reverse complement strand
ACAACTACCTTTTCTAATAAACTTACAAATATCAATGATAACAAGGTATAGTTTTCAATAATCGACAGCCTGAGTATATTTTATCCAAATACAAACACTAGAATGTCAGATCTAGACCCAGAGGGGAGAGCGACCGGATTTATTTTTACAGTCGGACTCAGTTTTAAACTTTAATCAGTTTTAAAAACGCGCCTCATCCCTTTTTCGGGGTGAGGTCTTCTTTCTCTATTTCATTATAAAGACTCTGTGTCATATAATCCAGCACTTCCCATCCTTTGAGCGTCGGCAAAAGCTTTGTCTCTTTTTTTTTAACCCGTTTTTTTTCGATCCAGTCTTGAATCACTTTTCCTTTTCCGCTTTCAAAATCGGACGAAAAAACAGGCAGCCCCTCTTTCATCCGAAGTCCCAGCATAAATCTTTCAATAAAAACATCTTTTAAATCCAGTTTTTCTTTTTCTAAAATAGGAATTTTTTTTTGATTCAGACTGTTTTGATAATTTTCCAGATTTTGATTTTTATATCTGAAATCATCTAAAAACCCCGAAGCTCCGGCTCCCAGCCCCAGATAGGGGTTTCGTTTCCAGTAGTGGAGGTTGTGAGCGCTTTCAAATCCGGGAAATCCGTAGTTTGAAATTTCATAGTGGGAAAAGCCTTTTGATTCTGAAAAATTGTGGATCGTTTCAAAAAGTTGATTGAGTAGATTATCATCTTGCTGGTATTTTGATTTTTCACGATAAAGGGGCGTATCGGGAGCAAGAGTCAGGCAATAGGCAGAAAAATGAGGCGAAGCCGTATTTTCGATCATTTCAAGTTCCTGATTCAGATCCTGACCGGGAATCCCGTAAATCAAATCAATTGAAAAATTTTTAAAATACTTTTGAACTGTTTCAACCGCTTTTAAATTTTTCTCCCGATCTGCAAGGCGGCCGAGCATTTTCAGGATTTTAGAATCAAAAGACTGAATCCCGATACTGATCCGGTTGATCCCCAGTGAACGGTAAAAATCCATCTTTTCATCAGAAACAGATTCAGGATTCACTTCCAGCGTGATTTCATCAAACGAGCTTATTATTTTATATTGATTGAAATTTTTAAACAGGGTTTCCAGCCCTTTCAGACTAAAAAGGCTGGGAGTGCCCCCGCCTATATAAAGCGTATTAAAATCATAAATTTTAAACCAGTCTTCATAAAAAGAAAGTTCTTTCAAGAGGTATTTTTCATAATCAAGAGGGGATTGATGCAGAGAATAAAAATCACAGTAAGCGCATTTTTTTTCACAGAAAGGAAAGTGAATGTATATCCCTGCTTTATTTTTTATTGTACACCCCTCCTCTTTCTTCGACAGCGTCTTTTAAGGAAAGCTGGGTCAAAAGAGAAAGGATTTTAGGCACGCTCATTCCGGTTGTCTGGATTAATTCATCGATAGAAACAGGCTCTTTTAAAAGGCTTAAAACTAAATTCTCTTCTTCACTTAAAATCAGGTTCTTGGGCTGGGATTTTACAGTTTCCTTTGTTTCCAGTTTGTTCTGCCGGTAAAAAGAAATTTCATCCAAAATATCGCCTGCATTTCTGACAAGAGCCGCTCCCTGACGGATCAGAGCATGGTTTCCGGTAAAAGACTCGGTCTCTATCATTCCGGGGATGGCAAAAACCTGTCTTCCCTGATCATTGGCATTTTTGGCAGTGATAATGGCGCCTGAGTTTTCTCCTGCTTCCCCTACCAGAACACCCAGAGAAAGTCCGCTGATAATCCGGTTTCTCATGGGAAAGGTAAAAGGAGCGGGTTTTGTGCCGATCGGGAATTCACTGACAACAGCCCCGCCCTCCTGAAGAATCAGGTCACGGAGTCTTTGATTGGAAGACGGATAGGTAATATCGATCCCGCTTCCCATCACAGCCAGGGTTTTCCCTTTATTCTCAAGTGTTTCGTAGTGAGCTTCCGTATCGATTCCATAGGCAAGCCCGCTGACAATTTCGACTCCTTGGCAGACCAGATCGCCGACCAGCTTTCTAACCGCTTTCACGCCGTACCGGGAAGGTTTTCTGGTTCCCACCACTCCTAAAGGCAATGCAGTTTCCAAAGAACCGTAATAATAAAGAACAATGGGGGGATCATAAATTTCTTTTAAAAGAGAGGGATAGTTTTCATCAAATAAAGTAACGGTACTGACTTTTAAACGGCTGATTTTTTCCAGTTCCGCATCTGTTTTTTCTTTTGCTTCCTTCTGATTTAAATCAACCGTATCCCAAAGGCTTTTTTCAATAATTTCCTTTGTCTTCCGGTTCCCGATTCTGGGATAAAATTTCAGATAAAGCGCTTTTCTTAAGTTTTCTTCTTTCATTCTGCTTCAGACTGTATCTGCATAATATTTTTTTTCGCATTGACATATTCGGAAGATTTTTCATTACTGAGGCTTAAAATCATTTTATAGTTTTCAATGGCGGCTTGTTTTTGCTTCATCAGGTAAAAAATTCTCCCGCGGGCAAAGTATCCGTTGGTCATTTTCGGGTTGTTGGCAATATAGATATCAATATAGTTTAAAGCAGCCGGAAGTTTATTGCGGTTGATATTTTTTTCAAAATAATTGAGATAAAGCATTGCCAGCCCGAAATGAGAAAGAGAATAAGAAGCATCAAACCGGATTGCATCAAGATAAAGTTTTTCCGCATCCGCCCAATAAGCTTTCATTTTGTCGGGATAGATCAGGCCAAGATTCGCTTTGCAAAGCGCAAGCGAATAGTTTAACGAAGCGTCTTCAGGAAAAATCTCAAGCCCGATTTCATAGTTTTTCATCGCCTGTTCCCAGAGCTGGTTTTCTTTGAAAAGGTCGCCTTTTTCTTTTTGAAATCTGGCTTTTTCAATCTGACCGGTCAGTCTGGTCCCGATTGATTTGACTTTATTTTTTAAACTGTCCAGATTGGCTATGTATTTTTTATGCATTGCATAGATTTCATCCCGGTCTCTTTCCAGTTTTTCCAGTGCCGTCATTTTATCCGGATCAGCCAGTTTTGTTTTATTTCCTGTCATGTAATTGACTATGAGCAAAATTAAAAGAGCAATAATTCCGATGATTAAAATAAGGTTGAATATTTTTTTCATAACTATTTTTTTCCTTTTTTTCTTAAGGCTTCCTGTGCTTTTTTCATGGTTTCATCAAGAGAAAGTCTTTGTTTTTTCTCTTCTTTTTTGACCCCGAGAGACAGTTTCTCATTTGTTTTCATGTCTTTTTGAAGTTTATCTTCCCAGACATCAATCTTCTTTTTGGTTTCTTCAGCCGATGCTGTTTCTTTAAAAAGAACAAAATACCTTCGCAGTTCTTCAAGAATTTTCAAAGCATTGCTCATATCAATCACTTTTTTGGTGGATATCTCATATTTTTCACGGAGTTTATCAGAAGATCTGGAAAGAACATCAAAAAGCATATTGGTCAGAATCTCATTTTCTTCAAAAAACGGCTTTCTTGGATCTCTTGTGGTTAAGTCTTTTATATTCATTGCGTTTTTAAAAATAATAGCAAACCGGACAAACATATCGGCAAAAGCCCATCTGTATTTTGATTTTTCCCCAAAGCCTTTTTCAAGATTGTTTAAAATAAAAATAATTTTCCTGAAGAGAATGATTTTCCGGGCAGGGTCAAACTTAGGAATGGAATCAGCTTTTTTCTGGATTTCAGTCGGTTCCAAAGGAATAAAATCGGTAAAGACTTTCTCAAGACTTAAAAGAACATTGTAAAACGCTTTTCTTCCTTCATTAAGATAGGATTCATGCTTGACACCCTTCAAAGTTTCCATGTCTTCGGTAATGTTGATATAGAGAGTCACCATGGCAAGATGTTCATTGGCAATCGCTATCTGACGGTAATCATTATAATTATCAGTCGAAACCTTGATTTCATCTTCCATTTTTTTTATATGGTCTTTTATTCTGGCAAGCTCTTCCTTAAAAGCCTCTTCTTTCTGCCGGTAGGCGTTTTTCATCTGTAAAGTAATGATTTTCTTTTTTTTTGGGTTCTCAAGTTCATGAATAAAATCTGTTTCCATAACCTATCCTAAAAAGTCTTCTTCAGAAATTTTCGGTTTGAAGTTGAAATTTGTCAAATTAAATTTCAGCATATTTACTTTAGAATCTTCATAATAGCGGACCTGAAGTCTGACCGGCATAGAATAACCGTCTATTTTTTCGTATTCAATGCTGATATTGGTAATCAGTTCTTCTTTTTTATACTCTTTGACTTCCGGTATAGAAGAGGGATTTTCCTGAAACGAGATTTCCAGAAAACTTCCTTCCGTATTTTTTTTCTTCAATTTAAAATGAGTTTTCTTGCCGTCAAAAATAACATATTTATTGGCGAAAGAAGCATAATCCGCATTGGTCATAAAAGGCATGATAAATTCAAAAACCCCTTCAATATAGGAGAAACGGTCTTTAAAAGCTTCGTTGACCCCTTCTAAAATCACCCGGCTTCCCCATTGTTTGTGAAAAAGAAGCCGTATTTTCATTTTCTTCGGATCCAAAACAGCGTCTTTCGGAATAGAGCCGATGCTGCTTCTGAGTTTATCCCCATCGATTTCACAGGTAAAGGTATCGGGATAGTTTTGATAGAAATTTTTCATGATTTTATAAATTGCTTCCGGTTCTACTGAAAAAGCTTTGATAGAAAAGAAAAAGAAAGGAATAAAAAGAAATATCATTTTTTTCATGGTTGATTCTCCCGCCATTTTTTGTAATGCTGGATCAAAGCCGGAACCAGTTCTGTCCTGCTTTTTTCCAGAGTCGTATTTTTTATTTTAATGCCCGAGGCTTTTTGATGCCCGCCGCCGCCCCAGTTTTCAGCGAGCCCTGCTACATCAAAATCCGTACGGCTTCTTAATGATACAGAAACTCCGTCTTTTTTTTCCTTGACAAAGATAGAAAAAAGACATCCCGCAACTGAATTTCCAACAAAGACAAGATCAGAAGTATCCGATTCATTTAAGTTCAATTCCTGTTTGAAACGCAGAGGAAAATAACTGACAATCACTTCATTTTTCTCATAAGACTCAATGGTAGAAGAAATCAGGCAGCTTAATTTCTTTCTTTCAATACTTTCGTTTTCAAATATATGGTAATAAACCCATTCTGTATTGATTTGATATTTTTCAATTAAAAACGCAATTTTCCTTAAAAGAGCCGGCGTGGTGGAAGAATAACGGAAATGCCCGGTATCATAAACGATTCCAGCGTAAAGGCTTAATGCTTTCTCATAATCCAGTTCTTTTTCCAGAATATCAAAAAGGATTTCAGAAGTGGAAGAATACGAAGGATTATTAAAATGAAACGCCCCATAGGGATGAAAAGTAGCGTGATGATCAAGAACCAGTACAGGATGTTTTCCGATCATATCTTTGAATTCCCCAAGAAGACGGACATCTGATGTGTCTAAGGCAATCACCCATTCCCACAAACGGGAATCAGCCTCTTTTTTTGTGATAAAAAATTGATTTTGTTTTTCTTTATCTAAAAAAAAAGAATAACGGGATGGAATAGATTCTTCGATTCCGATAAAAGCTTTTTTTCCTTTTTTAAGAAAAAATAAAAGAAGAGCATAAGCGCTTCCAATTGCGTCAATATCAGGACTTCCATGCATAAGGATAAGGATTTGATCCATTTTCGCGATTTTTTTTCTGATATTTTTTATTTTTAAACTCTCACTCATCTGTTTTAGACAGCTCCCCTTTGTAAATAAAACTAAACTCATTTTCATTTCAAACGATATTTAATAAAAAATACCTGAATGGATAATATAAATTTAATGAAAAAATTAGGTTTTCTTTTTTTGTTTTTTTTTATTTTTGAAAATTTCCTGTTTTCGGCTGTTTATCAGATTGAAACATTAAAACAGGGAGACAGCGTTTTTGATAAATTTAAAAAAGATATTTCGGAAAACCATAAAATCTGGAAAAAAATCAAAAAAAAGAGCGATCCTGAAAATTTTCAAAAATTAAAAAGGCTCACCATTGCTCTTTACACAGTCAAATCAGAAGACACTATTTTCAGCATTGCTGAAAATCTCGGACTGGTTGTAGATACTTTGATCTCATTCAATTCTCTTGCCAGCAACCTCTCGCTCAAAACAGGAGATGAAATCCTTGTTCCCAATATGGACGGAGTCGTTCTTTTCCCAAAAAATCAAATCAAACTGGATGAAATTGAAAAAGTTTATAAGATTCCAGTTTCTCTTTTAATGTATATTAATAATATTCAGAGAAAATTTCTTTATGCCAAGGAAGAGCTTTTTATTCCTTTTGCGCGGATGACAGAAGAGGAAAAAAGCTATTTTTTTGCCAAACAGTTTATTCTTCCTGTTAAAAACGGGAAATTTACATCAAACTATGGTATGAGAGTGGATCCTTTCACCTATAAATGGACCTTTCACGGAGGCGTTGATATATCAGTTCCCATAGGAACCAATGTTTACGCTTCGGCAGGAGGAAAAGTCATTGTCGCAGACTGGAAAGAAGGTTATGGGAAACTGGTTGTGATTGAGCATAAATACGGCTACAGCACTTTTTACGGACATTTGTCAAAGTATATGGTGAAAGCCGGAGACGAAGTCCAGGCAGGCGATTTAATCGCTTTATCAGGAAACACAGGACGAAGCACAGGACCTCATCTCCATTTTGAAATCAGGCGTCAGGATCTCAGGAAAAATCCGATGGATATTCTTGATTTTACGCATAACAGCAATAATATTTTAGAGTAATCCTTTCTCAATACAATACCAAGACAGAATGAAGCTGATCTTTTTTTATCTAAAAAAATTGCAGAGATTTGGATATTCCAATCATAAAATAACTGGGAGGGATTTTTTTCTGTGGCAGTATTTTTTGGGTTATTTTATTTGCAAGTTTTTCTAACCTATCGCTGCCCGAGTTAATTT
>MIAO01000149.1 GCA_001829155.1 Spirochaetes bacterium GWB1_36_13 | reverse complement strand
CCCGACGCAGGCGAAAGTCAGCGAAATGGTTTTTCGGAGAGCGGGAAGTTTTCTTCGTTTTCCAGTTTATTCTGGAAAACAAGAGATGAAAGGCTTTGAAGGAATCCGGATTTGAAACAGAGAAAGGGAAAAACCTCGAAAGACAAAAGACGAGTTGGAAAAACAGAAGTTTTTCTGTTTTTTTGAAAGAATGGGGTCTCAGAGGCTTTTCCCGGATCAGTTTTGAAAAAAGATTGCTCCGCCTGATTTTCTTTGCAGGGAAATTTCTTAAGCTCTCTGAATAATGAGAAAAGGAGAAATGATGAAAACAGAAATTAAAAATGATGAGCGGGGACTTCTTTTTCTGGATGGAAATTATTCGCGCTGCCTGAAACCGGGAAAACATAAACTCCCGATGTTTGCTTTAGCAGAAGTCAAGCTTCTGAAAGTAGATGAGCCTTTTTCTGTTCAGGATAAAAACATCAACCTTTTTCTGGAAGACGAAGAACTGAAACAAGAACTGGATATAATTGATGTTCAAGATGATGAAATCGTTCTTCACTATGAAGATAAAAAATTGGTTCAGGTACTCAGATCGGGAAAATACGCTTTCTGGAATGTTTTAAAAAAGCACGGGTTTAAGGTGATTCGTCTGGACAATCCTCTGGTCGATGAAAGTATTTCAAAAAATATTTTTTTAAACCCGGCTCTAAGCGGTTTTTTTCAAGTCCATGAAGTTTTCAGCCACGAGACAGGTTTGTTGTTTTTAAACAATGTCTTTCAAAACACTTTAAAACCTGGAAAATACTATTTTTGGAACACGCCTGTTTCTGTCAGTGTTTTAAAAGCCGACACAAGACAGCTTCAGCTCGATATTGCCGGGCAGGAAATATTAACAGAAGACAAGATCAGTCTCAGGCTCAATTTTATCTGTCATTATAAAATTACGAACCCGATTAAAGCGCTTTTGGAAATCAAGGGATATGATCAGCAGATTTACATTCTTCTTCAGCTGGTTTTAAGGGAATATGTGGGCATGATGAAATTTGACGACCTTTTGAAGAAAAAAGAAGAAATCGGAAGCTTTGTCCTTGACAAACTCAAGGAAAAAGAAAAAGAATTCGGAGTCGAGTTTATCTTTGCCGGAGTCAAAGACATTGTCCTGCCGGGAGAAATGAAGGAAATTTTAAATACGGTCTTGATTGCAGAAAAGAAAGCACAGGCCAATCTGATCGAAAGAAGAGAAGAGACCGCCTCTACCCGAAGCCTTTTAAACACTGCCAGACTCATGGAAGACAATCCCACTCTTTTAAAACTGAAAGAACTGGAATATGTGGAAAAAATCTGCTCAAAAATCGGAAATATCTCCATGGTTGGAGGAGGCACTGTTTTAGAACAAATCTTAAGTCTTGTTAAAAATCAAAAGTAATTTTCTCAATGGGCGCTTCGACTCCGCTCAGCGCCCTTATTTATTATTCTTTTCCTTCGCTGCGAATACAATTTGAGTTGAAACTCTTTTTTCTTTTTTCACTCTTATCTTAGAGTTTTTTTGCCACAAAAAAAAGAATTAAAAACTTCTTTCATTTCAAGTAAAAAATCGATAAATTTAAATTTTAATGAGAGTCTTAATTAAAAACATCACCATTCTCGATCCTTTTTCTTCCCGAAAGAAGAAAAAAGCTTCCCTCCTGCTGGAAAACGGAAGAATTGAATCTATTTCCGATACATCGAAAGAATTCCGTTCTTTCAAAGTTGACTGCGTCATCGATGGGAAAGACCGAGTCCTTTTTCCCGGTCTCATTGATCTCCATACCCATCTCAGGGATCCCGGTTTTGAATATAAAGAAGATATTGCTTCAGGATCTCTGGCAGCCCTCCACGGAGGCTACACCACAATCACCAGCTTTCCCAATACCAATCCTGTTTTAGACAGCTTAGAAACTTTAAATCTCCTACAGGAAAAAATCAATCAAAACGCTTTTGTCCGGGTTTTACCGGTTGCGGCTGTTACTAAAGGATTGAAAGGGAAAGAACTGACTGATTTTGAAGCATTAAAAAATGCGGGAGCCGTTGCCTTTACCGATGACGGGAAAGGAATTCAAGACCCCCTTTTGATGCAGCAGGCAATGCTTAGAAGTAAAAAGCTCACTATTCCCCTTCTTTTACATACAGAAGATGAAAGCCTGACCGAAGGAGGCGTGATTCATAAAGGAAACAAAGCTCTTGAACTGGGAGTCCCGGGAATTCCTTATGAGGCTGAAGATGCCATGACAGCCCGGGATATTATTCTTGCAAAAAAAACAGGGGCACGGGTGCACTTTTGTCATGTCAGTACCCGTTTTTCCGCAAAACTCATTCAGCTGGCAAAAAAAGAAGGCATTCCTGTTACAGCGGAAGTTTCTCCTCATCACCTTTGTTTTACGGAAGATATGATTGAATCGCTTTTGGACGCGGATAAAAAAATGAACCCTCCTTTAAGAACCCAAAAAGACACCGAAGCTCTTTTAAAAGCTCTTAAAAAAGGAATTATCGATGTCATTGCCACTGATCATGCTCCTCACAGCCGTGAAGAAAAAAAGAAAGGGCTTTTAGCGGCTCCTTTTGGAATCACCGGGCTGGAAACCGCTCTGCCCCTGATTTATACAAGCCTTATCCGGACAAAAAAAATCAGTTTTTTTAAAATTATAGAAGCGCTCACCAAAAAACCGGCGGATATTTTAGGAGTAAATTATTATCCGATCCGGGAGAAAATGCCTCTTAATTTTGTTATATTTAATAGGATTAAAAAAACTACGCTGACCCCGGAATTTTTTTATTCCAAGAGTATTAATTTTCCTTTGATCGGAAAAGAAATCAAGGGAAAAATTGAGTATGTTTTTTTTAATAACAAGATGACTGATTTCAGGCAAAATCAGTATCGCACAACAGTTTTTTAACAGGAGCATAGATTTATGATAGGAAGACTTTTGCTTGAAGACGGCTCTGTTTTTTACGGAGAAAGCTTCGGAAGCGCCGAAGAAATCATTGGAGAAGTAGTCTTCAATACTTCAATGATGGGATATCAGGAAATCCTGACCGACCCCTCATACAAATACCAGATTGTAAACATGACCTATCCCCTGATAGGCAACTATGGTGTCAACACTACAGATGTTGAATCTGAAAAAATTCAGGTAGCTGGTTTTCTAGCCCGTGAGTATACGGACAACTACTCCAACTTCAGGGCAGATTCTTCTCTCCGTGACTATCTGGTTAAAAACAAAATTCCCGCTCTTCAGGGACTGGATACCCGGAAACTGACCCGGAAACTTCGAAATCAGGGCGCGATGATGGGGATTATCTCATTTGACGAAAGAAAAACTAATGAAGAACTCCTTGCTTCCCTTAAATCAAAACCATCCATGAATGGAATGGATCTGGTTAAAAATGTTACTTCAGCCAAGACTGAGGTTTTCGAACCAGTTGCCCCATTAAAATTTCAAGTAGCCGCTTATGACTACGGCATCAAGAAAAACATCTTAAGAAACCTGACTCAAAGAGGCTGTAGAGTCACTCTTTTTCCTGCCGAAACTCCATCTGAAAAAATCTTGGAAACCAATCCTGACGGGATTTTTCTTTCCAATGGCCCCGGAGACCCGGCCGCAGTCACTTATGCGATTGAAAATATCAAAAAACTGATCGGTAAAAAGCCTATTTTCGGCATCTGTCTGGGACACCAGATTACCGGACTCGCTCTGGGAGCTAAAACCTATAAACTTAAATTCGGTCATCGCGGCGGAAATCAGCCTGTTAAAGACTTAAAAAGCGGAAAAATTTTAATCACCGCTGAAAACCACGGTTTTGCGATTGACGAAAAAACCCTCCCTAAAGGCGTGACACCGACTCATAGAAATTTGAACGATCAGACTCTGGAAGGAATTGAATGGAACGAAAAGAATCTTTTTTCTGTCCAGTTTCACCCGGAAAGCGCTCCTGGTCCTCATGACGCTTCTTATCTTTTTGAAAGATTTATTGAAAACATGGAAAAGGGAAAATGAAAAAATTTTACGCTTTCTTTTTATTCCTTCTTTTTTTTACCCTTCAGTGCTCCGCCCCTCAAAAGACGAAAAAAACTGAGAGCGTGATTAATCTTTTTAATCATGAAATAAATGGGCTTCAAGAAGATAAGTTAAGACAGGCGTCTGATTTTTTTTATAACGGCAGCTCTTCTAAAAGTCTTGAAATCTACAACGACCTTTTAAACTCATTTATGTCTGCCGACAATCAGGAAGCGGTTGTGAATACTTTTTTCTTGATTGCCAATAATTTGACTTCGCAAAAAAGATTTAATGACGCCCTCCGGGTACTTCAGATCAACGGGAAAAGAATTTCTTTAATGTTTGAACCCTCAAAAATTAAAAAATACTACAAAACCCTTTATATGCTTGAAATGAGCTACCTCCTGCTGGAAAGTAATCTGGCCTCTTCCGAGTATACTGAAGGATTTCTCAAACATTCTCTGCTGATGGCTTCCGAACTAGAAAATAATTATTTAACTATGAAAGCTTTTAAAAACCTCGGAGTTTATCATTTAAACCGATTTTATCTTCTCAGTTCCGAGCCCGGTAAAGATCCTCAAAAAACAGAAACAGATATTAAAACCAGCTCTTTAATTGAAGTCGGTCTCAGTATTGAATACCTTCAAAAAGCTTTTGCCATCGCAAATAAAGTCAGAAATCTGATCATTCTTGCCCAGACAGCGGCTTTTTTAGGGCAGGCTTATTCACTTTTAGATAATTACAATCTTGCTTTTGAAAACTATACGATTGCTTATAAACTTTATCAAGTTAATTCTTATTTCTTTCAACAGGCTCTGGTTTTAAATCAGATGGGAAACCTTTCCAGAAAAACAGATGATTATCTCAGCGCTTTACGCTACTACAAGAGAGCAGAAGAAATCATCTCTAAAAATGAAACAATTGAATCAGAAATCAAGACTCCCTATCTGACCCAGCTGAG
Organism: Spirochaetes bacterium GWB1_36_13; assembly: GCA_001829155.1. Lineage (GTDB taxonomy): Bacteria > Spirochaetota > GWB1-36-13 > GWB1-36-13 > GWB1-36-13 > GWB1-36-13. The sequence goes on along the minus strand of MIAO01000149.1, from coordinate 6,535 downwards.
AAAAAATATTCTTGAACTCTATCAAAAATTAAAGGATTTTGAAGATTTAGAGAAAATCTACAATTAAGGCATCATTCTTAAAAAGAATGACTCAAAGTATTTCAATTTATTTTTGAATAAATTTGATATTTTAGATTAATTCTAATATTTTTTAATAACCTTATAAAAAGGAGAACGACATGGCATTTTCAGGCTACATAAAAAAAAGAGACGGAAGTATTGTCCCTTTTGATCAGAATAAAATATTTCATGCAATCCGGAAAGCTGTTCAGGCAGTAGGAGAGCATGATCAGGAACCGTATAAAAAGATTATGAATCAGGCTGTTTCTATTATTGAAACTATTTTTAAAAATGATATCCCGACCGTTGAAAATATTCAGGATCTGGTTGAAAAACTTTTGATTGAAAGCGGAAATGCCAAAGTCGCCAAAGCTTATATCCTTTACCGAGAGAAAAGAGCAGAAGTCAGAGAAGTCAATACGGTTATATCTGAAACCATTGATTTAATAGACAATTATTTAAAAGAAGTGGATTGGCGGGTCAATGAAAACTCAAACACCTCCTATTCTTTACAGGGGCTTAATTTTCATATTTCCTCATCTTTTACCTCTCACTACTGGCTTCATAAAATTTACCCTCCTGAAGTTCGTGAAGCCCATTTAAACGGAGATTTTCATATTCACGATCTGGGAATACTCGGTACTTACTGTGTAGGCTGGGATCTCATGGATTTCTTGAAAAAAGGATTTACCGGAGTTTTCGGAAAAGTGGCCAGCAAGCCTCCGAAACATTTCAGAACCGCATTGGGACAGCTGGTGAATCTTTTATACACCCTTCAGGGAGAAAGCGCCGGGGCTCAGGCCGTAGCGAGTTTTGACACTCTTCTTGCCCCTTTTATCCGCTATGACGGACTTTCTTATGATGTCGTCAAACAATGTATGCAGGAATTTGTTTTTAACATGAATGTTCCGACCCGAGTCGGTTTTCAAAGCCCTTTTTCAAACATTACCCTTGATTTAGTCGTTCCTTCTACCTTGGCAGAAGAAAAAATCATTATCGGGGGAAAACCTCAGAAAGAATCGTACAAGGAATTTCAAAATGAGATGGATCTTTTAAACCGCGCATTTTGTGAAATTATGCTGGAAGGAGACGCATCGGGACGCCCCTTTTCTTTCCCGATTCCCACCTACAATATTACCAAAGACTTTGAGTGGAACAACCCAAAACTTCAGCCTCTCTGGGAAATGACCCGGAAATACGGCGTGCCTTATTTTGCCAATTTTATCAATTCCGACATGAACCCGGAAGATGCCCGCTCTATGTGCTGCCGTCTCAGACTGGATAACCGGGAGCTTCGAAAAAGAGGAGGAGGGCTTTTTGGAGCCAACCCTTTAACAGGTTCGATCGGTGTTGTAACCATTAATCTTCCAGCCATTGCCTATACAACAAAAAACAAGACAGCTTTTTTTGAAAAACTCGAACAACTGATGATCACAGCCAAAAGTTCTCTTGAAATCAAACGCAAAATCATTGAAGAATTGACTGCCAGAGGGCTTTACCCTTATGCCAAATACTATCTTTCTGAAATTAAAATGATTCAGGGATCATACTGGCACAACCATTTTTCTACTATCGGACTGATTGGGATGAACGAAGCTTGTTTAAACCTTTTTGGAAATGACTTATCAGACCCGGAATCCCATGGTTTTGCAGTCGAGATGATGAATTTTATGAGAGAGAAAATTGCTGAGTATCAAGAAGAAACAGGACATTTTTACAATCTGGAAGCCACTCCTGCAGAAGGGACCAGTTACAATCTTGCCCTGAAAGACAAAAAACGCTTTCCGGATATTATCTCTTCTGGAGAAGTAGAACCCTATTACACCAATTCAACCCAGCTTCCAGTGGATTTTACGGAAGATGTCTTTGAAGCTCTGGAACACCAGGACAGTCTTCAGAGTCTTTACACAGGAGGAACAGTCCTCCATCTTTTTATCGGTGAAAAAATCAGCGATGCCGATCAGGTCAAGTTTTTAGTAAAAAAAATCTTTGAAAACTACACTCTTCCCTATATTTCCATCGCTCCGACTTACTCTATCTGCCCAGTACACGGATATGTAGCCGGAGAACACCATCAGTGTCCTTATTTAGATGTTCCTGAGGTTGAAGAAATAAAAAAAGATGAGAATAAAAAACTGATCTTTTTAAAACCGAATGCTTTGGTATAAAATTTTTTCAGATTCCCGCAAAAGCGGGAATCTTTTTTATATTAAGTCTATTTTGAAACAATAAATAATCAAAAAAATATGAGATATTTTGTCAATAAACCTAAAAAGGTGCTGTAAAGGTTTATCTCCGGTTTGACTCGAATAATCCGTCTTGCAAATTTTGCCTGCGGTTTCAAATCCAAACCCCCTAACCCCCTTATCCTTAAGTCTTTAAGGACAAGGGGGGAGTCCTCCGTGATTTCATCCATGAAATCAAGTCGGACGGGGAAATTCTGCCTCGTGCAGAGTTAAAGAAATAAAAATCGAAGAAAAAATAGAGATGTTATTTTAATGTTAGTTTTTAGACTTAATATAATACTCATTTCAGTCTATAATTTCTCCGTTTTTTTATCATTAATTTGGTCATTGAGCGGAGCCGAAATGACTCCAAACACCTCGACTCCGCTCGGTGTGAGTGAACTTATTTTCTGTTTTATCTCTAATATTGAATTATTTCGGTACACAGATTTCTTTGAGAATAGGAAGGAGTTCTTCTGCTTCTTCATATTTTGAGATTCGGACAAGAGTTTTCCGCTCCAGAATCCGGTTGAATAGAATAAAAGACTCACCTATTTTAAAATAAAGCTGATAGCCCATTTCTCCGCTTCGAATATCCCACGCTAAAATAGATTGAAAGGGGTAAGTTTTTTTTATTTTAAAGAAAAAATACTTTTTAAAAAGATTAATTTCTTTTTTTTCAAGGTCGATTACTGAATGATATTTTAAAAAAATAAGCGCAGTAGAGGAAAGAAAGAGCAATAAAACCAGGATACGAACCGCAATGACCTGAAATGTGAAGTCGAAAAGAGATTCAGAGTTCATGTAATAAAAGACAAGCCCTGAGAAAATAAAAAAAACAAAGAAATAAATAAAACTATTTTTTCCCGATTTTATTTTTTCAAAAATCAACCGGCTGTTTTCTTTTTTTAAAGTCACTAAATCAAAACTTCCGCTAAAAGTAAATTCTTTTTTTTCTTCCAGAGCTTCCCGAATCATCCATTATCCTTTTTTAAGAAGAAGTTTTAATTTGTGAATTCATCTATAATAGAAATTTCGCTTTTTTGATTAAAGTAACCGGCTGCTTTTTCCATATCCTTTCTTTTCCCCGCTATATTGGCACAAAAAGGGCAGATATAAAAAGGAAAATTTTTTATATTCATTTTTCTCCCCTGAATATAGAAAGAAAGAATGGACGGGTTTTTAATCATTTTTCTGTAACATTGATTACAGTACATTTTTAGTCCCCCTCGTCCAGCAAATAATCAGATAATTCAGCAATTTTAAAAATGCTTTTAATGTCGTCAGAGACATTGGTGATTTTCATAGTTTTTTCATCTTTGAGCATCTTTTTTTTCAGAATAATCAGTCTTCCCATTCCCATGGAATCGATAAATTCCATTTGAGAAAGATCAATAATCAGTTCGCTAAAATCATTTTTTGGAAGTTCTTCTTCTAAAAATTTGTCATATTCAATAATTTCAGTGCAATCAAAAAATCCTTCAATTTTTAAGGTCAGTTTATTGCTGTCTTTTATTGTTTTAATAATCATAGATTAAGCCCTCTCCTTTTTTTTCATAATATATTTCCAGGTGCGAAAGCCGTTTTGTTCCCAAAATGAAAAAGCGGTTTGATTGCTTTTTAAGACTTCCAGTTTGATTTCACTTATATTCTCATGAGAATTTTCAATTATTTTCAAAACTTTTGTCCCAAACCCTTTCTTTCTGAATTCTTTTATTAAAAAAAACTCTGCCAGATGGAGCCCTTTTTTTTTAATATTGATATTATAAAAATAATAAAATACAAAGCCGATTTTGACATTTTTTCTCAAAATCCAATGTAAACTTTTTTCTTTTTTAGAAAACAGAAGCTCTGTATATGAGTCAAGATAGTTCTGAAAAGCCTGAAATTCTTCGTCAATTTCGGTCCAATACAAATTTAAAAAACCCTTCAATTCTTCTTTTTCCGAGTAAAAAATCGGCTTCAGCTCTACTTCCATGCATAAACCGCCATCGAACTAGTCAGACAGAAATCGTTCCAGTGAAAAAGACTTTTTAAATGATAAGAAATGATATTTTTCCACTTCCAGTAGTCTTTGCACGAATGAAACCCTGCTTTAGATTTCTGGAGCTTAGGCAGAAGCCCGAATTCAACCGGATGAAAGAATTTTATTTTTTGAAACCCTATTTTGAAAAGTTTTTCCCGAAGATTCTGCCTCGAAAAATAGTAAAGATGCCCTGGAAGAAAATAATGGTATTTTTCCTTCAGTTTTTTTGCCTGAAGACCTTCCATATTGGCTGTCTGAATCAAAAACACTCCGCCTTTTTTTAGTATCCTGTAAACTTCTTCAAGACTTTCAGATGGATTATCTAAATGCTCAATCACTTCAATCATAGAAACAGCATCAAAAAAACTGTCTTGAAAAGAAGCTTCTTTCAAATCCGGAAAGACTTTTCCTTTTCCAAGAAGCGTTTCAGAATACTGTCTTGAATAATCTGATATTTCAATCCCATAAGGGTCAAATCCTGCTCCCAGCGCATTTTCAAGCAGCCCGCCGAACGAAGAGCCGATATCCAGTATTTTCGGCTTTAAAGCTTGTGTTTTGAGATTTTTTTTCAGCTTTAAAACTCTTTTTTTCCAGACTTTAGAATAAGCCGGAAAAGCCTTTCTCTCATCTTCATAAGAAAAAGAACTGCTCCCCGTATAATAATCTTCCTGATACATTTTCAAAAGACTTTTCTTATCCGGCAGAGGATTTTGAAAAAGAAGCTTGCAGTCCGGACATTCATAAATATCAAAATGAGAATAAGGATGCTCAATTTTATATTTTTGCCCGCATAAGGCGCTCCCGCAAAAATTACATCTGGCCTGCATTTTCACTCTTTTTTTCAGTTTCAGTATTTTCTATTGGCTTAACCGCATCGGCATCTTCTTCAGTACTTGTGGTATCCGATTGGGCTTCTCCCGTTTCAATTCCTTTCATTATCGCTCTTTTAGTTTCTTCTTCAGGAGTCAGGTCGCAGTACTGCCCCGGTTCTGTTCCCTCAAGGAATAGAGCATCATCCACAATATATTTGCATTTTCCTGGCTCAGGCACCTTTCCGGATAAAAGACAAACCGGCTGATTAACTAGATGATAAGATTCATCATAAGTAAAATTGCCCCATTCGTAATATTCGGAAGCTTTTTTTAAAATAGCCGCAACCAGCGGAGAAGCCACCCCTCCTCCGGTAAAAGATTTGCCCATTGAAATGTTTTCATCATGCCCTATCCAAACCGTGCCTGCAAGGTTTACATTAAAGGCATTAAACCACGCGTCCCGGTTATCCTGAGTTGTCCCTGTCTTACCAGCCAGATCAAAATTCAATCCGTAGCTGCTTTTCAGATAACCCGCCGTTCCCCCCGGCTGAAGAACTTTTTTCATCATATGAATCAGAATGTAAACCGATTCCCGGTTGATCACCTGCCGTTTCTCCACCATCTGCTGTTCATAGAGAGATCGGGATTTATTATCCATCACTTTCGAAATAAGATAAGGTTCCACCGCCATACCCCGGTTGGCCAGCATCATATAAAGCGTATTGACTTCTAAAGGAGTCATTTCCACCGCTCCTAAAGACATGGAGTACTGGTAGGAAGGGAATCGTTTATCGGTCTCTTTAGAAGGAAGCCTGAGAGTTTCTCCCAGAATTTTTCTGAGCCGGTCCACTCCTATCAGTTCTGCTATCTGAGCTGCAACCACATTTGCCGAACGAAAAAGCGCTTCTGTGGCTGTCAAATACCCTTTATAAGTATCTTCATAGTTTTTCACATTCCAGTATTTTTGATCCTCAGGCGCATTTTCCATTTCAATCGTAATCGGCTTATCTTCAAAAACAGTATAAGCTGTAATAACTTTTGCCTCAATACCTGAAAGATAAAGAAAAGGTTTTATCGTACTTCCGATCTGTCTTTTTGCCTGGACAGCCCGGTTGAGCTGATTTTCAGATGAAAAACCGTCTCCTCCGACCAATACGCGGATCTCTCCGGTCTGGGGCACAGAAAAAACAATCGCTCCCTGAAGCTTTTTATTGGAAGCTTTACCAGAAGCAATGGTTCTGTAATATTTTAAATTTTTAGCAAGCAGTTCTTCCCCATAACTTTGAAGTCTCTTATCAATGGTTGTATAAATCACGCTTCCTTTGTTTTTAACAAAAAACTCTTCCCCGAATTCATTGACAATAAACCTTCTGACTTCTTCCATAATATAAGCAGAATCATTGGTTCTGATA
>MIAO01000148.1 GCA_001829155.1 Spirochaetes bacterium GWB1_36_13 | reverse complement strand
TTCGAAACACTTTGCGCACAGCTTCTTTCTGGTCTTCATTGAGAAAAAAACCTTCCGGTGTTCTTGCTTCAAGGATTTCATCGATTACAGGGGCACTTTTCACTGTGTCTGCAGATGAGCTTTGAATGAGTTTTTGAAATTCACTGTCAAAAGATTTTTTAGCTGTAAAATATCTTTGAAAATACCAGTAAGTGTCTGATTCGCCTTCAAAATAAATAATGGGCACATAAGGATCAGTTTCCGCACTCCCCGTAATACTGAGTTTTTTCATCTCATCGGGATCAAAGCAAAAGCTCGAATCACTCATCTGATCAAAAAAAATCTGCACTGATTTTGAAGCAATGCAAAGGCTCCCTTTGGCAGCCGCATCAAAAAGAGAAAGAAGAAAAAGATAGACTTCAGGTGTTTCTTTTTTACCAGAAAGCCCTGCCAAATCTTCAACTGTTTTCAAATCAAGAAGACTAACCTCTGATTCTTGTTTTACTTTATCATAAAATGGAAATTGATTCATGCTGAGCCTCTATAATTTGTTTCATTTTTTCCCTGATCGTTTCCAGTTCTATTTTTTCAGCGGGAAGAAAATAGATTCCTTTTTGTGTTTCAGGGGAAATACCTCTGAGATAAAGATATAAAACTCCTCCAAAATTCTTTTTAAAATCGTAGTTTTTTATATTTCCTGAAAGCCAGAGATCGAGAGCGAATACATATATTTCGTACTGGAGCTCATATTCAGATACGACGAGATGATAAAAGGGTTCTCCCTCATAAGATTCCAGGTAATTGGTTTTCCAGTCTGCAAGGTAGTACTTTCCCTCCCAGAAAAAAATCAGGTCAATAAATCCGTTGAGATAAGTTTTTATTCCAGCCGGAAAAGAATAAAAAAATTCTTTCTCACGGAGCAGCAATGAAGGGTTGAGTTTATCAAATGAAAACCCCGGCATGATTTCTGTTTTTGAAAGCTGTTTTAGAATCGTAAAAACTTGCTCTTCATGTTCTTCCAGATGGTACTTTTTTATTTTTTCAATCACCGCTTCCTTTAGAGGGTTTGTGAAATCATAACACTCTAGGATTTCATGAAAACAAAGCCCTGTTTCTTTTCCTCTGGGAAGAAAATCTTCCTGAGAAACAAGAATTCCTGTGTCAAATTCATCATTTTCAGGCTCGATTTTTTTATGGATATGAAGACTTGAAAAAGAAGTCTCCAGTATTTTTTTCTGCCGGTATTCTTGAAAAAAGAAGTCGAAATACCTTTCACAGAAAGGAGTTTCTTTTTCCTCTGTTTTTTCTTTCTCTTTATCTCTCAAATACATTTTCCAGTCTTTTGAAAAAATCTTCATGTCTTTTTCTTCAATAAGCGGCACAAGGGTTTCAATCACAAAGCCTTTGGCTTTTTTACTGTATTCACCCTTGCCCGTTTTTTCCTGCCTGAAATAAGGCAGATAAAGCCTTTCTTTGGCACGGGTCAAAGCCACATAATAAAGCCTTTTCTCTTCTTCTCTTAATTCCCGCAAAGCTTTTTTTTCTCCCTCCGCATCAGGACACAAATCGATAATTCTGTGTTTATCCTGATGATAAACATACAAATCTCTTTCAGGGGATTCGCCAAATCCTCCTGCCAGAAAAACGATAGGAAATTCCAGACCTTTTGAGGCATGCACTGTCATAATCTGCACCGCGGGAGAATCCGTTTCAATTCTGTGGATATCTTCCTTGCCCTCCTGATTCTGGATTCTATTCTGAAGAAAATCGGAAAGCGCATAAATATCGAGATTTTTAGACTCTGCCTCACGGATCAGAATTTCAGAAAGCTGTTCGTAATTGGTTAATATTCTTTCTTTGTTGAGCATCTGGGAAGCGGTCGAAATCTTTATCTTGACCTGCCTCAGGATTTCATCAAAAAACATTCCCCATTTTTCATCCCTTGAAAAATTCTGAAGACTCTGAAAAAAAATTCTGAGCGGATGGCTGCTGGAAAGAAAAGGGAGTTTTTCAAAATCTTCTTTTTTAAAATCAAAAACTGGAGAAAGAAGGCATTTTAAAAAAAGCTTTTTATCAGAGGGCATGGCTGTGGATTTTAAAAGATAATAAAGGCTCACCGCTTCATCGGATTCAAAAATCCCCGGTTTTTTATAAAAAGAATAAGCGATTCCCTTTTTTCGAAGAGATTTTTCAATTGGCAGAGCTTCTTTTCTTTTACTGACCAGGATGCAGATCAAGTTGTTTTTTTCTGTTTTTTCCCGTTTTTCTAAAAGAAACTCAATTTCACAGGCAATCCCATCCGCAAGCCTATTTTTAGCTTTTCCTGAATGAATCCCGTCTCCCAAATGAATAATCTGAAAACACTCATGGTCAGTTTTTTTGTTTTCAAGCGCCTCTACTTCCTGATAGACAATCCCCTCAGTATCAAACCAGTCTTTTTGATCTTTTTCCCGGTATGAAAAAAGAGTATTCAGTTTTTGAATCAGAGGCTTTATGGTTCTTCGATTCACAATCAGCTCATAAACCAGGGCACTGTTTTCCTGAAGGTATTTTTTCGCTTCCTGATAGACATAGATGTCTGCCCCGCGAAAACTGTATATTGCCTGTTTCGGGTCTCCCACTACAAAGAGTTTTTGCTTCTGCCCTTGTGTGAAAAGTTTTTTAAATATCTGCCACTGGATAAAATCAGTATCCTGAAACTCATCAATCACCGCGAATGAAAATTTTTCCCTAACCGCCTGAGTGATAAAACCAGACTGAATCATCTCAAAGACATGGGAAAGCATATCCTGATAGGAAAGAAGCCTGTATTTTTTTTTAAAATTCTTCATCCGCTCCCGAAGCCTTTGAATCGAATCGGAAATCAGATAGTTTTTGATTGACTTTATTTTTTGATCGTTATCATTCATAAAACGCAAAAACTCACTTAAATCGGCTTCCGTAATATAATCTGCTGTTTTCTCTTTTTTCTGAAACAGCTCAGACAAATCAACAGAAGAAAGAAAAATTTCTTTCTCGTTTTGGGCGCTTAGAAACAACCTGATTTTCTGAAAAAACTCTTCTTTGATCTTGGTTTTTGATGTCTCAGGAAAAGAAACTCCTTGAAGGCTTTCTTGAATTTTTCTCAACCCCTTTAAAATCTCCTGAATGAGAAGACTGATATCCTCTGGCTCAGGTCTGAGAATATCTTCTGCCAGATGCTGGAAAGTAGTGCTCCCGTCAAGGATTTTTTTTAAAGTACGGCTGTTTTTTGTCCTCCCGTCATATTCAGGAAACCCTGAGACGGAAAGAAGAAAATCAAAATCCTGTCCATAAAGCGTTTCCCATTCTTTTCTCATCATCTGGTAGAGGAGTTTTTTCTGGATATTTTTTTCATCCTGAATCACTTCAAAACTCTCTGATGAATATTCCTGCAATATGGAATGACAGAATCCGTGAATCGTATAAATCGGGGCATCGTCAAACTCTTTGAGGCTTTTTTGAAACTTATCTCTTTTTTCAGGATAATCTTTGAGACAGAGATTGATTTCCGCCCGGATTTTTTCTTTCAGTTCGCCTGCCGCTTTCTCTGTAAAAGTAACCAGAAGGATACTGTTTAAATCAGTTGCGGTTTCGACTAAAATCTTTCTGACTATTTTGGTCACTGCATAGGTTTTTCCAGTGCCCGCAGACGCCTCAATAATTCCATGGCGGTCTATTCGGATATCGTCCAGCTGCTGATTAATATCTCTCAAAAGAATTGGGTTTTTCATTTTTCTTTCTCCTCTCCCATCTGATACAGGGGGAAAAACCTTCTTTTTGCCTTCTCATAAGCATCCTGAGGAATCCGGATATCGGGGCGCATAAGAACAAGATTTTTAACAGAAAGAGCCTCCCCTGTTGCAATTGCCTGTTCCAACGAATTTTCAAGGCTTTCTAAAAAATCTTTTTCTTCTTTTTCATCAAAATCTTTCCGGCTGATCTCATCAAAAGGAAGATAGTCCCAGAATCCGGATGGTTCCAGAAAATCGTCTATGAGAGTTTTCAGATAATTTTCTTTTCCGATTCCAGAAAGCCCCCATGTTTTTTTTAAAATCTGTTTTTTAAAAAGTATATGGGTATGAAGAGTGTCTATCTCTCCTTTTAACCTTTCATCTGAGAGAATCAGAAAAACAAGGAGGGGAAGAAGCTCATATTTTGAAAGAGAGGGTTTTACTCCCGCATGAGTAATCACCAGAACGCTCAAAACATTTTTTTTCACCCAGACCAGAGGCAGCGAGCCCGACAGCTGAATGTTTTTTCCATTGCTTTCAAAAGAAAGCGGAGGGATTTTCCAGTCCTTTCGTGAAGGATTTGGGTATTTGGTCTGACCCAAAACAAGGTTTGGAAAAAACACGCCCTTTTCTTCTTTTAAAAAAGAATCCAGAAAAACCATCCTCTCTTTCAGATTCTGCCTGATTGTTTCAAAATCCTTCCTTCCGAAGTTTTTTTCAGGCATTTCCGACTGCTTCTGCCAGTAAGAGTACTCCCTCTCAAGGTCTTTTTCCCAGTCTGGGCTTCCTCCCTCTTCTTTCTTTAAAACGAAATTTTTTAAAAAACCAGTGATAAAACGGTAATCGGAAGGAAATTCCGTGAAAAAAGGCTCGTCTTCATAAAAAGAAAGGTCTTCTTCTTCATCTTCCCATATTTCAAGTTCTTTTTTGATTTTTGAAAAAACAGGATTAACGAGAAATTCTTTTAAATCATTGATTTTTATATTGATTATTTCCTTATTTTCCGATTCTTTTTCTTCCAGTGAGTGAAAAGCCCGGTATTCTTCCCAAAAAGGATTGGCAAAAGCTTTTCCGGGTAGAAAACTCATCTCTACCGCCTGGTCTATCTGACTGGAATGCCTTAAAAATTCCTCTGTTTTTTCAGATACTGTTTCCTTCAGAGGGAGATAGTTTTTAAAAGGGATTTCCCTTTCTTCCGCCTTTCCCCTCTCTTTGAGCTCCATCAGAAGGGATGAAGGATAAAGTCTTTTATCATCTTCTAGATTATAAGCGTTATAAGTAATATACCCTCTTTCTTTTATGCGGCTCACGGCATTCAGAAAAAGAAATTTCTGAAAAGTATCCGGTTTTATTTTTTTATCCGGATAGGCCCATAAACTGGGATTTTTTTTTCTTCTTTCTTCTGAGACAGTCTGATAATCCAGTATTTTATTCTTGATTTTTGCAGGATAAACTCCCTCGTTCATGCCTGTAAAATAAGTCAGCCGGAAGGGGAACTGGCAGAGTGTTTCAATTTTTCCCACATTCACGCCTTCAGAAAAAAGCCTGCCTTTTCTCGATGAAAAACTCCCGATTTTTTCAATCAGAAGAGGAATGATGAAATCCGCTTCCCTGTTTTCTTTTTTCAGGAATAAAAAATCTTTTTCCAGAAATTCCAGAAATTCGTCCAGTATTTTTTTTGACTGATAGTCTTCCTGCGCGGTTTCCAAACTTATTTCAATCACTTCTTTTAATACTTTGCTCCAGTCTTCTGGAGTTTTAGCGGCTCCTGAAAGGAATTTTTTCAGAGTTTCAAGTATTTTTTCCACTGTCAGAATAAAAACATCAATCTTCTCATCTTCTTCGAACCCGCTCAGGGAGTAGGGAACAATGCCCTGAAAATCTTTTTCTTCCTCAAAATCGTGCTCCATAATTCTTCCGAAACGGACTCTCAGAAATCCCTGATTCCAGGTAAAAGGTTTTACAGGGTTATCCAAATCAAAATCACGGAATATTCCTGTCTTATCGGCAAGTTCCAGCCATTTTTCCTTGTTTTCATAACTGATCAGGTGATTTTTCAAAAAAAACGGATTGTCAATGAGCCGGAATACTTCTTTCCGGGTCAGATCGCCCCTGAAAAGATTCAAAAGCAGGGAAAGCGCTTCAAAAATACTGTCTTCTGCCCCTGATTTTTTTTCCGCAGAAACAAAAGGGATTTTTTTTTCCGGATTTCTTGAGAAAACAGTCTCAATCACGGGGAGGTAAGATTCTTCATCTGCGCACAGTATCCCGATTTCATTCCATAAAAGAGACGGGTCGTTTTTCATGCTCCATAAAATATGGTTGTAAATCCATTCGATTTCCCGAAAAATCCCGGGACACGCCGCTATCCTGATACAATTTCCCAATCCTTCTGTCTCTATTTCTGAAAGACCGCTAATTTCAGGAAAAACATCTTTTAAAATCTCATAAGACTGCCTCCCCCCCTTCCCCCAATCCACTTCCTTTTCAGAGGAGAGGCTCAGGTTCATCAGCACTGAGAAATCGAAGGAAGAGGAAAGTTTTTTTAAAAAACGGCACTGAAAATCGGAAAGATAGTGAAACCCGAAAAGAATCAAGTGTTCATCTGGAAAATTTTTTTCTACAGGATCATGAAGCACAAAATCAAGAAGATTTTTTTTACCTTCGTGTTTTTTTTTAATTTTTCCCATCCACTGCTGATAGAAAAATGCGTAAATATCTGTTTCATTTTCAAAACAGGAAAGTTCTTCCGGGTTTTGATATTCCCATTCCTGAAAAAGCTTCATCAGCCTGCCGGCCAGTATCCAGGTTTCATAAGAAGAAAAAAAATCCTCTTTGCTTCCGGTCTGACGGGCCCATTCAACAACCTCCCGCTTCTTCTTTCCGCTCTCCAGAAGCACCTCATAAAAAAGCGTATGATAATAAAAATCAAATTCCCCGCCCTGAATTGAAAAAAGTTTCTGATCCGTCAGTTTTTCCGCGAGTTTGAAAAATCCAGACTCCAGATAAGCTATTTCAATATTAAAAAAGACAGAGTCTTCCGCCATCTTCATTTTCAGCCATTTGCCCACCGCCGGGCTTGGAACAAAAACAGTCTGACCGAAAAACGGAGGATTGTTTCTTTTTTTTAGTTTTTCCCTTAAAATATCATAAAGACTTGAAAGCTGATCTTCAAAATAAAACTCGATTCCCATGTTCCTTCTCTCCAGTACGAATAAAAATAATCTTCTCTTTTTCAGAAAAAAAATTTATTTTATCATCCTCTCATAATAAAATGCAAAAGACCGGTCTTCAAAATAAAACTCGATTCCCATGTTCCTTCTCTCCAGTACGAATAAAAATAATCTTCTCTTTTTCAGAAAAAAAATTTATTTTATCATCCTCTCATAATAAAATGCAAAAGACCGGAATCTAAAATAAAACTGTGCTAATTTTAAGACACCAAGGTCTTTTTTTGTCGGAAAAATAAAAATTATCCGACATAAATATTTTATAAGTCGGAATTTTAAGTATTTTTCAATAGATCAAATAAAGCTCTGTTTAATCGACGCTGAAAAACTCAATTTTCATGTTAAAAAGTCTAAAAGATTTTTTACCCACAAACCCCCAGCCCCTTATCTCCCGGAGGAAGACAAGGGGAGTTTAAAGATTAATATTTCTGGTTTCAAAAACTGATAATTTTAAATGCCACCGGCAAAAAAGAATTTAATGTCATGAATTTGCAGTTTTGGTTTTAAGTATTATTTTTATTCGGTGATAATCTGCCCCTCCATTTGTCATCCTGACAAAAGTCGGGAAGTCTTTTTCCTTTTTGAAATTCTAGGTTGCAAATCCTCCTGATTTGCATTAAAATTATTTATTATCAAAATTTTTTTTAACAACTTTTATTTCTTTAACCCTGCACGATGCAGGGTTTCCTCCGTCTGGCTTGATTTTAGGGAGGAAATCACGGAGGACTCCCCCTTGTCCTTAAAAGACTTAAGGATAAGGGGTTAGGGGTTTGGATTTGAAGCCGCTGGATCATTCTTGTAAAAGAATTCAACCCTTGCTCTACAATAGATTGAAAATCAAGTATAGAACCTGAGGTTCTATTGGAAAATTCTTAAAATTCACCCTCGGTTCTATTGATCAAAGCTGGAAAAAGAGTTTAATTTGTAGGAGATGATAGATTCATACCACTATTTTATTATTATACCCCATTTTCGGCGGGAAAAGAAACGGAGAGTCATCATACCTCTTATAAAAAAGTCTTCGTTTCCTGTGTCCTCAAACCTCTTTCCCGCCGGAAAATGAAATGAGAGGATAAAGTTTTTGCTACTCAGAATCATTTTACTATATTTTAAATCAGGTTTATGATGAGATTGTGGGAAGGATATGCGAAGTTCGTATATATTGAGTTATGTGAAATGGCACAGAGAATTTAGGAGGAAATATGTCAGTTTTTAGAAGTAAAATACTACCTGTTCAAAAAAAGATTCAAAATGGAATAGGACAAAGCGAAGCAAATGAATTGATCCAAAATTTAGTCAATGAATTATTAGATCTTGGTTATGACAAAGAAAAAATTAAAAAATTATTATTTTCTGAAGATTTATCTGAAGCACAGGGAAATAAAGAAATGATAAAAAATAATGAAGTTTATAAACAAGCTATCGCAAAAGCTTTAGGAGATTAATATGACTTTACAAGATTTTTCTTATATTGGTGGAGGTTTAGCAGGGCTTGCTGGTTTAATCGCAGCCTTAATAGCTTATTTTCAGTTAGGTGGTTTAAGAAAATCAGTTAAATATTCAAATTTAATGGCAATATTTAATATAGAATTTGAACTAAATAGAAGAAAAGAACGATTAGCAAATATTAGAACTGAAATTCTAAAAGAAATAAACGGTAGGGATTCAACAAAGTTATCAACAGAAGAAAAAAATCTACTAGAAATTAGAAATTCGTATAAAAAAGAAGCTATGGAAGATTATTTAAATGCTTTTGATAGATTATCTTATTTTATTCTAAAGGGTAAGTTAGAAGAAGATGATTTTCGACTTGAATTTAGAGATATGCTTTTTGATACCATAGAAAGTGATAAAGAAGATTTTTTTGGAACAGGTTCAAGATATAGAAATATGAAAAAATTATACGAAAAATGGAAAGATAAATAGTGTCACTTCACATAACCATAACAGCGTGTAAATGGTTCGGCTTGCGTACAAGTCTCTCCCAAATTGCCCTAGTCTTCTGATTTAATTAAATTTTTGAATTACAATGTTTTAGGGTTTATTAAAGTTTTTTGTCTAAAGAACGGACAAATTCATTTACACGCAAAACATTAGATGCAAGACAGAGCCTAAAAAGCTTTATTTAGATTAGTATTACTAATATATAAATGGTTAAATTTAATTAACCCCGCCCAAATAAAAATAATAAACCGCCGTCCATGGCGGTTGAAGATAGAGGAAAAAGATGGCTAAGAAAGAAGTTAAAACAGATTTATGGGTTTTCGGTCTTTTAAAAGACGCAAACATCGAATTAGAGCCTCAAGGCAGTTCTATTTTAGAAATTAATGAAGCTTTAAAAACTGCTTCAAAGAGCGGAACGGGAAATGTTGGTTTTCCAGAATATATAGGGGTGATAAAAGATTTTCTAATTGTGATTGAAGATAAAGCGGATTTATCAAACCATATAAAACTAAATGACAAAGGTTTAATTAGTACAGACAAAACTGATATAAAAAATTATGCAGTCAATGGTGCGTTGTTTTATGGACAACATTTAGTCAAAAATACATCTTATAAAAAAATAATTGCTTTTGGTATATCGGGAAATGAAAAAAAACATAGAATTAGTCCTATTTATATTGATGAGACTGAATTCTATCGGGAGTTGCCGGAAGTTGAATCTTTTGTTTCTTTTAACGATCAAAATATTGATGAGTATTATATTAGAGAAGTTTTAAAAGAAACTACTGATCAGGAAAAAGAAACTGAAGAGATTTTAAAAGATGCTTCAAAACTACATGAGGATTTAAGGAATTATGGAAATTTAAAAGATATTGATAAACCTCTAGTAGTTTCGGGCATTTTATTAGCATTAAGGGAATCCGAGTTTAAAAACTTTTCTATTAATGATTTAACAGGAGACACTGTAAAAACAGATGGCCAGAAAATTTATGACGCAGTTCAATCAAATTTAACAAGATCAAATGTTTCTCCTGATGTAAAAAAAAGATAAAATATTAAATCAATTTTCTTTAATTAAAGACACAAAAATTTTAAATGAAATTAACCCAAAATTAAATAAAACTCCATTAAAATATTTCGCAGAATTTCTAAATGATAACATATATAAGAGTATCAAATATACAAAATCATCAGAAGATCATCTAGGTAGATTTTATGGTGAATTTATGTCTTATTCTGGAGGAGATGGACAAACTCTCGGAATAATTCTAACCCCTAAACATATTACTGACCTTTTTTGTGATTTAGTTGATCTAAAGCAAAATGATATTGTTTTAGACCCCTGTTGTGGAACAGGCGGTTTTTTAATCGCTTCCATGCACAAAATGCTTAAACAAGCAACCACGGAAAATGACATAAAAAATATCAAACAGAAACAACTACATGGAATAGAATTACAGCCATATATGTTTACAATTGGTACAACTAATATGATTTTAAGAGGAGACGGTAAGAGTAATTTAATTAATGAAGATTTTCTTAAACAAGACGCTGGAAAGTTGCAGTTAAAACAAGCTACTGTTGGAATGATGAACCCACCCTACTCTCAAGGCTCTATAAATAATCCAGATTTATATGAAATTGCTTTTACTGAGCATTTATTAGATTCATTGACAGCGGGAGCAAGGGGTATAGTTATTCTTCCGCAATCCTCAATGACTGGAAAAACTAACGAAGAGAAAAGTATAAATGTCAGCACCGATTTAAATTTTCCGGAATTCGCCGATTAAGATTTTCCGCTTTTTTCCAAAAACAGATATTTTTTAACAAATCATAAAACACTCAGAACGAACCAAACTGGTTATATATAAAGTCTAAAAACTAACATGAAAAGAACCGCTCGATTTTTTTCTTCGAATTTTATTTCTTAAACTCTGCACGAGGCAGAGTTTCCTTGTCCGACTTGATTTCACGGATGAAATCACGGAGGACTCCCCCCCTTGTCCTTAAAAGACTTAAGGATAAGGGGGTTAGGGGGTTTGGATTTGAATCCGCAGACAAAATCTTCAAGATGGATGATTCCAATCAACACAGACAAAAATCTTTCCATCATTTTTTCTGCTCTATTGACAAATTCGCTCCAATTTTTTTGATGATTGATTGTTTCAAAATAGACTTAATATAAAAAGCTTTATTCCAGAATAGCCAGAAAATCTGCCGATGAAACCCATTCAGCCGTTTCAGGAGTTGATTTTTTGGGGAGATGCGAAGTAATGACAACACCGAAAT
>MIAO01000147.1 GCA_001829155.1 Spirochaetes bacterium GWB1_36_13 | reverse complement strand
AATTTCAAACAGAAAAAAGATTTCCCGACTTTCGGCAGGCGGTCACTGAGCGGAGCCGAAGTGCGCCGAACGGAGGGGCAGATGAATCCTAAAATGAAAATAAAATTAAAAACCTGAATAGAAGGAATTTTGAAACCTATTTTTTTTATTGAATAATTTCCAGCAGTTTCAGCCCCATATTTTTTACCAGAGGGGCTGCCAGTTTGCCTCCTGAGGCTTCTTTCACGCTTGGATTACGAATCACAGCGTAAAGAATATAGGTTTTTCCATTCGGATGTTTTAATAAAGCGATAAAACTCGTGTTTACCTTTGAATAAACCTGGAGATGGTTATCAAAAACCTGCGCTGTCCCTGTCTTTCCTGCCACAAAAACACCCGGAATATTTGCATCCCTCCCTGTACCGCTGGTAACCACATCCCTCATGTAAGAAAGAATGGTCTCAGATATTTCAGGTCTTAAAATCTGTTTTACTTTTTCAGGCGGAAAATCCTGAATCACTTTTCCGTTGTATTCTATGCTTTTAATCAGCCTCGGCTTCATTAAGATACCATGATTTCCAATCGCGGTATAAGCAGTAACCAGCTGAATCGGGGTCAGTCCGATTTCCTGACCGATCGGTATCGATAGTTTGGATCGGGAAGTCATCTTTTCAGGCACTCGGATAATCCCTTTTTCTTCGCCAGCCACAGGAAGACCCGTTTTTGCCCCCAGCCCGTAATTCAAAAGGATTTGATAAAGTTCCTGTTTTTTTAATGTCTGGCTGGCTAAAGCCATTCCGATATTACAGGAATAAGTAATAATTTTTCTGGGATTGACCATCCCGTGAACCCGTTCATCCCTGATGAGAAACCCTGAAATCATTTCCTGCCCCTTGCAGTTAAACTTTTCATCTTCCGTAATCTTATGATCCTGAAGAAGAAAAGACATCACCAAAGGCTTAAAAGTTGAACCCGGCTCATCAATATAAGAAACAGCGTTATTTTTAAAAATTTCAGTATTGGAATAATTATAAAAAAAATTGGGGTCAAAGGTAGGAGTATTCACAAGTGCCAGAATATCTCCTGAACTGGCTTCCATAATCACCGCGGTAATATTTTTTGCTTTCGTATTCTGATAAGCCTCGGCAATCAGCGTTTCCACGGCTTTTTGAAGAATAATATTGAGAGTCAGGACAATATCATTTCCCAAAATGTTTTCTTTTTCCCAGAGGGGAAGAAAATCATTGGAAGCTTTTAATAAATGATTCATACTGTATTCAATACCGGCAAGTCCCTCCCCGTCGAGACTGACAAAACCAATAGTCTGGGATGCAGTTTCATTTTGAGGGTAAACTCTTTTGTATTCTTTGATTGAGCTGATACCGGGAAGTTTTAAAAGATTCGTTTCTTCCAGAATTTCATAATCATTTTTTTCAATAAACCGGCGAAGCCAGACAAACCGTTTCTCAGGGTTTAAAACCTGTTCTTTTTTTTCTTTTGAGATTTTTAAAATTTGAAAAAGTTTCCGGTAATCATCTGATTTTTCAATATTAAAAAGAGAAGGATTAGCATAAATGGAAAAAGTTTTCAGGCTGATCGCCAGATGAGTCCGTTCACTTGAATAAATAAACCCTCTCATATACTGAAATTGATTATTTTCCAGGACAGTTTCCGCAGAGGCTTGAAAAAGAGAAAGCTGGAAAATCCTGAGAAAAATAACAAAAAAAAGAATCAGAATAAAGAAGTTTACAACACTGTATCGAAGATATTTTTTCATTTATTAACCGGTTTTTGAAATGGGCGGTACAGGGATCGAACCTGTGACCTCCTGCTTGTAAGGCAGATGCTCTCCCAGTTGAGCTAACCGCCCGGTTAAAGTAAGAATGGACAGAGGTGGATTTGAACCACCGAAGGCTTACGCCGGCAGATTTACAGTCTGCTCCCTTTGGCCGCTCGGGCATCTGTCCAAAAGAGCTGGTGATGGGACTTGAACCCGCAACCTACTGATTACAAGTCAGTTGCTCTACCAGTTGAGCTACACCAGCTTTATGGTATATTAAATATAATATCTTTTTAGTAAAAAGAAAAATATTTATAAAAATTTATTTTTTTAATACCACTTTTTTCACAAACTCGATTACCACACTCACAAAAAGCGCTGAGGTAAAAACAAAAATCACATAAGCCGCAAAATAAAAAAGCGCAAAAATCCCGGCTACCATCATTCCAAGAGCCAGAAAATCGTTTCTGGCAATATTTTCACCGATGGAAAATAAAAATACCAGTACTTTTTTAAATCCGGTTGCATTTTTTTTGAAATCAAAATCAAATTTCGCAATATCTTCTTCCTGAAGTTTCATAAAAATCATCGTATATTGAAGAATCTTGGTCAGGAAAAAAAGCCCCATGGAAAGAAGCGCCATTGAAAGATAAAAAGAATCCTGATAAAGCTTGGCAGAATAAAGCCCCACTGCGCCGAAAAAGATAAAATTAGTCAGTTCGTCGCTGATATTATCCAGCCAGGTTCCCAGCTTGGATGATTTAAATTTCAGTCTGGCAATTTCTCCGTCACACCCATCCAAAACCGAGGCAATATGAAAAAGGGTTCCGCCCAAAAGCCCCTGCCAGTAGTAAATAGAGATACCAAGCCATTTCCCGTCTGTTTCAGGAAGAAAAATCATCAATCCTGAAGCTGCTAAGCTGATTAAAAAAACAATAAAAGTAATCCAATTAGGGGTTATGGGGGTCTTCATCAAAAAACTGGAGACAAAAAGAGAAACTGGACGGTTTAATGTCCTTGAAATAAAAGTATCATAAGGTTTTCTCAGAGATTTCAAGAGAAGTTTTTCAGCTTTTTTAATATCCTGATCTTTGGTCAGAACCTGAAAGATTCCTTTTCCCTGATAGGGTACTGCTTTTGAAAAAGCTAAAATTCCTTCTTTTTTTGAAAAATAAATGTCTTTCAAAAAATCCATATCAAAAACAGCCGGCACATCGATCAGAAGATAAGAATCCCCCAATTTTTCCTGAACCTCTTCTTTTTTACGGATCACTTGGATTTCATTATCTTTTTCCAGTTCCAGAATATTACTCAGGATATAAATCTCATAGATTCCGAATTTCTGGAGAACTTTGATAATTCTTTTAATTAAAGGAACCCCCGCCACTTTCTTTAAGAAAAAACTGTGCGGGATCGTAATCAAGGCTTTCAAATGATTTGCCCCCGGAGAAGATCCTCAAAAGTCTCTGCCTTGCGGATAAGAGAAGCTTTCCCTTCACACGCCATTACCTCAGCAGGACGGAGCCGGCTGTTATAATTGGATGACATGGAAAATCCATAAGCTCCCGCTTCTTTGATCACTAGAATATCACCATATTCCGGATTTTGTATTTTATAGGGCGCGTTCTTTTCATCTATTTTTGTAAAAACATCTCCGCTTTCACAGAGATTCCCGGCAACCATGACTTCTTCCCAGACATCCGAATCGATTTTCGAACCGTTCACAATCCTGTGATGGCTTCCATACGCCATAGGCCGGATTAAGTGGTTAAAACCTGAGTTGACACCCACAAAATGATAAAGCGGGGTAGATTTTTTATTGACCACCTGTGCCAGAAGATAACCGGCATTGGCAACAATATACCTTCCAGGCTCCATATAAAGAGTGACTTCCTTGCCGTAAGAACGGTTAAACTCTTCCATCCGTTTTGTAATTTTATCTCCCAGAAGTTTTAAATCCAAAGGCTTTTGCCCTTCATGGTAAGGCACTCCCAAACCTCCGCCGATATCAATCACATCCAGATTCTCAAAAAACTTTGCTTCATCCAGAATAATATTCATTGCTTCCATAAAAACTTCAGGGTCTAAAATCCCTGAACCGATATGAGAATGAATTCCCTTGATTTTGAGGTTATATTGAGAGGCTATTTTCTTCGCTTCATCCGCTTTATGGATATAAATCCCAAACTTGCTCTCAGGTCCTCCTGTAATACAATGATCGTGGTGCCCTGCACCCACATCGGGATTGAGCCGGATCATAACGACGCTTCCCGGGTATTTTTTCCCGAAAAGCTCCAGCTGAAAAAGAGAGCCGATATTCAGGGCAATCTGATTATCCTTACAGTACTGAAATTCCTCCTCAGTGGAATTATCGCCTGTAAAAAGAATATCCTCATTTTTAAACCCCGCTTTCTGCGCCAGAAAGACTTCCCCTGTAGAAACAGCATCAATCCCCAGTCCAGCTTCTTTCACCAGTTTTAAAACAGCTAAATTCGTGTTTGCCTTACAGGCATATTTTATTTTAAACTTAGGGTATGTTATCGATTTTTTCAAATCATCAATATTTTTTGTTATCTGTTTTTCATCATAAACAAAAATGGGAGTTCCAAATTTTTCTGCCAATTCACCGACTGATACTCCGCCTATTTTCAATTCCATTAATCGTCCTCCTCGATCAATATAAATTCATCTATTTCCGATAGTTTTTGACCGCCTGTATTTTCTGAAGAATCTCCTTCTATTTGGATTTCCTCCTCATCATCCATTATAATTGAATCAGAATCATCCGCATTGTCTTCAGGAATTTTTTTATCTTGAACAGTTTCCTGTTCAATCACTGTTGTTTTGCCTCCCGGCATTGAATAGACTTCAAGCATCTGGTTAAAGTCTTTTAAAGCTTCCTGAAGCTCTTCGCCGATTTCCTGAAAAGAATAAAGAGAATGAAAAGAATGCTCAAAATCTTTTTTTAATTCGTCAATATGCACCAAAAGTTCCGATTTTGTCATCTCATCTATATTTTTACTATGGGATATCTTTTTTTGTCTTGAAAATTCATTCAGATTCTGCTGAGCCTCAATAATTTTATCTTTATCAATCATCTCTCCTCTGGCATATCTTACCAGTTCATCATAGGTGGCAAGCATTTTTTCCATATCCAGTTTTTCGCTTCTCGCCAGTTCCTGAAACATTTCATACGCTTCAATAATATTTTCCTGCTCCAGGATTTCCATTCTCGCCATTTCTGAAATCTTGTCATAGACTTTGAGTATTTTTTCCCTTTCGATCATCTCATTTCGGGCATACTCTTCCACATTTTCTTTTGCCTCAATGATTTTATCTTTATCCACCATCTCTTGTTTTGCATAATTAATCACTTCCTGATAAGCGCTAAGGAGTTTTTCCACTTCGATTTTTTCATTCATTGCCATTTCTTCAAATCTCTGATACGCCTGAATCACTTGATCCCTTTCCTTGATTTCCTGACGGGCAAGGTTGAAAATCGACTCTTCATAAGTTTTTAGGATTTTTTCTTTTTCAATCATTTCAGTCCGCGCCAGTTCTTCCACATTTTCCTGAGCTTCAATGATTTTATCTTTGTCCACAATTTCCTGTCTTGCATAGTTAATCACTTCCTGATACACATCCAGAAGTTTTTCCACCTCTATTTTTTCATTCCGGGCAATGTCTTCAAAATGACCATAGGCTTGAATAATAGAGTCTCTTTCCTTAATTTCGTTTCGGGCAAGGCTGAAAATCTGATCTTCATAAGTTTTTAAAAGTTTTTCTTTTTCTAAAAGTTCCTGTCTTGAAAACTCCTGAGACAGTTCATGTGCGGCAATAATCTCATCCTTGGTCTTGATTTCTTCCTGAGAAAGACCTTGAACCACTTCCTGAACTTTTATCAGCTGTTCTTTCTCATTCATTTCGGATCTGGAAAATTCCACCAGATTTTCATATGCGTTTAATATTTTTTCCTTATCAATCTTCTTTTTTCTTGAAATTTCAGAGAGCTTTTCTAAAGCAATAATCAATTTTTCCTTATCAATCATTTCAGCGCGAGCCAGTTCCTGCACTTCCTCATGAGCCCTGATCGTCATGTCTTTTTCGGTGAGTTCCTGACGGGTATAATCTAAAATGGTTTCAAAAGCTTTTGAAATCTGCTCATAGGAATCCAGAAGCTGGTCTTTTTCCTTCATTTTTTCTTTGAGTATGCGAATGACTTCCTGCTGTTCGGCAAGATAATTTTGTCCAAATTGAAGCTGACTCATCAGAGCACCTCTTTCAGTTCTTTATTTAGCAGTCTTATTCTTTTGAATTGATAAATATCACAACCGGGATAAAAACTTTTTAATTTTTCAGTAATAGGTATTCTAAAAATAAAACTCTCGCTATTCTCGTCTATTATCGTATATTTTTCTTTCATTAATAATAATAGATTTTCATCTAAGATAAAAGATTTTTTTATCATTAAATCCTGATAAGCCGTAATAGCCTGAAGCGAAGGAAGCCTTTTTTCATTTATAACTATCTTTTTTAAAGTGAATGGTTTAAAATGATGCGTGAGAATAGAAACAAGCTCTTCATATTCTATTTCGCCGCCAAGGTCAAATCTCATATTTTCATAAGAAGATTCGATGCCGACAGGAGGAGTAAAACCAAACTGGAGTTTCGGGTGAGGATTAAAACCTTCTGTAAAAAGAATAGGCAGTCTTGTTTTTAAAAGAATTTTTTCAAATAAAGTCAAGAGTTCAAGCTGAGAAAGGTATTTTAAAGAACCTTCTTTTGAGAAAACCAATGAGACCGTACTTTTATAATCAGCCGATATTTTAAACATAGGCTGGATATATTCATCTGCCGAAGAAAAAATTTCTTCCGCTTTTTGATTTTTCACTTCTCCCGAGCAAACCCCGCAGAAATCCCGGCATTTTTCATTGCAGCTTTCAGATTTTATGGAATTGAAAGCTTTTTCATTTTCTTTTTGAAAAAAATCTTCGCTGACCTTCATATCCAGATGCTGCCAGGCAAGAATCGAATCTTCAGGAAGATTTTCACTTAAAATTTCATAATCAAACACCTGTTTGTTTTTTTCAAAAACAGATTTCCAGAGTTTAAAATCAAAAGACTCTCTCCATCCGTCAAACCTCGCCCCTTCCTGAAAAGCCTTTAAAACAATCTCTGCTGTCTTTCTGGAACCCCTTGCCAGAATACCTTCAATAAAAGAAAGTTCCGGTTCACTGTATTTGATTTGAAGCCGTTTTATTTTTTTAAAATACTCTTTGATTTCCTGCGAAGCTTTTTTAAAACTCTCCATTGAATAAAATTTTCTTCTTTCAAACGCTGTGTGAGGCTTTGGGATAAAAAGGTTTAAACTGATATTAAAAGACATTTTCCGGCTTGCGGAAAGTATTTGAGACAGACAGTCTATAATCGCATTTTTTTCTTCTTCAATATTTTCAGTCATCCCAAGCATAAAATAAAGTTTTATCAGCTTCCAGCCTTTTTCAGACGCGGTTTGAATAATTTCAATCAATTTTTCCTCTGAAACATCTTTACTGACGCTGTTTCGAATCAGATCGTTTCCGGCTTCAACTGCCAGAGTCAGCCCGCCCTTCCTCACACTTTTTAAAGATTCCAGTAATTCCAGATTAAACGAGTTGATTTTAAGGGATGGAAGATCAAAAGAAACAAAATTTTCTTTCCACTCTTCATTTAAAGCTTTTAAAAGATCCGGAAGAAGGGAATAATCAGCGCTGCTTAAAGAAAGGAGGGAAAACTCTCTTTGCCCTGTATTTGAAAAGATTTCTCTCACTGCTTTCTGAATCGTCTCGGGATTTCTTTCCCTGACAGGTTTGTAAAAAACCCCTGCCTGGCAAAAACGGCATTTATGATAACAACCCCTGAAAACTTCCACGCTTCCCTTGTCATGGACAATTCGCGACCATGGAATGAGAGGGGCGCTGGGAAAAGGAAGATCGTTTAAAGAATGCTCGATCCTTCTTTCTATCTTTTTTTCTGATTTATTTTTCAAAAACAATCCGTCTGATTCATATTCAATCGGAAAGAGAGAAGGAACATAAAAACCGGAAATTTGGCTCAAGTCTTTTAAAATTTCAATTCTTTTTTTTCCAGCCTGCTTCCCTTCTTGAATGACTCCAAGGATTTCAAGAACCGCTTTCTCGCCTTCCCCAATCAGAAATCCGTCAAAAAAAGGCGCAAGAGGCTCAGGATTGGCCACTGCCGGACCTCCTCCAATGATAAAAGGAATGTCAATTTCTTTTCTTTCTTCGGCAAAAAGAGGAATCTTTCCCAGATCCAGTATCGCCAGCACATTGGTGTAAACCATTTCATAAGGAAGGGTAAAAGCCAGCACATCCAATTGATTCAAAGGGGTAAAAGTTTCTAAAGTATAAAGAGGCAGATCATTTTTTCTCAGCTCATTTTCAAAATCAAGCCAGGGAGAAAAAACTCTTTCAGCAATATAGCTTGGATGAGAGTTAATGATTTCATAAAGAATTTTTAAAGCCAGGTTTCCCATCCCGATATCATAAAGATCAGGGTAAGAAAGCGCAATTTTTAAATCAGCTTTGTTTTTGAGACAAGAATTGATCTCACCGCCGATATAACGGGTCGGTCTTTGCACAAAAGGAAGAATCAGGTCTATTTTTTCTTTTAAAGAATGGGTCATTTTTATCTCATTGTAATTTTTTAGTGAGATAAAATTTAACGAGAAGCAAGATATAAAGAGAGAAATATTTAAAAATTATCAAAAATCAGGCATGGTGGGACTGGTTTTTTCTTGAAATACATCCGGCTGAGTCAGAGGGAGTACACCTTATATGAAATTGATATTTTTTGGATAAAAAAACTTTAAGAATAATACGATTGACAAAGAGTGAAAATACGGGTTTGGTAAATCCTGAACTCATTGATCTTCTCAAAAATATACGAATCAACTTTCACATTCTGGCTTTGAAGTTCTTTTAATAATTCTTCTAAATAAAGAGTGATTTGATGAGACTGATTTTTTTTAAAAGTACAATGAGTAAAATCGGAAAAACGGCATTCAAGAAGAGCATTATTGAATGAAGTCAAATAGTCTATCTTTTTCTGGATCTCAGAAACGATAATATCATGTTTAATATTTTTATTTAAAACAGTTTCCCAAATCACATGAATCTCTTTTAAAACTTCAGCTTGGGTTGAAATTAAAGAAAGTTTTGCATTTTTAAACTCTTTTTCATTATTCATGACCATTCTCCTTTTTTTAAATCTTTTACACAACCTCGTGAAACATTACAAATAACAATATACTCTTTTTCTTCATAAAAACTTCTTTTTTCCCGCATTTGTAATCCTGATTAACTGATTGTTTCATAATTTAACATAATTTTATGAAACAAGCAAATTTATTGATAAAAATACATAAAATAGCTTACATGTTGTCATTTTTCACGATACTGACCCCTTTGAATTCACTTAGCTGACCCCCGGCAAATTCGGTTGACTGACCCCCTTGATTTTTCTGTATATTCAATCC
>MIAO01000146.1 GCA_001829155.1 Spirochaetes bacterium GWB1_36_13 | reverse complement strand
CGCGGGAATGACAAAGTAAATATAAAAACGGACAATTTATATTTTGTTTAGTATATTTTGTAAACGGTCACTGAGCAAAGCCGAAGTGACATCTCGGCTGGGCTCGGTGTCCGAGTTCATTTATATAATGAAATGATTTTAATTAGCAAAAAATCAAAACGATTGGTAATAAAACGGCAAAACAAAATAACAAAATAGACTCACCAGAATAACGGCAATCAGGTTATTTAAAAAACCCGAAACAACCATCTTTTTCATCTTGATACCTTTGATCCCCCCGTATGCCAGAGCATTCACAGGAGAGGCAATCGGAGACATAGCTGGAAGAGTGGATATGATGGATATCCCGATAAGAGAAAAAAGAGGATCAAACGAAACAGTCTGTGAAACAGATAAAGTAATGATAAAAAAACTGATTGCGGCCGCTGTATTTGAAATAAACTCAGAAAGAAAAATCGTGGCTGTCAATAAAAAAAGTAATAGAAAATAAGGGTGAATCTCTTTAGGAAGTACCAATGAAATAAAATAAGAAAGTTTCTTATCAATCCCGAAATAGACCAATACAGAGGAAAATAAAACCGCCGCCGCAAGAATAATAAACCCTTTTTTAGGGAGATTGGAATAACAGTCTTTAATTTTTAGAATCGGAGATTTCAAACCTGACAAAGGATCCTTTGAAGGAATCACAAAAACCATAAAAATAAAAACCACGAGCCAGGCAAACCCCAAAATTGAAGTCAGAAAAAAAACACCCTTGAACTGAAACAGATTGAGAGCTGATAAAACAATCCAGAAAAAAAACGAAACAAGACTTAAAACCAGCGCTTTTTTCTCATGAGAATAATGAGCGTGATGCTCATGCACTTTTTCAAAAGCGATTTTCTTTTTTCGAAACTCTTTGGGAATAAAAAAATAAAAAACAAGCAGAAACGAAAAAATCCCGAAAACAAAAACAAAGGGAATCCCCCAGCCAAACCAGGATAAGAGGTTGATTTTCTCACTGCCTTCTATATTATTTAAAATCAAAAATCCTATCAGGATCAAATTGGATGGACTGCCTGAAATTGAGCCCGTCCCGCCCAGATTGGCTCCATACAGACTGGAAGCAGCCAACGAAGTGTTGATAGATTGATTTTGATTATCAATTTTATCAAAGTCTTTTTTAAGGATTTCTAATATGGGCAAAACCGCTAAAATCGCTATCATATTGGGGATAAACATAGAAACACCTGCGGTTGTCATCAAAAGGAGAAAAAGGATTCTGGATAGCTGCCCCTTGCTTTTTCTGATAAAGAAAAAAACCGTTTTTTCAGCGATCCCGCATTTGATAAAAATCCTTGAAATTAAAAATCCGTTTAAAAAAAGCATCCCCAATTGGAGACTGTTTAAAATTTTATTTTCCATCAGATTTTTCCGCTGAATAATCCGTATAAAGCATTTTCTTCACTTCTTCAAACAAAATGTCCGGGTTAAAATTTTCTATTTTCTCAATAATCCCCCCAGCCATTTCACAGTGCCCTCCTCCAAATCCGATTCCGGCTAAAATTTTCTGAATCACCGCCGAAGCATTCCACTCGGTTTTTTCACTTCGGAGCGAGAGATTGATTTTAGTTTGATTTTTCGCGCAGATGACCACAAAATTAATTTCTTTGAGAGAAAGAAAAAAATCTCCTAAAATTCCCATCAGATTGGTTGAACAGCCTTGAGGAAAAAATAAAAAAAAAAATTTGCGGTAGGTTTTAAAATTTTCAACAGCATAGTGATAGAAATCCAGATCCTGCATCTCTATATAGTTTCTCAATATAAAATTGGCCAGTTCTTTATCCGCCAGATAATAAATTTCAGAAAATGCTTCCAGATCTTTCGGATGTACCCCGCGGGTAAAAGAGGCGGTATCGGTTTTGATTCCGATTAAAAATGCAGTAGCCGTGTTTTTTGGGATCGGAATATTGAGTTCTTTAAAATAACTATAAATAATTGTGGAACAAGACCCGTAATCCGGTCTGATATCCACAAAACAGACATTTTCAGGATGCTTGACCAGATGATGATCAATCACCGCAATTTCTTCCCCGTCCAGTTCGCTGACATTTTTATTCCCTTTACACCCGTCCACAATAATGATTTTATCGTTAAATGTCAGATTAATTTTTTTATGCCCGCTCATATCAATCTTTAAGCTTTCAATGGTCTGAATCAAAGAGTATCGTTCAATCGCTCCGTCATAAATAATCTGGCTCTCAATCTGGAAATGAGCTAAAAGCGTCTGAAGACCGAAAGCCGCCGCCACCGCATCGTGATCTGGAAAATTATGCGCTTGAATATAAACTTTTTTCTCTTTTTTGAGTTCCTGGATCAGTTCGGCAATCATAGACATATTTTCCTCACACTCTTCGAATAAGCTAAAAAAAATATACTAATTTTTTTAAAAGAATTAAATTTAATTGACTGAAAAACAAAAAAATGGATTTTATGCAAAACCCGAAAAAATTTAAATTTATTTTTTTAATGTTTCTGGCTATGAGCATCTGGGGCGGAAGCTGGGTTTCAGCAAAAAGCATTTCCATGAAAGCAGGATTTCATACTCTAGTCTTTCTCAGATTTTTTCTAACCACACTTTGTTATATTCCCTTTCTTTTTATTTTTAAAGAATCGCTTCGAGTGGATCGAAAAACCCTTTTCCGCCTCCTTCTGGCAGCCGCCCTCATGATTCTTTATACCCAGATTTTTTTTCTGGGGCTCCAAAAAGGATTTGCTGGAACGGGAGGAGTAATTGTCACTACCCTCAATCCGATTTTCACCTTTGTTTTAAGCCTTATTTTTTTTAAAATTCCGATCCGGAAAAAACAGATTTTTGCTCTTTTTCTGGGTCTTTCCGGCGGAATGCTCACGATTCAAATCTGGAAAAACAACCTTTCAGCCCTGCTTTTATCCGGCTCCCTTTTATTTGTAGTCGGCGCTGTGGTCTGGGCAGGACTTACTTTAAACAGCCAGAAAGCTCAGGAAAAGATTTCTGTCTGGGTTTATAGCATTTATATTTATTTCATTGCCTCTCTTTTTGAAGTCTTTTTTATGGACTGGGGTGATTTTTTCAAAACTTTTGACGCAGGGCTTGGTTTCTGGCTCAATTTAGGTTATCTCACCGTCCTTTCCACCACTTTTTCCACCACCCTCTATTTTTATTCTTCAAAAGTCATGGGATCAAACTTTACCAGTTCGTTTACCTTTATTGTCCCGATCAGCAGCGTATTCTTCAGCTGGCTTTTGATCGATGAAGCTGTCCAGCCCGCCACCCTTTTAGGCGGAAGCCTCTCCATGATCGCTGTCTATCTCCTTCACACGAAAAAAAATTAAGAGGGTCAGTCAACCGAATTTACCGGGTCAGCTAAGTGAATTTAAAAAATGAAGAAAAAAGAACCCAATTTATCCCCTCACGACCAGTTTTTTAAAGAAAACTTCTCTCAAAATTACGCCTGATTATTTTATCGTTTAAAATTTCTCCAGTAGATACTATTGGTAGAACTATAAGAAAAATATGAGATATTTTGTCAATAAACCTGAAAAGGTATTGTAAAGGTTTGTATCCGGTTTAACTCGAATATTCCCTCTTGCAGATTTTGCTGCGGTTTCAAATCCAAACCCCCTAACCCCCTTATCCTTAAGTTTTTAAGGACAAGGGGGAGTCCTCCGTGATTTCATCCGTGAAATCAAGTCGGACGGGGAAACTCTGCCTCGTGCAGAGTTAAAGAAATAAAAATCGAAAAAAAATAGAGGTTGTTTTAATGTCAGTTTTTAGACTTTATATAGTTTCTAAATTTTTGATTGTCGAGCATGAATTCTTTTCTTTTCTGATAAGGATTTTTCCAGTTTTGATATTTTTTTTTCTCGTTTTCCGGAAGGGATAATAAAAATCTCTGCCAGTCTTCTTCTTTCAAGAGGATATAAAATCCAGGAAATAGTTTTAAGTCGATCTTACCGATCTGTTTTTGAATCAATGAAGGATTGACGGCATAGGCCAGGCGGTAGAGAGGGCGGTTTTGGTGTTTTTTCTCGGGGAGGAAGTGAAACGATTTTTTTCCTGTCGCAACCCAGTAATAATAGTCAAATCCCTGATGAGCAATCAGAAGTGAGTTGTCGGGAAGCTTTATAAGGGGGATAATCTGGGAATAAAGAAGGTAGTCGTGTTTCGGGTGGTTTAAGCTCCATGATACCGAGATCCAGTGAGAAGCAAAAAAAAGAAGAAGAAAGGGATAGAGCAGGATTTTTTTCAGTTTGAAAAACAAAATCGGGAGAAAAAAGGCGGCTGGAATAAACGATAAAAGGAAAATGCGATAGAGAAGCTCATCTTTTTGTTGATTGACAAAAGGAAAATGAAATAAAAAAAGAATGAATAATAAAAGTCCGAAAAAATAAAAAGGAGGGGAAGAAGAAAGGCTTTTTCTCAGGAAAAAATAAAAAAGAAATGAAAACAAAATCAGAATCAATACAGACTGAATCAGAAAATGAGAAGGAACAAACTGGAAAATAAGGGCAGTATTAAAATAGAAAGAAGAAGTGAAAAAATCTTTCAAACGGATAAAATCAGAAAAATATAGCGTATTGGGAAAGATTTTTCCAGCGAAATAAATCAAAAGAATGCTCAGAGGAATAGATAAAATCCAGAAAATCGGTTTTTTGCCAAAACAATGGAGCAAAAGTCCCGCAAAAAGAATTCCCCCGAACAAAGCACTTAGTTTGTGTGTGAGAAAAGCGGCGCTGAGAAGAAAAAAAAGAAGGATCAGGTTTTTGGGCTTCATAAGGCTTTCTTTGTTTTGAAGGGAGTGAGCCAGAAGAAAAAGAAAAAAGACAATGCCGCCAAGGTTTTTGACATATTCAAAAACAAAATAGTGAGAAAGAGGATTAAAAACAATGAGAAAAGAAGCTGCAAACGCCAATGAACGGGGATAAAATTTCCGGGCAGACAGATAAACAGGAAGGGGCATGAGGGAAATCAGAAAAGCTGTCCCTATTTTTAAAGCGGTCAAAGGGTTTGAAAGGATAAAACCAAAAAAAGAAAGAAAGTAGAGAGTGAGCGAAGAATCGGGAGGAGAAAATTTTCCTTTTGTTGTAAAAGATTGAATCTGATAAACATAATAATATCCATCCGACCCGAATGCAAACGGGCTTGAAAATAATATGGCAAGGTGATAAATAAATGAGAGCAGCATGAGAATGAAAAGGATTTGAAAAGAATCATTTCTGATAAAAATAGAAATTTGTGATTTAAATCGGGAAAGTCTTTCGGATTGTTTTTCTTTTTTCATTTTTTTGTATTGTTCCATCTTTTTTTACACTCAGGCAGATCTCAGCGATTTCGCTTGAAAACTCCTGAAAAGAAGCCTCTTTCGCAAAAACGACGGCAAAGAAACTCTCATGAGAATCTTGATCATAATAAATATAAATTCCAAAATCGTAAGTTTTTTTTTCATCTTTATGAAGCCCCCGGCCTGATAATGCGATGACTTTCAGCTGGTTAATCTCATCTTCCTCGATTTCACCGGTTTCGATTTTATCCAGTGTGTCTTCAAAAGCTTTTAAAACACCTGAAAGAGATTTTTCAATATTTTGTTCAGGAGAAATAAAAAAATAAGCAAGAATTTCTTTATCTTCAAGATAAGCTGCGATTTCTTCATCCTGTTCTTCGACTGTCCAGTTTTCGGGAACCCAGAAACTGAATCCGCTGTCTTCGTAATAATAGGTTTCAGCGGAAATAAAAAGAGGGAAAGATAAAAATATAAAAAATAATACGAGTTTCATCCCTTGCCTTTTTTTGGATATTTTGTGATAAAAAATATACTGATAACTTTTAAGATTTTCAAATTTACAAAATCTGAATAAATATGTGAAAGATGAAGACCTGAGCTACGGAAAGGCGAGCAATTTAAGTGTAAATGGAGAAGCCGCTGGAATCAATCAGGCTCGAGATACCAAGCTTGATCAGATTAAACAGGACATGATTGCATTTTGGAAAATGTTTTCTTATTTCAAAAGCCTAATAAAAAAATAGAAGTTTTTGTAATTTTATTTTTTAGGTTTTATATAAAAGGTATGTGGAAAAAATCAGGGATTGAAATTTTTTTTTCCTTTCTTTTTTAACTATATTTGATTCTTATGAAAAAAGACGATATAATGAAAGAAATCAACCTGATGAAAGAGGATTTTCAGAAGAAAATCGATGAAATTGAGGAATATACCAAGCCGAATTTTTATCAGCCCTGTTCCTGGGATTTTCTGGATGATGAAGAAAGTGAATTATTGGAAGAACCGATGGATAAAAAAGAAGATATCGGTTTTTTTAAAATGGTTAAAAACAATATCAACCGCAGGGTGAAAAAAATCAGGGAAGAACAGTATTTTTTGTTAAAACAAAAACCCGGGGCAATCCGCATTGTGAGCGAAGGAGATTCCTGGTTCCAGCATCCTTTTGTACACGATATTATTGATTACTTAATAGATTGGGGCTATGCAATGCGCTGTTTTTCAGATGCGGGCGACCAGCTTGCCAATATGGTTTTTCAAAGTGAGTTTCTGGAAGCTTTGAAAACAGAAAATCCAAGACTATTCCTGCTTTCAGGAGGAGGCAACGATTTCTTGGCTCCCAGCGTTTTTGAAACTCTGGTTATGTCTAAAGCCCCTTATCTTATTAAAGATAAACTGGAAGAAAAAATGGTTTCCATAAAAGCCAATATAGAAGCTCTTCTTACTCAGATTCACGGAGTATTGCCCGAGCTTCCTGTGCTGATGCACGGATATGACTATGTGATTCCCAGTAATCTGAGTCTTTTTGTCTGGATTTATCCTGTGCTGGTCTCCAAAGGGATCACGGAAAGGCAGACCCAGAAATATATTGTTCAGTGCCTGATCGACCGTTTTAATGAAGTTTTAATAGAAGTGGAAAAAAACTATCCCGGTCGTTTTTACTATACCGATATACGGGGAACCGTTTTTGAAAACGAATGGTACGATGAAATTCACCCCAATGACAATGCATTTGAAAGGATATCTGAAAAGGTGGAGCGAAAAATCAGGGA
>MIAO01000145.1 GCA_001829155.1 Spirochaetes bacterium GWB1_36_13 | reverse complement strand
ATGACAAAGATAGAAAAAAACATCCGAAGACTGACAGAAAAATATGGAGTGAAAAAAGAAATTTTTAATGAAGGAAAGATAGAAGGGAAAATAGAGACTGCAAAAAGCATGCTGAAAGACGGTTTTTCCATGATTCAAATTGAAAAATATACAGGTCTTGATAGTGAAGAAATTAAACAGATTTCTTTAAACGAAACACAAAAATCAAATTAAAATTCTTGTAAAAGAAATACAGTCAAAATTATGGCTTAATTTTTTTAAAACCAATTATTAAGTCCATCAAACAACAAATCAAAACTTTCCCTCCTTTTTTTCCGCAAGGAAAAAACCAGAGGGGCAGCAAAATAATCAATCGAAAACAGAACGCAAAGCGGTTTAAAAGAACCGTTTTAGGAAAATTTCACAAGCGGTGAGAAAGAAAATCAATTTTATCCTTCCTTTCACTTCACCTCCGATCACTTACCGCATCAACAGTTTATCAATATTTCAGATTTTTTTCTTTTGAAAAAGCGGTGAGAAAGGTTCCTGAAAGGGTAATCACTATCCCTGAAAACTGGAGAAAAGTCAATGTTTCCTGAAAAAGAAAAAGAGCGAATAAAATCGAAAAAACAGGCTCCAGCATACTGATGGCGGAAGCAGTTGTGGGATTTGTTTTTTTCATCCCGACCAGATAAAAAAGAATGGAAAGAACACTTGAAAAAAAAGCTAATCCAAAAATCAGTCCCCACACTGTCCAGCTGGAAGGAAAAGAAATTTTATGTTCAACCATTCCGATCATAAAAAACGAAAGCGCCGCAAAAAACACAAGAAAAGCAGAAGAAATCAAAGGATCAACCGTTTTGACAACCTTATTTGAAAAAAGCGTAAAAGCGGAGTAAATAATTGAAGCGCCCAAAGCCAAAACAACCCCTTCCCATCTGATATCCATGTTTTTTATTCCTAGAATAAGCGCCAGTCCTGAAAAACCAGCCGTAATACCGGTTATTTTCATCCAGCCCGGGTTTCTTTTTTCACGGATAAACGAGAAAAGAGCTACAAAAATGGGATAAGTATAAAGAAAAACAACGGCCAGCGAAACTGAGATGAAATTGAGGGATGCAAAATAAAAATTGGATTGAAGCATATAAAAAACACCGCCCAGAATAAAAAAATAGAAAACTTCCTTAAAAGAAATCCTCAGTTTTTTAATTTTCACAATCAATAGTATTGCAAAAAGAACAGATGCTCCTAAAAATCTGAAAAAAAGAAGGCTCTCCCGATTGATGCCTTCGCGGTAGGCAAAAACAGCAAAAACAGGAAGGAAAGCAAAACAAAAAGCTGAGATCACCACAAAAATCAAGCCTTTTTGATAAGAAGACAGAAATTGAAACATTTTTACAAACCAACTTCTTTTTTAATGCTTATAAATTTAAGCATTCGCCTTGAAAATAAGTCTAAAAATCAAAATCCAGTTTTAAAAAATAAATTTTTAAAAAAAAATCGGCATAAAATTCATTTTTTTCTTGTTTAAGTATAACAGATTAAAAAAAAGGAGCGCATTATGATGAATCAAATTATTTTAGAGACCCGAGTCGTGAGAAATGACGGAATTAAATTTACCAGCGGAGGATTTGCTTATCTTTCCCTCACCCTGGTTTTTGAAACAGTTGAAAAAAAAGACAACCAGTGGCAGACGAAAAAAAATTTTATTAAAGCCATTCTCTGGGGCAAGAAAGCTCAAAAACTGGCGGAATATTTAAAACCCGGCACCCCGATTATTGTCCGGGGAAAACTGGAGCAAAATAATTGGGAAAGCAAGGATGGAGAAAAAAGAAGCGGTTTTTCACTCAACATTGAAGAACTTCATTTTGAAAAACAGCAGAAAAGAAAAATAGGCTGATTTTCATCTGGCACACAAATTGCATAAATAAATTATCCAAGAAAGGGAAAAGACAGGGACCCACTCTCTGCCTCTTTCCTGAAAAACACTTAAGATAAAATTATACTCAATTCATTCTTTTTACTGATTAAAAAAAATGCACAAAATCAATCCCGGCAGGAGGAGGAATGAAATGGAAAAAATATTTGAAAAAGGGAGCCGGGAAGCAAAACTGACCTCTCTTTTATTTCATATCAGCGAAACCCTTTCAAAAAGCATTCATTTGAAAGATGTTTTAGGACCAGTTTTACAGGTTATGGCTGAACACATGGGAATGCTTCGGGGAACTGTTACGATTTTAAACCGCCAGACAGATGAAATTGTGATTGAAGAAGCTTTTGGTCTCTCATCGGATCAGAGAGCACGGGGAAAATACCGCCTTGGAGAAGGGGTAACCGGAAAAGTAGTGGAAACGGGAATGACCGCAATTGTCCCAAGGATATCCGATGATCCGCTTTTTCTGGATAAAACAGGCGCCAGAAAAGAACTGGAAAAAAAAGACATTGCCTTTATCTGCGTCCCCATTAAAGTGGGCAGAGAAGTTGCCGGAACACTTTCCGCCGACCGGTTGTTTGACGAGAACATCTCTCTTGAAGAAGATGTCAAACTTATGTCGATCATCGCTTCCATGATTGCTCATTCCGTCAAGATCCGCCAGATGACCCGGGAAAAAATGGAAAAACTGGAAGAAGAAAATTTGCGTCTCCAGAAAGAGCTCAAAGAAAAATTCAAGCCCTCCCATATCATCGGCAGCTCAAAAGCAATGCAGGAGGTCTATGACTTGATATCCAAAGTAGTCTTGAGCAACACCACGGTCATGATCCGGGGAGAAAGCGGCTGCGGGAAAGAACGGGTCGCCCACGCGATTCACTACAACAGTTTCAGATCAGAATACCCTTTTATCAAACTCAACTGCGCCGCTCTTCCTGAAAACCTCATCGAAAGCGAGCTTTTCGGACATGAAAAAGGAGCTTTTACAGGAGCGCTCAATATGAGAAAAGGCAAATTTGAACTTGCCTCTTCCGGCACCCTTTTTCTCGATGAAATCGGGGATATGCCGCTTTCCACACAGTCAAAACTCCTTCGAGTTCTGCAGGAAAAGGAATTTGAAAGGCTGGGAGGCTCTAAAACCCTCAAAACAGATGCCCGCATCATCACCGCTACCAATAAAAATCTTGAAAAAATGGTGGAAGAAGGCAAATTCAGAGAAGACCTTTACTACAGGATCCAGGTTTTTCCCATTTTCATTCCCCCTCTGCGGGAACGAAAAAGCGACATTATTCTTTTAGCCGAACATTTTATTCAAAAATACTCCGATAAGATTCAAAAACCGGTATTTTCCCTTTCAGGAAGCGCGGTTGATCTTCTACTGGCTTACCACTGGCCCGGCAATGTCAGGGAAATGGAAAATGTGATCGAAAGAGCTGTCCTGCTTTCAAATGGAGAGATTCTGCCCGCCCACCTTCCCCTGCCTCTCCAGAAAAGGGAAGAAAATTCCGAAGGCAGCAGGCTGAAAACAGTCTTGGAAAGCATTGAAAAAGAAATGATTGAAGACGCTTTAAAAGAAACCGGGGGCAATCAGGTAAAAGCCGCTCTCATTCTTGGAATCACCGAAAGAATGATGGGACTGAGGGTTCAAAAATACAAAATTGAAAATTAATGCGGTCTTTTTTTCTTTTTTCCCGCAAAAAATGATTATTTTTAAACTGCATTATGATAAAAAATCAATATTCCAGAGAAACAGTCTTGAATATACTCGAAAAAAAAGAAGCTGAAAACAGTTTGATTCAATGGGTCGAAAAAAATTCAAAAGACGGGTATTCCAAAAAAGAAATCTATGATTTTCTGAATGATATTTACAGTGAAATAGAAGAACCGGAAAAAGAAGACCTGCTGGGAAATATTCTGGACCGCCTCTGGGGATGGTGCAGTCAAGACCGCATATTGCTGCCTGAAAAAAAATGGGAATAAAAGGAGTTTGAAAATGGCAAGAGTAGAATTGCAAGACAATTGGAAAACAGAAAAAAGTGAATCGGAAATCCGGGAAGCGCTGCCCCTTTTTTTTAAAAAAAATAAAATAAAAATAATGGAAGAAACTGAATCGCACCTAAAACTGAAACAAGGCTCCCAGTTTCTCACCCGTTTGATCGGCGGCTGGTTTGTGCCGGGAGCATGGCTTCCTAAAAAAATCTCGCTTGAAATCGCAAAAGAGCAATCAGGATCTCAGATTACAGTTTTGATTGAAGAAAGTTTGGGGATCGGAATTATGGACTCGATGTTTAAAAAAAAATACAGCGCCTATTTCGAAACCCTGATGGAAGAACTGAAAAAGAGTATTTAAAGATAAAATCTTAAAATATTCTTTTATCCTCTTTATATTTATAAAATCAAGTCTATTTTTAAAAAAAAACAATAAATAAAATCAATTTTCATATTATATTATTTATTATACTGGTTTTTAAAACTACAATAAATAAGGAGGAAAAAACCATGAAAGTACTGATCTTGTATTATTCCATGTATGGACACATCCACAGAATGGCAGAAGCGGTTGCTGAAGGAGTCAAAGAAATTCAAGGTGCCGAAGCAATTCTCAGACGAGTGCCTGAAACACTTTCTAATGACATTTTAACTGCAATGGGAGCGATAGAAGCTCAAAAATCATTTTCTCATATTCCAATTTGTAAAATAGATGAACTGGCTGAAGCAGACGCAATTATTTTTGGAACGCCTACCCGGTTTGGAAATATGTGCGGCCAAATGCGCCAGTTTCTTGACGCAACCGGGCAACTCTGGCAAAAAGGCGCTCTGATCGGAAAAGTTGGAAGTATTTTTACAAGCAGCGCAACTCAGCACGGCGGACAAGAAACAACTATTCTAACATTTTCAACCAATCTTTTTCATCATGGAATGGTTATCGTTGGACTTCCTTATTCGTTCCAAGATCAGATGGGAATAGAAGAAATCAAGGGAGGATCTCCTTATGGCGCATCAACTATTGCCGGAGGAAAAGGAGAACGAATGCCAAGTCAGAAAGAACTGTCAGCTGCACATTTTCAGGGAAAACATGTGGCGAATATTGCCTCAAAACTAGTCAGGTAGGCTAAAAACTTACCCTGCCCCATTTTTTTAAAGAAAGGAGTTAAGATTAAGATTTTTTTCTTGCTCCTTTTCTTTAAACTTATTTCAGAAAAAGATGTGGTAAATGTCTTGATAAACTTTCAGAATTAAAATTCTTTTTTTCTTTTCAGAATTCATTCCAAATATCGGCTTTTTATCAATAAATTTATTAGTGCCAATACATTTGATGGAGAAAAGAATGGACTTTAAAAAATATTTACATGACATTGCCGATAAGAGCAGAAACGCATTTTATCAGCTTCAGTCTTTAAAAACCGGACAAAAAAATCTGATTTTAAAAAACATTGCCCAAAAACTTGAGAAAAACAGGGTTTTCATCCAATCTGAAAACCTGAAAGACATGGAAAATGCAAAAAAAAACAACCTTTCGACAGCTTTATTAGACAGACTGTTATTAAACGATAAACGAATCGACGGGATGATTGAAAGCCTCAACGCAGTCATCGCACTGGACGACCCTGTGGGTGAAATTACCGAGAGCCGGAAAAACAACGCAGGACTTCTGATAGCCAAACAGAGAATCCCAATCGGCGTGATCGGGATGGTTTATGAGTCCAGACCCAATGTAGCCATCGAAGCTTCGTCTCTTTCGATCAAATCAGGAAATGCCATTATTTTAAGGGGCGGCAGCGAGGCCATCCACTCCAATAAAGCGCTTGGAAAACTGATTCATGAAGGCATCAAAGAATCAGGGTTTGATGAAAACATGGTCGCTATGATTGATATTACGGATCGCGAGGTTGTCAATGAAATGATTAAAGCCGAGAAAAAAATCGATCTCATTATTCCAAGGGGCGGCGAGTCCCTGATTCGTTTTGTAGTGCAAAACTCTTTAATTCCAGTCATTAAGCACGATAAAGGAGTATGCAGCGTATTTGTCAACGATGATGCCAAAAAAGAAATGGCAGAGGCGATTGCCGTCAATGCCAAGGTACAAAGACCCGGCGTCTGCAATGCGATTGAAAACCTTTATCTTCATAAAGACTATCCCTATAAAAAAGAAATATTAAAAGCCTTGACCGATCAGGGAGTCAAACTGAAAGCCTATCAGGAAGCCGCCGATTACTCAGAACTGGCTGAAAAAATTGATGATATCAATGAGTTTTCAGTTGAGTATCTGGACTTGATTTTATCGGTAAAAATTGTGGATTCTCTCGATGAAGCGGTGGATATGATCAGAAAATACGGCTCAGAGCACTCAGATGCGATCATAACCGAACGGTATCAGGATGCCATGAAATTTTTAAACACGGTCAATTCTTCCTCGGTCTATGTCAATGCCTCCACCCGTTTTACAGACGGATTTGAATTCGGTCTGGGCGGTGAAATCGGCATCAGCACCAATAAGCTTCACGCCAGAGGCCCTATGGCATTGAAAGAACTCACCACTTACAAGTACATCATCATGGGAGAAGGACAAATCCGATAAGAATGAAAATAATAAATGAACTGGAACAAATTCCTTTTTTAGACAATGCGGTTTTAACGATTGGTTTTTTTGACGGATTTCATCTGGGGCACCGGAAAATTTTTTCAAGACTTTTAGAAAGCGCAAGAGAAAATCAAGCGCAAAGTCTGGTTTTAACTTTTGAAAATCATGCTTTAACCATTATTGAGCCTGATAAAAAACCCTATTATATCTCTTCTCTCGGATTTAAAAAAAGGTTTATTGAGGCAAACAATGCGGATTATTTAATCCTTCTCCCCTTTACTCAGGAATTCAGCCGGATTACAGCAGAGGATTTTTTAATTTTTTTAAAAAACAGGTTTAAAAAACTGAAAATCATAGTGGGGGAAAATTTCCGTTTTGGTTTTAAAAATATTGGGACAGTTCAAACAATATCTGATTTTGCTTCTGCCTCCCACGGGGATTTAGTTTTGGAAGCAGTTCATCCTGTAAAACTGGATCATCACAGAGTGTCAAGCTCCAGAATCCGAAATCTCATCCAAAACGGCAGCATGCATGAAACCCAAAGGCTTCTTTTAAGAAATTTTTCAGTTGAAAATACAGTTTACCATGGAAACGGGCTTGGAAAAAAACTGGGATTCCCTACCGCCAACCTTTTCCTCCCCGGTTGGCAGATTTCTCCCAAATACGGGGTTTATTACGGGAAAACAAGAGTGGAAAATAAAGTTTATGATTCCATGGTTTTTATCAGCAACCGGAAACTCGATGAGGTTTTAACCAAAACAATTATTGAAACCCATTTATTTGGCTTTTCCGGTTCTTTATACGGTCAGAAAATAGAAGTCAGCCTGGTTTCTTTTATCCGTGAACCGATTCAGTTTACTGATTCTCAAAAATTAAAAGAGCAGATTCAAAAAGACCGGGAAACGATTCTTAAAATCATGGACGGAGAAAAAAATGATTGATTTAAAAAAAATAATTGACATTTATCCGGATGGGAAAAAACAGGCTCAAACCCTTTCTCTTGAAACTGAAAAACTGATTTTAAGCATGATTCCTGAAAAGGCAAACTATACGCTTATTGCAGTAGGGGGGCTGGGCAGAAATGAACAGGGCATTCATTCCGACTTGGATCTCCTTTTTCTGATTGAAGACTGGAAATATGAAAAAGAACCGATGGAAGTTTTAAGAAAATTCTGGGATCTGGATTTAAAACTCGGCTACAGCATCAGAACGATAGAAAATGTCTTCCAGCATGCCCGCGAAGACATTACTTTTTTTACCACTATTATTTTTACAAGGCTCCTTTATGGAAACAGTGAATTTTATGAAAAATTTCTGGAAGCCAAAAAAGCGTTCTTTTTTAAAAACCGTTCTTTTCTTTTTACTTCTATTTATCCTGAATTGAAAAAACTTTCCTATATTGAGAAAGACAGGACCATATTATTCAACCAGCCTCAGCTCAAAAACGGATTTGCGGGGCTCAGGGGATTTCAAACCGTAAAATGGTTTCTTGAAATTTATCCGGAATACAGGGAACTGGAACAAACAGACTCGTATCAGAAAGCAGCGCAGTCTTATTATTTTCTCTGGGCAGTGCGTGATCTTGCCTCGTTTCTGACAGAACGAAGCATTTCCCAGCTTCAGATTGAAATCCTTGAAAAACTGGTTGTTTATTTTGGTTTCAAAAAACTTTTTGAAGCAGAAGAATTTTTAATGAAAATTTTTCATTCTTTCTCTCATATTTACGACCTGCTGCTTTTACTCAAAGAAAAGATGGAAAAAGACCTTCCGATGAAAAAAAATCTTTTTTCTTTTTTCAAACGGAAAAAAGAAGATACTCAGATTACCGTTGTCAACAATAAAGTTTTTTTAAAAGAAGAAAGTGTTGAAAATTATCTTCAAGCTGTTCTTTATGCAGTTCGAACTGATTTTGAACTTTCAGAGTCCCTGATCAAAAAAGCCCAGCTCTTCTTTTCAGAGCCTATCTCTTTAAACCCTGCTGAAAAAGAAATTTTTAAAGATTTTTTTCAATTAGAATCAAAGCTTTACCCGGCTTTTTATTATCTTCATATTATGAATTTTTTAAGCGCTTATTTTCCGGAATACAAAAAAATGATCTACAGACCCCAGCTTGATTTTTACCATAGCTTTTCTTTAGGTCAGCACAGCATCATTACTTTAAAACAAATTTCAAGTCTTTATCAGAAAGAACATCCGTTTTTTTCTAAAATTTTAAGAGAACTCTCTTTTGAAGAAAAAGAAACCCTGATTTACGCTCTCCTTCTCCATGACATTGGAAAAATCATGGAAGGGAACCATATTCATAACAATCAGGCAATCATTGACTCTATTCTTTCTCCCCTGCCCCTTTCTCTTTCGCAAAAAAAAGATATTGCTTTTCTTGTCATTCAGCATCTGGTTATGGCCAATACCTGCCAGAGAAAAGATATCAACAGGATTAAAACAATCCTCGGCTTTGCTTCCGAGGTTCATTCTCCCAAGCTTCTTAAACTCCTTCTGATCCTGACAATCGCAGATATTCAGGCTGTCAGCGACAACAAGCTTTCTTCTTTTATGGAAAGCTCCCTTTTTTCTCTCTACTTGAAAACCAATGTGATTTTAAGCGGGAAACAGGAAGAGCAAGGGCTATTTGAAGAAGAAAGACGGCAGATTGAAGACGCTGTCTCTAAAGATTTTCCAGATAAAAAAGAAAAAATAATGGCTCTTTTTCCTGAAGAGTATTTTATTGAAATTGATAATCAGGAAATCAAAAAAGATATTCAAATCATAGAAACCTATGATTCCTATATTGACATTCAAAAAGAACAGGATATTCTTAAATTCAAATACTATGGCAAAGATGAAAAAGGTCTTTTATCAAAAATTGTAGCAGGGTTCACTTTAAATCATCTCAATATTTTAGACTCCAAGGTCTATACCCTTTCAAACGGGATGGTTTTAGACTATTTTTACTGCAACCCTCTTTTGGAAAATTTGAAAGAT
This sequence comes from Spirochaetes bacterium GWB1_36_13, assembly GCA_001829155.1. Classification (GTDB taxonomy): domain Bacteria; phylum Spirochaetota; class GWB1-36-13; order GWB1-36-13; family GWB1-36-13; genus GWB1-36-13. The sequence goes on along the minus strand of MIAO01000145.1, from coordinate 19,869 downwards.
CCGGGGGAAGAAGAGAAAAAGAACTTAAGAAAGCAAATTCTAACCTCAGTCTCAGAAAACAAAAGCCATAACATTCAATTATTCGCAAACAAACTTTATTATTGGGCAAAAAAAGCAAATCTGGTAGAAATTGAAACTTTGATTGAATTGAGAAAAATTGAAGAAAATCTTTACTATTTATTTATTACAGCCAGAGATTTTCCCGGCATTCTTTATTTTATCACAGATTTTTTGAAAGAAAACTCTTTTTACATTATCAAAGCTAAAATTAATACGGTGGGGCTTAGAATTTATGACGCTTTTTATATCCGTTCAATTGATTCATCCCAAAATATTAACGAAGAAGAAATAAAAGAAAAATTAGATTTTTTAATCAAAGATTTAAAAAATAAATTTGAACTAAAGTAAAATATTAAAAAAAAAGAACCAATAAAACGATAATAAAGTATTATGAACATTAAATTATTTTTTCTTCTATTTTTTTTCTTTTCTTCTTTTCTCTATGCAGAAGATAAAATTATGCCTTTGGAAGATTCTGGATTACAAAATTCATTCTCAGGATGGGGATTTTGGCTTGTTGTGATCGGGATTTTGCTAGTTTTCGGACTGATTGCATTTACCGCCTTCCTAAAAAAAATCATCCGCGACAAAACAATTGATTTAAAAGCTAAAAATGATACTCTGAATCAGGAAATCACCGAAAGGTCAAAGATTGAGAGCAGGCTGGAACAAAGCGAAAAAATGTTCCGCACTATTATTGAATCTGTCAATGATTTTATCGCTGTCATGGATATGGAAGACAGATACAAAATCCTCTATGGTAAATCTTTAGAATATTTCGAGCTTTACTCAAAAGAATTTCTTGGAAAAACCATTTTAGAAAAACTGGGTGAAAATAAATATCAAGCCTATCTTGAAGCGAAAAATAAAATTCTTAATGGCGCCCAAAAAGCAGAGTTTAATTTTAAATACTCTTTTCATGACAGTATCCGGTATTTTAATTTTATTCTTTCCCCCATCTATGATGAAAATAATGAAATCAAGGAATTTGTTTCAGTCGGAAGAGATGTAACCGATTTGAAAAAAATAGAGAAAAAATTACTGGAAATTAATCAGGAATTGGAAACTAAAGTTCATGAAAGAACCGAAAAACTTCAGGAGATCAACCAGAATCTTCAGATTCAAATGAAAGAAAAAGAAACTGCTTATGAAAAATTTAAAATGAACGCACGGCGTTTCAGAACAATGATTGAAAATCTCAACGATATTATCGTCATTGTGGATAAAACCGGGATGATCACCTATAGCAGCCCTTCTCTTGAAAAAATCACATTCTATAAACCAGAAGAAGTGATTGGAAAATCTATTTTTGATTTTGTTCGCCCTGAACTTCAAAAATCAGAAAAAGAAAAATTTGAAAGCCTGATTAAAAAAGGAGAAAAACAGCTCGAATTCAAGGAAAAACTGCTTCTGACTAAAAAAGGCAGATGGAAAACATTTGAGGTCAGCACGATCAACTTACTGAATGACCCCGCTGTTTACGGAGTTGTTTTTATTATGAGAGACATCACTTTCCAAAAGTTTTCTGAAAAAGCCTTATATGAGTCAGAAAAAAGATACCGGAATCTTGTAGAATCGTCAAATGAAGTGATTACAATGGTCAGTAAAGAAGGCTATTTCCTTTTTATGAATATGATTGCGGCGCAGTTTTTGGGCGGAGACCCTCAAGATCTCATCGGCAGAAGCCTTTATGAAGTTTTAGACGATAAAAACGCGGAAGTTTTTAAACATGCAATACAGGAAGCAATTGATACAAAAATCAATATTATCCGTGAAATTATTATTCCAAAACAACATGAACTTTACTATTTCAACTCTATTTTCCAGCCCGTGAAAAATGACAAGGAAGATGTGGTTGGGATTCTTATTATCGCTATGGACATTACCCCCATTAAAAAAGCGGAGGAAGAAAAAAGAAAAATAGAGGCTCAGCTGATCCAGGCTCAGAAAATGGAGGCTATTGGAAGGCTGGCAGGCGGGATTTCTCATGATTTTAAAAATTTCATTGCCGTTATTTCAGGATACGCTGATTTGATTTTACTCGATATCAAAGAAGGGGACGAGATTTTCCCTTATATTCAGGAAATTAAAAAAGTTTCTGAAAAAGCCTTTGAACTCACTCAGCAGCTCCTTTTATTCAGCCGCAAAGAAACAAGCAATAAACAAATCACCAATCTCAATTATATTATTAAAAACAACGAAATCATGAGCGCTAAACTCGCCGGAAAAAACATTCTGATTGAATATATTCTGGATGAAAATCTTTTTAATATTTCAGCCAATGAAAGACAAGTGGAACAAATCCTGATGAATTTAATCATTAACGCAAAAGATGCAATGGATGAAAAAGGCAGGATTATGATCAAAACCTATAATACTGAAATCAATCATGACTCTCTAAAATCAAAAGATTCAAGACCCGGAAGCTTTGCGTGTTTATCGGTTAAAGATTCAGGGGTAGGTATCCCGAAAGAAGCTTTAGAAAAAATATTTGAACCCTTTTTTACGACTAAACCCGAAGGAAAAGGGACAGGATTAGGTCTTTCCATTGTCTATGGAATTATCGCCCAGCATAAAGGATTTGTAGAAGTGGAAAGCGGAGAAAAAGAGGGAACCGAATTTAAATTTTATTTTCCAATCACTCAGGAATAAAATCAGCTTTTTTTTATCTTGATGCCCAAAAGACTCCCATCCCGGCTGCCGTTGAAATAATCGGCGTTTTGCCTGAGCATATAAAGACCAAGACTTTTTCCATCCAGAATTTTTTCATAATTCGATTCTTCCTGGGAAAGCTCTTTCCGCACTTCTTCAAGAGTCTTCCATAGATCAAAATTCCAGGTAGGACCTTTTAAAATCAAAGAGATCGTATCATGAGCATATTTCATTCTCAAACAAATTTCAGGCTCTTTCAATGAAATTATAAAATAAAAAAGTTCCTGGATGACTACAAAGGCTCTTTGAATATCTTTTTCAGAAAAATCGTAATTTTTCATAATACTTAAAATAATTTCTGTCATTTCATCGGGAGTGCTTTCTTTTCGAATCATTATTTTTTCAATATTCAATTTTTTTAAATTCAAATCAATTTTAAAATAATGCTGAGGATCTTTTTTTTCTGAATGATTGAGTTCAATACATAGTTTCATCAAACCGCCTTTATCAATTCATCCGCAATTTTTTGGATGGGTAGGGTTTTAGAAACGCCGCCCAATTTGATTGCTTCTTTCGGCATACCGAAAACAACGCAGGTTTTCTCATCCTGAGCAATGGTAAAAGCTCCGGTATCAGACATCGCCTTCATTCCCTGCGCCCCGTCACTTCCCATACCCGTCAGAATAACGCCCACTCCTTCTTTTCCGTAAAATTTTGCAGCGGAATAAAAAAGAGGATCCACTGAAGGTCTGTGACGGTTGACCTTCTCATTCTGATGAATGTAAAGGGTCGTTTTGTCTTTTAGTTCCATATGAAAATCACCTGGAGCTATATAGACCCATCCTTTTTGGATTTTTTCCCCGTTTTCAGCTTCCTTGATTCTCATTTTTGATATTCCATTCAGCCGATCAGCAAAGTTTTTAGTGAATTTCGGCGGCATATGCTGGACTATCAAAACGGACGGAAAGTCTTTTGGAAGTTTTGTAATAACCGATTCCAAAGCCTGAATACCGCCTGTAGAAGAACCTATAAAAACAACTTTTGAAGTAATCCGGCTGAATGACTGGCTGGATTCTGAAATCTGGGATAAATAGTATCCGGGAGTGAAAAAGTGTTTTCTCCCCTTCATTTGATAAGCAGCTTTAATTTTAGGAACAAGTTCTTCTTTCAAATAATCCATCGCCGTAAACAAGCCTGTTTTCGGCTTGGCGACAAAATCAAAAGCGCCTTTCCTCATCGCATCTATTGTAATTTCAGCTCCTTTTTCTGTCAGCGAGCTGAACATAATCACAGGAATTTGATACCGGGGAAGCACTTGTTCCAAAAAAGTGATCCCGTCCATTTCAGGCATTTCCACATCAAGGGTTAAAACATCCGGCAAAGCTCCTTCTTCCAGTTTCCGGATCGCTAAAAGAGGATTAGCGGCCGATGCAATCACTTCTATTTCTTCATCGGATGAAAGAACATCGGATAAAAGTTTTCTGACTACAGCAGAATCATCAATAATCATTACTTTAATCGGCATAACCGGCCTCTTGTTCATTTATTCAGCAATAATATTTATAATAATATTTTTTTAAAAAAAATCAAGCTTAAAATAATTCGATATCGTTTTCTTTTTTTTCTTTTTGTGTTTTTTCTTCCATGATTTTTTTCTGATAAGAAATTTCGTCTTTCATTTCAAGCATACTTGGTACAATGTGCTTTAAAAAAACTTTTCCGCTGAAAGGATTAAAATAGATTTTACGGGCAGACTCTCCGCCGATATCGCTGCCTTCAAGAGAAATATTTTCAGATTTCAGAAACCATTTGACAAAATCAATATTATTGACCGGAACAGAATTATCTAAAAGCTCGGACTTGATCATTTTTGCCCCGCCGAATACCTTTGCTTTAAAATGCTTCCTATCTCCCCCAAGCTTCATGACTGAATTAACCAGAACTTCCATTGCCGCCATCCCGTACCGGGTACTCTGGTTTAAAAAATGATCTTCCTGCATATTCATAATATCCTCAATGCCTGAAAGCATAAAATGATTTAATCCCCCTACCTGATTTTTTTCATCATAGAGAGCCACAGAAATACATGATCCCAAAACAGTATAAATATAAATATCTTCTTTTGCAACCGCATATTCACCGGGATAAATTGTAATGACTTCTTTTTCCAGTTTTCTATCAAATTTTCTCGTCATATTTTAAGCCTATACTTTTTTATAAATATTATTTTTCAAAAAAACAAAATTGTTATTAATCCCTGTGAGAGATTCGGAATGCCCGATAAAAAGATATCCCCCGCTTCTTAATAATTGATAATACTTGGCAAAAAGTTCCTGTTTTTTTATTTTATCAAAATAAATTGCCACATTCCGGCAAAAAATGATGTCAATATTCCCTTTAATAGGAAATTCCGGTAAAAAAAGATTCAGCTGTTTAAAAATAATTTTATTTTTCAAAATTTCTTTAACCTTGTAAGTTCCTTCATTTTCTCCGGTTCCCTTTAAAAAATACTGAGAAAGCTGTTCCTTTGAAAGAGGACTCAAAACAGATTCATTATAAATTCCATTTTGAGAATGCTCTAAAACCTGAGAATTAATGTCTGTAGCCAGAATCCGAAAATCCCAGACTGGTTTATTTTTAAAAAATTCATCCAGAGTAATGGCGATAGAATAAGGCTCTTCCCCTGTGGAACATCCAGCGCTCCAGATACGGATATTTTTTTGATTTTTTATTTTTTCAAATTCCGGCAGTATCTCACCTCGAAGAATTTCAAACTGTTTGTATTCCCTGAAAAAATCTGTTTTATTGGTTGTGACAGCGTTGATAAACTCCTGAAACTCATTTCCATCGTCTTTGACAGCAAGATATTCAAGATAATCATTATAATCTTCCAGTTTTAATTGCCTGAGCCGTTTAATCAGACGATTTCTGATCATGAGTTTTTTTGTGTCTTTTAAATGAATACCAAGATAATCATAGACTAATTTCTGAATTTTTTCAAACTCAGCATCGCTCATTTCGATCCCGTTAAATTGAGTTGCATCCATTTAAAATCCTTTTTAAAAAAAGAAATTTTAGTTTAAATTTTCCGCAAGAAGTTCAAATTCAGCCGCTGTCAAGACCTTGTCAATATCAACAATGATCACCAGCTCGTCGTTGTATTTTCCAAGCCCCTTGATAAAATCCGTTTTTAAACGGCTTCCAAAATTCGGGGTTTCCTTGATATCGGCAATAGGGATTGCGGTTACGCTGTTGACGCCATCCACAATAATTCCCATAATTTTATCTTTTACTTCCACAATAATGGCTACTTCATTCTCTGATTTATTGACTGTGATGCCGAGCTTTTTCCGTAAATCAATCAAAGGAATCACATTACCCCGCAAATTGACCACTCCCAGAACATAGTCAGGCGCTTTCGGGATTTCAGTAATTTTTAAATTATCTAAAGTTATAATTTCATTGACTTCCATCACATTGATTCCATAATTTTCCCGCCCGACTTTAAAAATCACAAACTGATTTTCCTCTTTTGAAGAAAATGAATCTGCCGAAATAAGTTCAATATGATCATTTTTCATCGTCTGCTCCTATAGTTCATCGCATTTTTCACAACGCCCTCAATATCTAAAATCAACGCCACCCTGCCGTCTCCGAGAATTGTCGCGCCGGCAAGCCCCTCAATGTTCTTATAGTTTGCTTCAAGGCTTTTCACCACAATCTGCTGCTGTCCAATCAGTTCATCAATCTGAAATCCATATTTTTTTCCATTGGTTTCAACAATAATAATAATCGTATCTTGAAAATTTTTCGATTCTTTCACAGAATATAAAATTTCATTGAGTCTCACCAGAGGAATATATTCATTACGGTATTCAATCACTTCAACATTTCCTTCCACACTGCTGACAATATCTTTCTCAGGTTTAAACGACTCCACAATAGAAAGAAGCGGAATCACATAATAAGTATTGTTTGTTTTGACCAGCATCCCGTCAATAATAGCCATGGTCAGGGGGAGAATAATTTTAAACCGGGCGCCTTTGCCGTCTTCTGACTCTATTTCGATTCTTCCCCGGAGCTTCTCAATATTCTGCTTTACAACATCCATCCCCACGCCTCTACCCGAGAGGTCTGTTACCTGCTCTGCCGTAGAAAAACCAGGCTGAAAAATCAAATTAAAAATTTCATTTTCTGAAAGATTCTGATCCGAGTGAATCAGCTCTTTTTCGAGCGCTTTGGCAAGAATTCTGGTTTTATCCAATCCTTTTCCATCATCCCGGACTTCAATAATCACATTTCCTTCTTTATAGTACGCTTCCAGAATCAGGGTTCCCGTTTCTTTTTTCCCGCTAGCCTTTCTTTCTTCAGGGGTTTCAAGCCCATGGTCAATCGAATTTCTTACCATATGTTTTAAAGGGTCTGAAATAAGTTCGATCATGTTTTTATCCAGCTCAGTCTCTGCCCCGATAATTTCAAGCTCTATTTTTTTGTTTTGTTTTTTTGCCAGCTCCCGGACCAGACGGTTAAACTGGATAAAAGTCGGTCCCAGGGGAATCATCCGGATACTCATCACCTGTTCCTGAATTTCACGGGTCAGATTTTCAAGACCGCTGATAATATTGGTCAGCTCCATAGAATCCACCGCATATTTTGAAAGCTGATTAATCAGAGAATAGACTCTAGAATGGGAAATAATCAGTTCGCTCACAAAATTTAAAAGCCGATCCAGTTTTTCTGTATTCACTCGGATAAATGACTGTTCTTTCTCAATCTTGTGTTTCTGGCTTTCTTTTATCATACTTGAGTCAATATAGCCTGTTTCAGCCAGAATCACTCCCAGTTCTTTTTGAGTTTTCAAAGTCTCTTCCAGATCTTTTTCAGATAAGATCCCGTCATTCAGTAAAATAGTGCCGATTTTATCATCATCAAAATTCTTCTCATGAAGAATCAAGTCTTCATATTTATTTTTATCCAATTGATAAATTTCAATAGGATTATCATCTTTCACAAAAATAAAGATTTCTTCTATTTCGTTTTTAGATAAAGAAGACTGGCAGTAAATTTTCCATTTTAAGTAAAACAAAGAAAAATCAGCTGTCTGAAAATCCGGTATTTTAGAATCATTTGGGAAAACAGCATCCAGTTCTGCATTTTCAGAAAGTTCTTTCAGGAGTAAAAGAGGATTGGTTCCTATTTTTAAAATATCTTCTTTAAAGGCAAGGTTTATCTGGAAATAATTTTTTTCCAGTCTTTTATCCTTAAATTCTTCTTCCTTGATTTCTATTTCGATTCTTTCTTCTTGATTTGCATTGATTGTTTGAGTGTTGTCAGATATACTCTGTGTTCCGCTTTCATCAATTTCAAAAAAGTTATCCGGTATTTCGTCTTTTTTAATGAATCCGATATAGGTTTTTATTTTATCCAATCCTTTTAAAAAAAGACTGACTGTTTCTTCATTGATTTCAACTTCCCTGCTTCTCGCCCTGTCTAAAATAGACTCAAGAGTATGGGTATAAGCCGCTAATTCAGATAAGCCGACCATACCGCCGCTGCCCTTGATCGTATGAAAGCTTCTAAAAACTTTATTAATAACATCGTTATCCGTTTTGTTTTTATCCAACTCCACCAGTTCAGATTCCAACCTCTGGAGAATATCTTCCGCTTCCTCTAAAAAGACGCTTAAAAACTCTTGTTCAATATCTGGCATATCATTTCCTAATATTTAAAATTCAACCAATCAATTTCTTTACTACCTGAATCAGTTTTTCAGGACTAAAAGGTTTTACAATCCATCCTGTCGCCCCGGCGCTTTTCCCTTCATCTTTTTTACTCTGCTCTGATTCAGTCGTAATGACAATAATCGGAACATAAGGAAAGAATTTACCCTTCCGCAAATTTCGAATCATTTCGAACCCATTCATTTCCGGCATGTTAATATCAGAAATAACCATAGTGCATTCATCTCCCGCTTCCTGAATCTCCTGAAGCCTTTTTAATCCAAGAACACCGTTTTCAGCTGTTTTCGTCTGATAACCGGCTCCTTTAAGAGTATATTCTATGGAAGCTCTCGATGTATTGGAATCATCCACAACCAAGATGTATTTCATTTCCCGCTCCTAAATATTTTCCGCAACACCTGCGATGTCAAAAATATGTTTTATGTTCAGATTATTTTTATATGAAAAAAAGACTTTTTTTCCTTTTTTCCTTCTTGTATTCCGAAAACTCAATAAAAACTGGAGCCCCGCCGCATCAATCAACTGGACTGGATTCAGATCAATAATGATTTCCAGTTCGCTTGCCAATAGTTTTTCAAGATTTTTTTTATAATCAGGAAGTTTTTTTAATACCAGTTCACCGTTCAGCGCTATCTTTACTTTTTCCTGCATTTCTTTCTGCCTTTATTTTAGAGATTAAAAAGTTTATCCAGTCTCAAAAGCTTGAAAGTTTCCTTTAAATCCTTACTGATCGCTTTGATTTTAAGCGACCCGCCTTCTTCAGACAGTTTTTTATAAAAAAAGAGGATTTTACCGATCCCGCTGGAATTGGTCGCTTTCACTCTGCTCAAATCCATCTCAATCTGACGGTTTCCTTTGATATAAAGTTCATTTAGAATAGTTTTCAATTCTTCTGAATTTTGGGTATTCAGTAATTCTTCTTCTATTTTTATAGTGACACTGCCTTTTCCTTCTTCTAAAACATATTTCATCGGACCTACTCCTTTAATCTTAAATATTCCCGTTCAGGTTAAAAATAAATAAATTCTTCATCAAAATCAAAAAAAACTTAAAATAATTCAACTTCACCGCTGGCTTCTATATGTTTTTCAAGATTCACCCTGCTTTTCTTCATTTTTTCAATAAAATAATTATTTTGATAAAAGTTTTTCATCTGATAATTCTTCTCACTGAATTCTTTTTCAAGATCACTGTTAAATTGAGTCACAATAGTTTCAATTTCAAGAATCAATTCCTGCATTTTACGGCTCATATTATCCAATACATCCATTTTATCCAGACTATTTTTCACAACAGACAGAATTTTATTTCCGGAAGACAAGACCGAAGAAAGAGATTCGCGGATGATGGTTTGAAAAGAGCTGATTTCTAATGTATTTTTTTTAAGAAAGTTAATGTTTTCTAAAATAAAACCTTCTTCTTCTTCTTTTTGAGAAGAATACACTTTTAACTCAACAATCAGAGAAGAAAAATTTCTTTCGACCGTGTCTTTTATTTCTTCTTTAAAACTATGAAAATATTCAAGCATTGTATTAAACTTTTGACGGATCGCAGAGCTGTTTTTTCCTGCGAAAGATTTTTTATTGATTTCTATCTGAGCTAGAATATTAATATTGTTCATCCTGTCGTAAAATTTCTTAAACATAGAAAAATAATGAAATCCTTCATGATAGACTTTTTCGAGTTCTTCAAAAAGCTGAATCAGGCTTTTTTTAGTGCTCATTTCTTCCATTAAAACATTTTCATAAGAAAGAAAAGCTGTTTTCAACTCGCCAAAAAGTTTTTCAAGCACATTTTCTTTATCCCGATAAAAATCGGTATTGGAAAGATAGCTGACAATTTCCTCTTTATCTTCTTCGATTGTCAGGAATTCATGATAAAGCTGCTGAAAATGATCTTTGATTGAAGTATTTGTTTTTTGGGTTAAAATATTTGTATTATTAAAATCTTTATGGAGCTTCTGCATCACAAAATGGACATAAATGCAAAAATAATATTCTTTCTCCTCAATATTCAATTTTTTTTTAATATCATTTTCCTCTATTACCTGATGAAAAATTTCAACAATATGCTCAAAAGACTGCCGGATAATATCCTGATTTTGAATATTTTTCATAATTTCAGGAATTTTTTTCAAAGGACTGTTGATTCTTTTGATCACTTCATTTAAAATACGGTAAATTTCTTTAACGGTTTTCACACTCTCTTCAATTTTAAGATTAATGGCCGTATTCATCTTTTTTAATTTTTTATCATAGATTTCATTAAATAAATAAGAAAATTTTTCTTTAATTTTATAATATATTTTCATCATAGCCTCGGTATATTGACCGAGATGCTGGGCTGTCTGGTTGATTTCTTCGGACAATTCTATAATAAAATGCGAAATAGACTTAAATCCCATGCCGTCTTTCCCTGCGCGGCTGGAAATAATCACTGAATTGACAGAAAATATTTTAATTTCATTCGCCAAAACCTGCATTTTATTGATCATTTTATTTAAGTGAGAAAGGGATTCCAGACGGGCAAGCATATTTGCCGATATTTTGACATACTTTTCCACATATTCCTGCACCCGGTCTGTGTTTTTCTTAAGAGATTTTTCAATTTCCTGAATTGAATCAATCACCCCTGTTCCCGAGACTCCGCTTAATAGATAATCCAGCATTGTCTGGGCTTCTATACTTTCTTCCGTAATTTTTTTTTCCATTTGCGGAAGGATTTGCCCTGTTTTTGAATAGACTTCTTCCATAAAAATATCAAATTCTTTTAAATGTTTCAGATAAACTTTAAAATTTTCAATAATCTGATAGGAAGTATCCACAATATTCAATTTTTTCTCCAAAATTAAACTTCTTACAATCATCGGTTTTAATTAAAAATAAATATAAATTTATACAAAAAATATTCTAATATTAAAGATTTCTATTAGAGATACGCTTTTAAATAACCGATACTTAAAATTGAAACGAAATATCACGACACCGGGGTTTTCATGCTGATTATTAAAAATGTTGAAAATGAATCTAATCAAGAATTAATCCGATTTATTCAAAAACACACTATGGAAGAAATCATTATGATTAAAACTTCGCAGGAACTTGAAAAAATCTTTGAATCTAAAAAACTCCTTCCTTCAATCGGTATTTTTTTCATTCATGATCTTGATGCTGCTGAAAAAGAACTCAATGACTTTCATGCTTTTTTCGATTCCCACCATGTCATGATTTATTGTATTGCAGTCGCTGAAAGCAGCTTGAAAACCAGTCAAAATCAATTAGCAGGTAGTTTTGAATTTGTTTTCATTCATCCTCTTGTTCCTGAAACTTTATTAAAAGAAATAAAAAAAGGAACCGCGCTGATCCAAAACATTAACAATAAAATCAATGCCGATACTTCTTTTACGAATGAAGTTTCTGAAATTGTCTCCGGAAATAATACCCAAAAATATAAATATCTTTTTGATCCTGAAATTATCGGAATCCATAAAATTCTTTCCCAGCTCAAAGAATCTCCCTCTCAGTCTATTCAGGAACGCCTTTACCAAAAACTAAAACCCAATTTTGCATGGAAAGGAAAAACAGTTATCAAGAATTACGAAGGCAATGGACTTTCTTTTAATGATGAACATTTTTATTATGATAAAACTACTCTTGAATTAAGAGCAAAATCACTCGGCTTTGTTGAATTAAAATATTCTTTTCTGGAACTCATACCAGCCGCAGAGATTTCTCCCGACGGAATGAACGCATTTGGATTTATTTTCCCGGTTGATGAAAACAGGGAACGGGATGGCATGAGTCTTTATTTTGAGGGAATCCAATCACTTAATGTTTTAAAAGGAATTTTTTACGATCAAATTAATGACAACTATAAAAAAGCTTTTCACGATAAAATTATTTTCTATCAAAAAATAGCTGAGGGAAAAACTCCTGAAGACGGATACGCAAGTTTTGTGGAACTCCTGATTCAAAAAAAAGATTCAGCGGGAAAAATTATTGATAATCTTGGTACAATCAATTACCGGGAACATTCTAAAATTATCAATGTAAAAAAAGACGAAATTATCGCAAGGAAAATCTCAGAAAAACCGGCCGAAGAAGGTTTTACTGTTTCAGGAAAAGACCTGCCTGCAAAATTTGAAGAAAAAAAAACATGGGATATCGGGGAAAATATTTTTTTTGACGAGCAGAAAAAAGAATACAAAGCCCAGGCTGACGGAATGGTGGTTTTTGAACAAAACACGATCCATGTCAGAGAAACCTTGCTGATTCCCGGCAATGTGGACATAAAGACAGGGAATATTCATTCCAATAAAAATATCATTATTCAAGGAAATGTGGAAGCGGATATGTATGTCGAAGCAAAGGGCAATATTATTATAAAAGGGACAGTGGAAGACGCGAAAATAGTCGCTGGAGGTTCTATAGAGGCTCATGGATTTTTGGGATCCGGAAAAACATGGGTTTTCGGAAAAGGCGATATTACGGCTGATTTTATCCAGAACTCACATGTAGAAGCTTTGGGTAATATTTCATTTAAAAAATTTATTGTCAATTCAGAAATCTATACGACTCAAAAAATTATCGGGAATGACAAATCAAAAGTTTTCGGAGGAAAACTGGAAGCGGCAAAGGGCGCTGTGTTTTATGATATAGGCAATGAGCAGGAAATTCACACTTCTATTATTCTGGGCGCCAATTTTTATAATGAAAGAATTATTTCCAAAATTCTTGACCGGGTCAATGTCCTTAAAAAAGAAAAAGAGCAGATTATCAGTGTATTGAAAGATTACCTGAATCTTTCCCAGCCGATTGAACCCCAGCTTAAAAAATTTTTAAAAAATGACCGGGTCAATCTGATAAAAAAAATAACACAGCTGAAAGAAAAACACCTTATGATTACAAAACTTGAAAATTCACTCAAACAAATTACCAAAGAAGTAAAAGATGAATTTTCCTCTAAAATGAAAGTACTCAACAAACTTCATCCCGGCGTTGATATCAACATTGTCAGCGCTGTCAAAAAAATTAATCAGGACTATCAGAGAGTCGAACTCTATTTTTCCGCTGAAAAAGCGGAAATTGTTATTGTAAATCTGTTCTGATTTAGCTTTTTTTTCATTAAATTTATATTCTATAAAAAATAGAAGGAATGAAAATGAAAAAGAAAGCTTTATTGAGTGTTTCCGACAAGGAAGGAATTTTAGAACTTGCCGAGACTCTTGTAAAAAAAGACTTTGAAATCCTTTCCACCGGCGGAACTGCAGCTCTTTTAAAAGAAAAAAAAATCCCGGTTACACTGATTGAAAACTACACAGGATTTCCTGAAATTCTGGACGGACGGGTCAAAACCCTTCAGCCGAAAATACACGCGGGCATCCTTGCCAACCGGAAAATCAACTCTCATAAAACTCAAATGGAAAGACTGGAATTCGGACTGATTGACATTGTAGTGGTCAATCTCTACCCTTTTGAAGCAACGGTTTCCAAACCCGGCGTCACTCTCGAGGAAGCAATTGAAAATATTGATATTGGCGGAATTACTTTAATCCGTGCAGCTGCTAAAAACTATGAGTCTGTTGCCATTATTTCCGATATCAAAGATTACAAAACAGTGCAGGATGCTTTAGAAAAAGACAGCAGCGTTTCTTTGGAAATCAGAAAAATCTTTGCCTTGAAAGCTTTCCAGAAAACAGTGGAATACGATCTTGCAATCCATAAATATCTGGTAAAAAACATAAAATAATGAAACCAATTCTTCAAATAAAAAATATTTCAAAAACTTACGATCATTTTCAGGCTGTCAAAAATCTTTCCTTTGATGTGCCTGAAGCTGTCTGTTTTGGTCTTCTTGGACCCAACGGAGCTGGAAAAACCACTCTCATGAAAATGATTTACGGAAAATGCAAAAGGGACTGCCTTCCTGAAACTTCTGTTCAGGTTTTAGGGTATGACCCTGCTTTTCATTCTTTTGAAATCAAGGCTCTTTCTGGGATTGTGCCTCAGGAAGACAATCTGGATACAGAATTGAATGTTCTTCAGAATCTGATGATTTATTCAAAATTTTATAATATTCCTAAAAAAGAAGCTCTTCAAAGGATCAATGAACTTCTTCATTTTATGGAACTGGAAGACAGGAAAAAATCAAAGATCCGTTCTCTTTCGGGGGGGATGAAAAGAAGATTGACCATTGCCCGCTCTCTTTTAAACCGTCCCAAGATTCTGATATTGGATGAACCTACAACCGGTCTTGATCCTCAGGTCAGACACCTGATCTGGAACAAGCTTCGTGAGCTGAAAAGACAAGGCGTCACAATTTTATTGACCACTCACTATATGGAAGAAGCTTACCAGATCTGCGATGAAATCCTGATTATGGATAAGGGTGAAAAAATAGTCCAGGGAAACCCTGAAGAACTTTTAAAAAATAATATTGAAAAATTTGTCCTTGAAATTTTTGATAAAAATATCCAGCTGCCTAGTGAAGCCAATGATTTCAGATTAGATACAACGCAAAAAGATATGCTTTATGTCTATTCTTCTTCATTTGAAACCCTCCAGAAATTAGAAACTTCTTTAAAGGGACAAAAACACTATTTAAGACAATCCAATCTCGAGGATTTATTTCTAAAAGCTACCGGGAGGACGCTCAATGAAAGCCAGTAAAAATCTTCTTTATCCTTCTGTTTTCAAACGGATTCTTTTTGTCGCATACCGGCATTTCCGGGTTTACAGCAGACATTTTATCAGCAATGCTCTTCCGCCTTTTTTTGAGCCCTTGATTTTTCTTGTGGGAATCGGGCTTGGGGTCGGGAAATACATCGCAAGTCTTCAAGGCGGCACTTATATTGAATTTTTAGCCTCAGGTCTTATTGTCTCTTCGGCCATGTTTACAGCTTCTTTTGAATGCACCTACGGGACTTTTATCCGTCTTGAATTTGATAAGGTTTATGACGGGATTTTAAGCGCACCCATCAGCCCTGCCAACCTGATTCTAGGTGAAATCCTTTGGGCAGGGGCAATGAAAGGATTTTTCTTTTCATTTGCCGTCCTTGTTATTCTCTTGTCTTTTGGAATTTTCAACCATTTCTTAGTTCTTCTGACTCCTTTTATCGGCTCTCTGACAGGACTCCTGTTTTCCTCCTTTGCTCTTTTTATTACCTCGTTTGTCAAAAACATTAATTATTATAATTTTTTCTTTACCGGCTTTCTTTCTCCCATGTTTTTTTTGTCCGGTATTTTTTTCCCGATCAAAGACCTGCCTTTCGGACTCGTCATTCTTTCAGATATTATGCCTCTTTCCCATTTAGTCAGGCTTGCCCGTTCGCTTTGCTTTCAGGATATTAATTATTTCTTATGGACAGATTTGTTTTATGTTTTAGGATTTATTCTCCTTTTCACGATTCTGGCAATCAGAAATTTGTCAAAAAGATTAATTGACTAAATTATGAGGTCAAAATGGAAAATAAATTAGTTCAAAAGGATATCAGGGTTTTATATGTAGAAGATGATGAGATGGTAAGAAAAATATTCATTCTTTTTCTAAAACGCCGTTTTGAAGATATCTCAGTGGCTGAAAATGGGCTGGAAGGCTATAAAAATTTTCTTGAAAAACCTTTTGATTTAATCATCACAGATATTCAGATGCCGGTGATGAATGGGCTGGAAATGGCTTTGAAAATCAGGGAAAAAAATAAAATCGTTCCGATTGTTATTACCAGCGCATTCAACGATCAAAAATATCAGGACGAAGCTAAAAAACTCAATATTCACCATTATATTCAAAAACCCATTATCCTTGATGAAATGAACCGTGTTTTTGATGAAATCATCAGCAATTTGACAAAAATTTAAAGATAATAAAGCACTGTAAGATAAGCATAAAGGAGAAAAACAGTCGTCATCCCTGAAACCACAGTCTGAGAAGCCGTGATAGGAACAAAAGTAATGGATTTCGGAATCGCAAGCCCCTTATAACAGGCTATGGCTGAAATAAAAAGCCCGAAAAAAAAGCTTTTTAAAAGCGCCATCCCGATATCCGCCAATTCCATGGACTGAAAAACAATCTGAACATACTCATCGAAAGGCAGTTTGACCCCCATAAAAAGGTTTGCCACCAGATATCCCCCGATCATCCCGATAAAAAAGAAATAAATAACCAGAAGGACTAAAGAAGCGATCATGCCGAGCATTCTGGGTGCAATCAGAAAATGATACGGATCAATTCCCATGCTTTCTAAAGCCTCTATTTCATTGTTGACCTTCATATTTCCTATTTCAGTCGCAATTGCCGTACCGCTTCGCCCGATCACGATAATAGCAGTGAGAAGAGGCGCCACTTCGGGAAGAAGAATCCGGGACATCAATGTTCCCAGAAGGCTTTTATTAAAAAATAAAGTTTGAGAAAGGTTGTCCACCATAAAAATAATCATTCCTCCAAAAACCAGCGCAATGATCCCGATCAGACGAAGAGCATCGAATCCAGTGAAAAGAATCTGCTTATAAATAATGGGCTTGATAATTTTTCTCTCTTTCCCTTTGAAAAGAAATTGCTCAAATACATAAATAATCAGCTGAATCAGTTCTAAAAAATAAATCAGTTTGTTTTTTATCCCGCGGATAAAAAAAACGCCAATATTAAACATCTCTCAACACCATTTTTATATTCACATTATTACGCGAAAAGCGGTCAATTTTATACTGAAATGAATTAAAATTGCAAAAAAACAACCTCTTTCTGTCATTCCCGCAAAGGCGGAAATCTATTGAAAATAAATTTTTAAGTTACAGATTCCGGTCTTTTGCTTTTCATAAACCGGAATGACAGGTCTGCATTTTATATTCAGTAGTGTATAAAATCACTTTACAACATTAAATTTAACTAAGACAGTCTCATTATCGGATACTTTTTACTGAGATTTGACGAGAAAAAAGGAGGCGGAACGCCTCCTTGATGTTTTTATTGTTTTGCTACTGAAATAGAATAGTCTCCTTTAGAAGAGAGATATCCTTTAATTTTAAGATAATAAGTACCTGCAGCCAATGTCTGAGTGATTTTAGATTTTTCACCGTTTGTAGCATTACCGCTGTTGTGGTCGTAGGCAATCTGGGTAGTTGCATCACTTTGATAGAGGTACATTTCTGTATCAGCTACGACTTCATCAGCACTGGTAGTTACTTTTGATGTGATCAGATCATAGGTGCCTGCTGCGGTAATATCAATCTTCACCCAGTCTTCATCCGTAGAACTATGGATAGTGTGGAATTGCAATCCAGAATTGCTGGCATTTAAAGTGATAGTATTCGCTACTGCAGCAAAATTGTCTGATTCCCATCCATCACCATAAGCGCTTGTAGAAGAAATATAAGTATTTCGGCCGGAATCATAAGTCGGAACACCTGCTAAACTCCCGGCAATATCACATGGGATAACCCAGTATCTTTTTTCTCCTACATAGACAGCTCCGACAACCATTAATGCATTAAGATTAGCGGTTTCGCCTATATAAGTCGCAGAAGAAAGACTGAAAACCGATACGGATGTACTGGTCGAATAGACTTTATATTTACTGGCTCCTGTCACAGCAGTCCATGAGATATAAATATAGCTGTAAGCGGTATCAAATGCATCTAAAGATGTGACAGCCGGATAAGTAGCCTTTATACCAGAAGCATAAGAGCTTTGACTGCTTTCAAGAGAATTAGCATTAAGAGAGGTTACTTTATAGTAATAGTTAGATCCTGAAGATGCAGTTGTATCATTATAGGTAGTGGAAGTAATCGGAGTAGGATTCAGTTTTGTATAAGTTCCTGAGGGAGATGATGCACGATAAATATTATAACCTGAAGCATCAGCTTGGGCTGTCCATGAGACAACAACTTTATCAGTGTAAGCCAAATATGAAGCGCTTACACCTGTTGGTATTAAATCTTTCAGACTTCCAGACCCCGCGCTGCTCATGGCTGATTCCGCATTGTTAGCATCTACGGATGAAACTTTATAGTAATAAGTGGCTGTAGTCAGAGTTGTATCTGAGTCATCGTAAGTTGTTGTTGTCACTGCTGAGGTGTTGATTTTTGCAAAGGTGCCGGTTGAACTGGTTGCACGATATACATTATAACTGCTTGCTTCTGTTACCGCTGTCCAAGATAAGGATATTTTGGTTGCATAGATTCCAGCAGAAGCGCTAACCCCTGCCGGTACTAAGCTTTTTTTATAACCAGATGCTTCACTGCTCATAGCTGATTCCAAATTAGAAAAATCTACGGATGAAACTTTATAATAATAGGTACTTGCAGTTAGAGTCGTATCTGAATCATCATAGCTTGTCGCTGTAATGGCTGAGGTGTTGATTTTTGTATAGGTTCCGGTTGAACTGGTTGCACGATATACATTATAACTGCTTGCTTCCGTTACCGCTGTCCAAGATAAGGATATTTTGGTTGCATAGGTTCCAGCAGAAGCTGTCAATCCCGCCGGCACCAGACTTTTTTTATAGCCCGATACGGCGCTGCCCATAGCAGTTTCCGAATTACTTGAATCGATCGCAGATACTTTATAATAATAGGTACTGGTAGTTAAACTTGAATCCTCATCATCATAACTTGTCGTTGTAATCACTGCTGTGTTGATTTTTGTATAGGTGCCGGTAGAACTGGTCGCACGATATATATTATATCCGCTGGCTCCCGTTACGGCTGTCCAGGATAACGCAATTTTCGTCCCATAGGTTCCGGCAGAAGCTGTCAGCCCTGTTGGGATCATATCCGATCTATTACCCGATGTCGCACTGCTCAAAGCCGTCTCCAGATTGCCTGAATCAATTGCAGAAACTTTATAATAATAACTGCTGGTAGTTAAAGTTGAACTTGTATCATCATAACTGGTTGTTGTAACAATAGCGGTATTGATTTTTGTATAAGTTCCGGTAGAACTGGTCGCACGATACACATTATATCCGCTTGCTCCTGTCACGGCTGTCCATGACAATGTGATCTTTGTCCCATAGGTTCCAGCAGAAGCTGTGAGTCCTGTCGGGGCATTTAAACTACTGGTGGTAGGCGCCGGTTCATCTTTCTTCTGGCATCCAGAAAATACCACTAGGAATGCTGCCATTAATAAAATGACAATTGATAATTTTTTTTTCATTTTTTTCTCCTTTCATCGTAAATGATAAATAAAAATTTAATAAAATTTGAAAAATAAACAATAGAACCCAGGGTGAATTCGAAAAAAATCTAATAGAACCTCAATAGAACCTTGTATGTTTTTTTATTTATTATCATATACTTGAATTATTTTAAAATTTTACTCCCCCCATCCTATTGAAAAAATCTAATCAGGCTGTCGATTATTGAAAATTAAGACTTATTATCATTGATATTTGTAAGTTTATCAGAAAAGGTAATTGTAT
>MIAO01000144.1 GCA_001829155.1 Spirochaetes bacterium GWB1_36_13 | reverse complement strand
TAAACAACCAGCTTCTCATCGGGAATATTGTTACTACTTCCAATTCCCACATTTCCATTCTGATAAAGAACCAGATTATCCCCTGAATCATTGCCATGTACCCAAAATCTCATCATATTATCATAAATATCTTGGGACCATCCTGGATTAGAGCCTGAACCTTGAAATTGGATTTCCCCGCCTTCGTTTCCATTATCATTTTTTCTGAGATAGAGAGTTCCATTCACATCGAGTTTTGTCTTTGGATCAGTGGTTCCGATTCCGACATTGCCTCCAGACGGATTTAACAATAAATTGGTACCTATATTGTTGTCCAGCGACTGTAAAACAGAGGCAAAACTATAAGGCGAGGTAAAATATCCATATCCTAAGCTCAATCCATAACCTGCGTTAGAATCAAGCCCTAATCTTAAAAATCTCATTGTGGTCACATCATCTTGTATCATAGAACCAACGATACTCAGTTTTTCAGTAGGACTTATTGTCCCTATTCCAACATTATCATTTCCATCAAAAACAATATTATCCCCACCACTTTTAATATGAAGTATTCCATCATTTCCATCAGATATTTCGCTTCCCAATAAAAACAAGCTGACTTTATTAGCATAAGCGCCTAATAATCCTCTATTTCCAACGCCATATTGAAACTTTATTTCACAGTTTCCACTGGCATTTCTTACATGGAGAGTACTCTCTGGATTATCAGTCCCTATCCCCACATTGCCTTTATCATAATAAATACTGCTACCATTACTGCTCCACGCCCCGCTCGCCAATTTCATGAAAAGGGTGCGGAGATTGGAGGCTGAAATCACGCCTCCGTCTTTGATTCCATAAGTGTTTTGAAGACTGGTATCGGTCAAATCATCCTGCACATCGCCGGCGAAGAGGATTCCTGTCAATATGAAAAACAGAATCACTATTTTAACCATGGATTTTAATTTTTTTTTCATCTTCCTTCTCCCTGAATGAAAAGTTTACCAATTTGAAATATAGTAAATATTTTCCATAAATGAAAGAATAAATAACGATAATCTGTTTTTTAGATTTTACGGAATACGGTTCCGTTAAAAACCGCAATGAGTTCTTGATTATGAAAAACCTGAATATTATAAAGTCCGGTTCTTCGGGTGGTATGAATCAGTTTTGCCTCTGCTTTTAAACGATCTCCCAATTTCGGGCTTTTCAGGAAAGAACCGCTGATATCTAAGGCAAAGGAAGGCGAATAATCAAAATTGGACGCCGCTGAAAAAGCGGCATCGGCAAGGCTGAAAATCAAGCCTCCATGCACAGCTCCCAGAAAATTAAACGAATTTTTATGGATAGTCAGTGAACAGACAGCAAAACCCTCTTTAATCTCATCAAAGGAAATTCCTAAAAATTCAGCGTAGGGATCTTTTGATATTTTCTGAATCAATTCGTTCATCTGTTATCCTTTATTTGAAATAGATACAAAAAAGAATATAACTATTTCAATAATATAAAACAAAAATAATTTTATTTTTCTGTTTTTTTTGTTATTTTATAATATAAATATATCTCTATTAGAAATTAAACCAAAAGGAATATAAAATGAAAA
Source organism: Spirochaetes bacterium GWB1_36_13 (assembly GCA_001829155.1). GTDB lineage: Bacteria > Spirochaetota > GWB1-36-13 > GWB1-36-13 > GWB1-36-13 > GWB1-36-13. The sequence continues at coordinate 48,183 of MIAO01000144.1, read as the reverse complement.
TGAGTTTGACTGTTCTGTTTTTTATCCTGCTGCTTCCCCTCGGATTGGCAGGTGAAGATATCCGTATTTCTTTTTTTCTGGGAAAAAGCGAATATATGAAAAATGGTGAAACAGACTGGAAACCTATCTACAAAAATTTAATTTTGAATGAAAAAGACTCGGTGCGTACTTTAAAAAACGCCACTCTTCTTCTGGAGTCAGCACATAAGATGAAACTCAAGCTCTCTCCGGAAACAACGGTTCATTTCAAAGAACTTTTTCCAAAAACTGATATTTCGCTCAACGGCGGAAAAGTCTGGGCCCAAGTCAATAAGCTCAAAGGCGATGAATCTTTTTCCATCAGAAGTCCTGTCAGCGTTGTCGGAGTCAGGGGAACTGAATTTATCTATGAAAATTCTGAAGACGGCGACAAAGTTTTCGTCATTCACGGCCGGGTTGCCTTTGGGGATGATCTTTTAGATGAGAACCGGTATAAAGAAATTGATGCCGGAAAAATCGGTTTTTTTAAAGACAGAGAAATAGAACTCAGGGAGCCTGTCAATGACGATGAAACAAACCAGCTTAAAAGCCGCTTCCCGATTCTGATTGAGAAAAAAGATTTTGAAAAAGCGCAAAAAGAAATGGAAAGAGAATCTTTTAAAAATGAAGTCAATCAGGAAATTCAGCTGAATCAGAATACTCGGGAATACATCAAAAGTAAAGTGAATGATGATTTAACCGTGGGGCGAACCATGACTGATTCCAATGGTGAAATTGTTCAGGTTCAGCAGGTGGTGAGGAAACTGGGGAACAACAGCATCCAGATCATCAATATCACAAAACGACCGGGATTTATCAATATAGTAGAATATAAAGGCACCTACAACGGCAGTGTGCCCAATACTTTAAAAGAACTGATTGATATTAAGAATGTGAATAACAAAGAACTTGTTAAAGAAATTTACATTGTTCAAAAAACTGGGGTTATGATTGATAAACTCAAAATCAAGGAAGATAAAACCGACCCCAACCAAAAAATATTTCAAATCGGCTCTTCAACCGGATCCAGCGAGCCTGTCATGGAAAATATTTCCTCAAAAACAACCCTGAAACAAAGAGATATAAATCCTTATCTGGATGCCCAGTATATTACTCAAAGCGGTAAGATTTACAATCTGAAAGTCTATATCATGGATCAAGACAGAAATATTGTCTCCCAGACTCCTGGAGCCAGCAATGATTTGTCCCTTGATTTTCTGGTCACCATGTCTTTGGATTTTGTCTTTTCGGGCACAGGCACTTCGTTTGACGGCAGAGATATCCGTTTTACTGTTTTACCTGATGTCGGATTCGTTATTATCAACGAAGTAGTTGAATAAGGGATAAGTTATATGAAAAAAATTATTGTTTTAATATTCAGTATTCTTTTTATCTCCCCCGTTTACGCGGATCTCGAAGGGGATCTTTATCAGACTCTTGCCGACTTTGTCCAGAATCCGAAAATGTTTTTTATGGATATCCAGTATGATACTGAAGACAATTTCCCAGCCTGGGAGCAAAACTCTTCGATCCAAACCAATGCGCTTTTCCAGCTCTTCGGAATTGGAAACTTGAGTTTTAAATCCGAGGTATTAAGCGAAGACTTGGCTTTTCCTCAAATCACCGCCTCAATCAACGGCTGGTATTTCTGGGGCTTAAAACTCCTCACGCAGATTCCCGCTTTAAAAAAAGCCAAAGATATCAATATTTACGGTTTTTCCCCTTCTCTTACAGTCAGAAAATCGGTCAATGAAGAACTCAGTCTTTTTGCCGGAGCAAAGTTATCAGTCGGTCATATCGGATTTGATTTCAGGGATGTGGTCAGAGAAGAAATTTCGAGCCAGAGTCTGAAAAATCTGATTGAAAACTCTTCCTACCAAAATAAAACATATATCATCCCCGGCTGCTATATCGGAATGGGAATTCTGCCGGAAGCCAATTCTTATCTTGCCGTTCAACTTGGATATCAATTTATTGAGCAAAGACTCTACGCTAAAATCATCGCAGGATGGGAATACTGGGAACTGGGGCTTGGATTATATCCGGATTCGGTGATTATTCTTCATCCTATGGTTAATTTTACTTATAAATTTGATATATAAAGGGTAATAATAATGAAGATCAATAAATTGATTCAGACTTTCTTTTTTTCTCTTTTTTTTCTGCTGACCCTTCCTCTTTTTGCTGAAGATATGCTTTTTTTTAAAATTGATGTTTCCGAAGCCATGCTCTTTATCGACCTTGAAAATCAGCAGAAACTCAATTGGGACGCAACCAACAGTTTAAAAACAGATATCGCCTATAAAAGCAATTTTAATCAGGACGCAAGCCTGATGATTCTCTATGAACTGGGCTACACAGGACCAGGAGTCAAAGGAACCTCTCAAGAAAGTTTTTCTTCCAGAAGCATTGATCATTCAGGAATGGCAAAGTTTTATTACAATCTGCTTCCAGAATTGCAAATGTCTGTCAAGGGAGACTTTTTTTATGAATTCTACCGTACTGGTAAAACGGAAAAATGGTCGGAAGGGCTTTACAATTTCGGCAAGACCGGCGGGGGCTTCAATTTTCTTTTCACCCCTTTCAAAGAAAGTAAAACTTCTCTCAGTGGTGAACTTCACTATTACTGGTTCCCGAATTACAACGACCTGATCAATGAAGCGGTTTATCTTCTGGGGAGCGCCAGCACCCAGCTGGATGAAGACTCTTTAAACCAGAATTTTCTTTATTACACAGTTCAATTGAGGGAAGTTTTCACTCCGGTCAAAACTTTTTTTATTGATTTGAGTTATTATTTCGGATACAGAGACTATACAAAAATGAAAACCGATGATGAAGATTTAGATCCGGCAAACAACCAAAAACTAAAAGATTCAATTCATAATTTTCAATTTGAGGCAGGTTATTTTGCCTTGCCGGAACTTTTGATCCGCGCTGCCTACAATCTTACAGCCTTCCGCTCAAATTACAACTACCTTTTTGTTCAGTCTTTCAGCCCGCTTGCCTACAGCTTTCATAAAGACTTTTCCAGCTTCACTGAACATCAGGTTTCTCTTACGCTTCATTTTTTCGCATCTCAAAAATCAACTCTTATTCTCTCGCCAGGCTACGAATATAAAAACTATCTGTCTAAATCGCCTAAAAATGCCGACGGAAGCTTTAACACAGGGAGCAACCAGTATCACAAAGCTTTTTCAATCGGTCTGGGATGGATTTATAAAAGATATGAAAACTTTACCCTGATTCCAGAATATGTTTTTAAAACAACTGAATCCAATAACCTTGATTTAAACTCAGGCTACAATTACAAAGTTCATTATTTTGGAGTAAAATTTATTTTTGAATATTAAAAAAAGAAGCTGAGCTTGTTCAAATAATCTATTTCAACAAGCTCAGCTCTTTAAAAGAAAGCAATGTTAGAAACCGCCGAAACCGCTGGTTAATTCACCCGACATCACTCGTTTTACTTTCTCCCAGCTGTACTTTCGTTTGAGATAAATATTTTTTTTATTATTGGAAGGTTCTTTTAAATTCAATTTACCTTCTTTGATTTGTCCACCCGCATTGGCATGGATAAAATAAACCGTTCCATCTGAACCAAGACTGGTCACAATCGCAATATGGACATTCGGATCATCGGTCTTCTTATTTCTATTCCGGTCATAAGTATTACTAAAAAAGATCATATCCCCGACTTTTGCCTTTGCTTTACTGAAACGCAGTTTTTTATTGCAGTAAGAGTGAAGAATTCTCACTCCTGAAGTTAAATCCGTATTATTACGATTCACGCCTCCGGTTGCCTGCGCATCATAAAAAAGGTCTCTTTTGATGACAGACCAATAAACAGCGCGGATAAAATTGGAACAGTCATTGTAAATCGTCACTTTCCGGCCGTTGATATCCGCTGTTTTCACATTCTGCTTATACCATTTAATCGCTGTAGCAGCCAGTTTTTCTCTGGTTTTATCGCTTAAGTTTCCTTTTTTTATATCATCAATTTCTTTTTTTTCTTCTTCCTCTTCTTCTTTCTCTTTCTTTTTTTCTTCCTCAGTTTTCTTCTCATCTATTTTTTTATCCCGCGGAGGCTTAACATGAGGCTGAGGAGGAGAAACCCTGATTTTGAAAACCTGAAGCTCGGGTTCTTTATCCATGGGAGCGATTGCTTTATATTCTGCTTCATCTTCGATACTCTCAGCTGATTGAACCGATTCTGTTAAATCCAGAACATATTCTTCTTCCTTTGCTTTTTTTTTCGCATAAAGAGCCAAATTATCAGATAGAAACGCTGATAAAAAAAGCAAAATAAGTATTTTTTTCATACTGCCTCCGAATCATTTCTTTTTATTTTCTTTATCCTATTATCTATTTTATCCTGATAAATAATTAATTATTTTTTTTTAAAAACCTCCAAAGCCCTTGGTCAGTTCCCCCGACATGATTTTTCCCTCTTTATCCCATGTGTATTTTCGTTTGAGATAAATATTTTTCTTATTATTTTTGGGCTCCGAAAGGTTTAATTTGCCTTCTTTAATCTGCCCGCCGCTGTTTCCATGGATAAAATAAACAGTTCCGTCATCCCCTACTTTTGTTACAATAGCCACATGGGTGTTGGGATCGTCTATCCTTTGATTTTTATTGCGGTCATAGGTGTTATCAAAAAAGATAATGTCTCCTTCTTTTGCCTTTTTCGAAGAAAATCTCTGCTTTTTCTTAAAATATTGATAAAGAATCGCGACCCCTGAGCTCATATCCGTATTATCCGAACTTGCAGCCCCGCTTGCCTGGGATTCATAAAATAAATCTTTTTTCACGACAGCCCAGTAAACCGCTCTGGTAAAATTGGAACAATCATTATAAATATTGACTTTTTTTCCGTTGATGTCAGCCGTTTTCACATTCTGCTTATACCATTGGGCTGCCTTATCCGCTATTTTCTGCCTTATTTTCTGACTCATCTTTCCGGCAGAAAAATTGTCTATTTCCTGTTCATCCTCTGAATTATCTTCATTCTCAACATTTTTTTTCTTATCCATAGGAGGTTTTGCAGTGGGATTGGGGGGCGTAATGGTCATCTTGAAAACAAGAAGATCAGGCTCTTTTTCCATAGGCGCAATCGCCTTATATTCAGCTTCTGTTTCAATATTTTCTGCTGATTGGACTGATTCAGTCAGATCCAAAACAAATTGTTTCGACTGGAGAGACTGAGTCACATCCGGAGTAATTTTTTTTGATTTTTTCCCATAAAGATAAAAACTGCCGAAAAGAAAAATAATCACAAATAAAAAGAAAGAAATTTTTTTCATACTGCCTCCTCAAAATTCACATTGAACCAACAGTATAATATAATAATCTTTTATCTTCCCATTTCTAAATTTTTTTAAGATAATTTAAAATTAAAACCATAGCATAAGTATCCAATCGGCAGTAATCTAATAAATCTTTTTTCTTTTCCATTTTTATTTTTTCATCTTGAATATATTCCAAACTTTTATAAACAAAAGTAGCTTCCCCGCCGTTTTTTATATTTAATTTCGAATAAGATTCTTCTGGAATCAGCGCGGATAAAACCGACTTAATCGAATAACGACCGTTCATTTCCTTTTGATAATAGGAAAAATTTTTAAAAGGCTGCATCAGATCTTTTATATTTTGCGCGATTTGAAGAAGTGTTTCGCTTTTTTGAGGGCAAAACTCTGCCAATTTTCTGATCACTGCTTTTTCAAACCCGCTGTTATAGGATAAAATACAGTGATTCGGATTGATCCATTCAACAATCTTTTCAGCCACAAAGGATCGTGGATCTTTTTTTTCATCCGCTAAAAACTCAAAGTGTTTTAACTTTGAAGTTTCACTTTCAAGATAATGGAGAGAAAATTGGAATGGAATGTGTTTATTGGGCTTTACTCCTTCAAACCTTGGGACAGGATGCTGCACAGTCTCAAAATCCAGAAAATAAAGCGGGTAAGTAATTGTATCAAGAAATTCTTTTATTTTTTCAGAATCGATAAAAGGCTTTCCCGTCCTATCCGCTTCAATCTGTATTTTCTGTTTTTTTTCAAGCTTTTGAACAATCTCCTCGGGAATGTCTTTCAAATTTTTAATTCCCTGGGAATAAAGCTCAAACTTACTGACTTTATCCATTCTGGAAAGATTGAAAATAGAAGGATAAGGCACTTGTTTTTTTTTCCAGCAGTCTTCTAAATATCCGCATTCCGGAAAATAACAGCGCTTTCCTATTTCTTTCTCAAATGACATTGTTTTATTTTCTAATGCTTTTTTTGCGGTTTCGATTTTTTCAGTTATTTTCGGGATTCTTTCCAAAACACTCTCTCTCACTTCCCTTTTTTCAATCAGCTTTTCAGGCTCCAGCTTTTGATGAAAAGTATAATTTTGATGAATAGTACAGAGAATGACCTTTTCTGTCGGAATATCCAATCTATTTAAAACGAAAAGCTGAAGGGCAAGAGCGTCAAAAAAAATAGTTTTCAGGGACGAAGCGCTTTTAATATCATAAATGTCATAGCCTTTTTCAGACCAGATTAAAGCATCGATTTCTATCAGAATATCATCAAAAACAAAAACAGGATTAAAAATTGCTTTTCTTTTTTTTAAAACAGCTTTTTTACTCTCTTCCACTCTTTCTTCAACCGTCTCTCCTTTAATCCAGAGACCTTTTCCCAAAAAAGAAAGAATGAGTTTTTTTACTTCTTTTTTTTCATCATAAAAAGTGTTTTTCCCCAAATAATCTTTTTTTAAATGAGGGAAAAAATGGTCATAATGCATCTTTTCCAAACACTGTCCTGCTGATAAAATCGTATTCTTGGTAAAAAAAAACATCCGCTTCCCTGAAAAATATTTTTTAAGATAAGTACAATAAAAATAAGCATGATAGAAAGCGTTTTTTTATTTTTTTCATTTCTGAGTTGAGAAATTAACTTTGAAAGTTTTTTAAATTGGGTTATATTATTTATCTAAATATTGAGTTTTTCTAAAAACTCAAAAAAACTTTACATTCAATGGAGAAAAAAATGAAAAAATTCTTTTTTATTTTTCTTTTTACCAGTGTCCTTTATGCACAGACCGGCGACTGGGTCGCAAAGGTTGACGATAAGGTCATTTCAAAAAAAGAATTCAATACCCTTTACAATGATTATCTCGATGTGATGGAAATTATGAGTAATTATCAAATCGATACCACTCCGATGCGAAAAAGCAAACAACACCAGTCTGAATTTTTAGGCGGATATATTGCCAACCAGCTTTTAGTAGAAAGAATCAAAGAAGAGAATAAGAGCAAGAAATTTGTGGATGAAAAATGGCTCTCAGGAATTTCTTTGAAGATTCAGTCTTATGTTCAGGAACAGATTTACCTGAAAAAATATGTGGACACTGTGCTGATGCCTAAAGTCGGAAAAATTAAAGATGAAGAAATTGAATCGGTTTACAATCAGTATAAAGATAAATTTAAAGATATTTCAGCCGCAAAAGCTTCTGAAATTATTGAAGAAAAACTGAAACAGCAAAAAGCCATGATGCTTCTCGCAAAACTCCGCGACAAAGTCAGCGCTGAAAAAGCAATTAAGATCAACGATTCAGTTTTTGAATAATCTCATTTTCAATTCAATCATTTTATAGATTTTAAAGCTTCGGATTTAGTTCCGAAGCTTTTTTGTTTTTAACCTGCCTTCATCCTATCTTAGTTTTAAATCGAAAGATTTGTTTTACCCAAGCAGTTTTTTTATCGAATTTAAATTTTAATTAAACCCTACTTTTTTATATATTTTCTTGTATAAAATTAAAAAAAATCAAATGATTTTGTAAATAATCCTTAAGGATGAGGGGGAATTTTGAAAATTGAAAAAAAACTGCTTTCCGGCAATCAAGCAATAGCCAGAGGAGCTTATGAAGCAGGAGTTATTTTTGCTTCAGCCTATCCCGGCACACCCAGTACAGAAATTCTTGAAAATATCCGTTTCTACAAAGAAATTTACAGTGAATGGTCATCCAATGAAAAAACAGCTTTAGAAGCCGGAATCGGCGCCAGTTTCGCAGGAGCCAGAACTCTGGTTACGATGAAACATGTCGGACTCAATGTGGCGGCAGACCCTTTAATGACCCTGACCTATACAGGAGTGAAGGGCGGACTGGTCATTGTGGTTGCAGACGACCCTGCTATGCACAGTTCTCAAAATGAACAGGATACGAGACATTTCGGGCGGTTTGGCAAACTTCCCGTTTTAGAGCCTTCCGATTCTGATGAAGCCAGAAAAATGACCAAACTCGCCTTTGAGATCAGCGAACAGTTTGATACGCCTGTCATCTTAAGAACCACCACAAGAGTCTCTCACGGAGAAAGTTTGGTCACTCTTGAGGAAAGAAAACAATCGCCTGTTTCTCTCAGTTTTGATAAAAATAATCAAAAATTCGTCATGATTCCAGCTTATGCGAAAAAAAGACATACTTTTGTGGAAGAAAGATTCAATAAACTGAAAGCTTACGCTGAAACCTTGTCTTTTAATTCAGCGGAATATAAAGACACTGAAATCGGAATTGTCACTTCAGGCATTGCTTATGAATACTGTAAGGAAGTTTTTCCCAACGCTTCCTTTCTCAAGCTGGGGATGAGCTGGCCGCTTCCTGAATCAAAAATCAAAGAGTTTTCTCAAAAAGTGAAAAAACTTTTTGTTATTGAAGAACTCGACCGTTTTTTTGAAGAAAATTTAAAAATAATGGGTCTGAATCCTTTATCCAAACCCGATCCAATGATAGAGGGAGAACTTGATCCCGATAAAATAGTTGAGATTATTACCGGCAAAAAAATTACGGTTGAAATTGATACCACGGTTCCTCCCCGGCCGCCTGTCATGTGCGCGGGATGCCCTCACCGCCCTGTTTTCTGGATCACCAATAAACTCAAACTCATTGTTGACGGAGACATCGGATGCTACACCCTGGGCACACTTCCTCCTTTAGACGCCCTCCATACCACTATCTGCATGGGCGCTTCGATTGGAATGATGCACGGAATGAAAAAAGTCCTTCCTCCTGAAGAAGCGAAAAAAGTCGTTTCTGTCATCGGGGATTCCACTTTTTTTCATACAGGAATCAACAATCTGATTGCTACATACTATAATAAGGGAACCGGCACAATTCTTATTTTAGACAACCGCATTACAGCCATGACCGGCGGACAGAACAATCCGGGAACCGGAAAAACTCTTTCAGGAGAAAAGGCCAATGAAATCAATATCGAAAGCCTTTGCCGGGGCATTGGAATTAAAGATGTCAAAGTCATTGAAAATTATGATTTAAAAGCGATTGAAGAAGCATTGAAAGATTCTTTGGCAAAAGAAGATGAACTTTCAGTGATTATTACCACCCGGCCCTGCGTACTCATTGTCCCTCCTGACAAACCCTATCGGGTCGATCAGGATAAATGTAAAGCCTGCGGTGCTTGTCTTAAAACCGGGTGCCCTGCTTTAATCAAACAGGAAAACGGAAAAGTAAGAATCGACTCGCTTTCCTGCAACGGATGCGGACTTTGTTTTCAAGTCTGTCCGTTTCAAGCAATTTCAAAGGAGGAAAAATAATGGATGTGATTATAGCCGGAATCGGAGGGCAGGGAACGATCCTTGCCAGTAATATTTTAAGCCTTGTGATGGTAAAAAAAGGATATGATGTGAAAAAAAGTGAAATTCACGGAATGTCTCAAAGAGGCGGTTCTGTTATTTCTCATATCCGTTTTTCTGAAAATAAAATTGCTTCCCCCACTGTCCGTTTAAAAAGCGCGGATATTTTACTGTCTTTTCATCCAAACGAGACAAGAAGATACAAACATCTTTTAAAAGAAAATGGTAAGATTATCCAATTGACAGACGAAGATAAAGCAAAACTTCCCAATCCCAGGTCTCTCAATATTTTCGGTCTGGGAAAACTCTCGTCTCTTTTTCAGATTGAACAAGAAATGTGGGCAGAGAGTTTAAAAGAGCTGATAAAACCTTCTATTCTGGATATTAATTTAAAAGCTTTTGAAATCGGTTTAAAAGAAGCCCGTTCATAAAAAAAAGAGGTTGATTTCGTGAAATACAAGAATATTCCCGACCAAAACGGATATTTCGGGGATTTTGGAGGCTGCTTTGTCTCTGAAACCCTGATGCCGGCCATTGAAGAACTGAAAGAAACATTTGTGAAAATGAGGAAAGATAAAAAATTTCAAAATGAATTGAAATCTTATCTTAAAAACTATGTCGGCAGACCCACTCCTCTTTATTTTGCTGAAAAACTTTCAAAAAAATTTCAGTTTAAACTTTATTTAAAAAGGGAAGACCTCTGCCATACCGGCGCCCATAAAATTAATAATGCGCTGGCACAGGTTCTCCTTGCAAAAAAAATGGGCAAAACCCGTGTCATTGCTGAAACAGGAGCAGGTCAGCATGGTGTTGCCACCGCTACCGCAGCTTCTCTCCTTGGTCTTAAATGCCGGGTCTATATGGGCACAGAAGACATGAGAAGACAGTCTCTCAATGTTTTCAGGATGCAGTTATTAGGCACAGAAGTGATTGGAATTGACAGCGGAAGCAAGACTTTAAAAGATGCGATCAACGAAGCGTTTCGCGACTGGGTCACCCATGTCAAAGACACTCATTATGTTTTAGGAACCGCTTTCGGAGCCCATCCTTATCCTTATATGGTCAGGGAATTTATGTCAGTAATCGGAACTGAGGCTTATAAACAGATCAAAAAAGCTGAAAAAAGACTCCCTGACGCTGTTATTGCGTGTGTGGGCGGAGGAAGCAACGCAATCGGGATTTTCTCGTCTTTTATCAAAGATAAAAAAGTGCGTCTGATCGGGGTTGAAGCAGGGGGAAAAGGAATTGAATCCGGTCTTCATGCGGCAAGATTTGCAGGCGGCAGAGTCGGTGTTTTTCAAGGGACAAAAAGTTATCTTTTGCAAGATGAAAACGGACAGGCGCTTACCACTCATTCTGTATCGGCGGGATTGGATTACGCCAGCGTAGGACCTGAACACAGTTTTTTAAGAGAAATAAAACGGGCTTCCTATTCTTACGCAACCGATGAGGAAGCATTAAACGGATTTTCTACTTTAGCAAAAGAAGAAGGGATTATCCCCGCTTTGGAATCAAGCCATGCCGTTGGATATCTGATTTCTCATGCCGAAGAATTTAAAAATCAGCTTATCATTTTAAACCTTTCAGGAAGAGGCGATAAAGATGTCATCCAGGTCAAGGAAATTATGGAGAATATGCAATGAACAAAATCACAAAAGTCTTTGAAGAGCTTTTAAAGAAAAATCAAAAAGCTTTTATTCCCTATTTGACCGCCGGGGATCCTGATATTGAAACAACAGAAAAAATTTTAGAGCTATACGCTTCAAACGGCGCAGATATAATTGAAATCGGAGTTCCTTTTTCAGATCCTATGGCTGACGGACCGGTGATTCAGGCTGCTATGGAGCGCGCCCTCAAAAACTCAATTTCTCTTAAAAAAATTTTAAACCTGGTTTCAAATTTTAAAAAGAAATATTCTACTCCCATTATTTTGATGGGATACTTGAATCCTTTTTTCTCATACGGATTTGAAAAGTTCGCAAAAGACGCGAAAGCATCAGGAGTGGATGGGATTCTTAGCGTTGATTTACCCCCTGAAGAAGCAACTCCTTTTTACAAGGCTCTTAAAAACCAAGAAATTATTTCTATTTTTCTGGCTACTCCGGTGACCAATCAAAAAAGGCTTCATGCTATCCAAAAATTCGCAGAAGGTTTTATTTACATGGTTTCAGTGGCGGGAGTAACAGGGGAGAGAAAAAATCTGGATGAGGGGTTGATTGAAAAAATTCAGGAAGTCAAAAAAACGATTCGCCTTCCTGTCGCGCTTGGATTTGGAATTTCATCCCCTGAAATGATTCAAAAATATTACAGTCATCTGGATGGGTTTATCGTCGGCAGCGCCTTAATCAATCGAATGGAAAATGACTTGAAAAATCAGAGCCCTTTTGAAGAATTAAAGACTTTTTTTCTTTCTCTGGCAAAAGTCTGCCATTGAGCAAGAGAATAGAATTCATTTATTTTGAAGAAAGGGGATTTTTTTTTAAATTTATTCTATAAAAACAATTGGAGTTTGCGTGATTTTGAAAGAATTTCAATGGGTCGTCGAAGGGCTTGAAAAAAGCCACGATCCTTCTGACTGGAAACAAAGCCTTTCCACCCTTACTTTTATGACGACCGAACCTTATGGAAAGCAGATCAAAGAAGAGCTCCTTGTGCCTTATCTGGATAAAGCTCTCCATCATGAAAATATTGATATCCAAAAAGTCGCTGCCCGTTTTGCGGTTTCTTTAAGAGTTTTTGAGCTGCTTTCAGATTCAGATCTGGATCATGAAAAAATGGCTGAAACTTTTTATGAAAAATTTTTAAAAAGAAAAAAACCAAACTTTTTAGACCCCCTCATTATCACATTTACTAAACTCAAAAAAGAAAATAAATTAAAAAAATTCCTTGAGCAGCTGGGACAGGGAACTTTTTCACAAGATATTGTGAATGAGATTTCATTCCAGCTTTACTACCGGGATATTGATAAAATTAAACAGGCTCTGGAAATGATTTATTTTTTAACCCATGAATTAAAAATAAATAAAGAAGATTTTAAAGCAGCGGTTGATAATTTTCTTCTTGATCTTGAGACTCGGATTTATTTAAAATCCCAGACAAAGATTAAAAAAGAACTTTCTGATTTAGCTCATAGTATTTTCACTGAATAAAGGTGTCCAGATGGTAATGATTGACATAATCGCAAAAATAGGCTTTTTCTTTATTATCGCCTGCATTTATTCTTTTTTTTCTCATATTTTTCTCAAAATAACCCGCCTTTCATTCAGCAGTGAGAAAAAATTTAATCCCATTCAGCAGCTTCCCGTCTTTACAGGGATCATCCTTCCGATTACTTCAACGGTTTTATTAGGAGTTCCGATCGGGTTTCTCAGAAATACTTCAAAAGCTTTTCTGGATGAAATAGAAGAATCTCCGGTAAAAATAGCTTCTCTTGGATTTACCCTTTCTCTTAATTTTTTCCTGCTTCTCCTGATCAAATTAAATTATCCGGCATTGATTTTCTGGAGCGAGAATTTTATACTTTATTTCTGGGTTATTAATACATTTTTTATTTTATTTAACACTCTTCCTCTTTATCCTTCTATCATGAGCTATTTTTTTCTTCTTCAAATAAAAAACCGTTTCCTTAAAAAATTTCCTTATATGAAACAATTTAAATGGCTTTTGATTTACAGGGATCTTTCGGCTATTACCATGATTTTTATCTTTCTCCCTTTTTTTATTGTTTTTAATAAAAAAATTGACTTTTATCTCTTTCAAGTGGTCAATCAATACCCGCTTTATTTTCTCGGCATTGATTTTTCCAGTACTGCTTTTATGCTACTTATTTCTCTTTTATTGTTTTTGCTTTTAATTTTATCCAGTATTTTATATAAAGTTCACGCAAAAAAATATGAAGCTTTCTTAAAAAAAACTTTGAAAAGAATTCGAGAGGAGAGGTCTCACCATGATTAATTTTAAACCGGTTGAAGGATTTCGTAATTTTGTCAGGCTCATTGACCAGACACAGCTACCTGAAGAAGAAATTTATATTCAGATTACGACATTAGAACAAATGGAAGATGCCATAAAACGCCTAGTAGTCCGGGGAGCTCCCGCAATCGGAATTGCTGCTGCCTATGGTCTTGTTGTTCATATCAATCCTTTTAAGGAAAAAATTGGAATCATCAAAGAATTCAATAAAGCCTTTGAAGTCTTAAAATCAACCCGGCCGACTGCGGTCAATCTTTTCTGGGCTTTAGAGAGGATGAAAAAATACTTTCAAAAACTCATTGAAACAGAAAGCAATCTGGAAACTATCAAAGAAAAACTTTTTCAGGAAGCTGTCAAAATTGAAGAAGAAGACTATCAAATGTGTCTTGAAATCGGCGAACACGCCTACTCGCTCATGAAAGACAAATCTGAAATAAACGCAATGACAATCTGTAATGCCGGAGGACTTGCCACATCAGGGCTTGGAACTGCTTTATCAGGCTTTTATCTAGCCCACGACAGGGGGAAAAAAATTGAAGTTTTTCCTCTGGAAACCCGCCCTCTTCTCCAAGGCTCAAGATTGACCGCTTATGAACTTCTGAAATCAGGCATCAAAACTACTCTTTTGACCGATAATATGGCGGGAGCTTTAATGAAATCAAAAAAAATAGATTTGATTATCGCAGGCGCCGATCGAATTGCTCTCAACGGGGACAGCGCCAATAAAATCGGCACTTATCAGCTGGCAGTACTGGCTTCTTATCATAAGATTCCCTTTTATATTGCGGCTCCTGTATCGACTTTTGATTTTAACATTAAAACCGGAAATGAAATCCCGATTGAATTCAGAAGCAGGGATGAGGTTATTTTTTTCAACTCCAAGACCCAGACAGCGCCATTGAATGTCGATGTTTTTTCACCCGCTTTTGATGTTACTCCAGCCTCTCTGATTACAGGCATTATTACCAATAAAGGTATTTTTTACCCTCCCTACAATTTTAAAACTTTGAAATAAAAATGAGGTCTTTATGCTAAGTCTCGAAAAAAAATCTCAAATCGAAGAAAGCTTAACACAAACAAAAACAATTGACGAGATTTTTGATTTTTTAAAGGAAGAGGCTAAAAAAACAGTGAACTGTGACGGAATTGTGATTTATCTTTTAGAAGAAAATCAGTACTTAAATCTTTCCTACATTCATCTTCCGAAAAATTTAAAACAGACAGAATCCATTTACCTTCATTCAAGAGTTCACTATTCTCTTCACCCTCATTTGACTGAATGCATTGAAAATAATAAAATCCTGAATATCCATAAAAGATCTCTTGCAGAAGACTCTTATATCCGTCAAAGGTTTGAACTTTGGGATATTGAGCAGGCTTATTATTTTCCGATCGGGAAAAAAAGCGAAAAAAACTTGGGTATCCTCCAAATTTTTAATAACAAAAAAAAATTCTCCATCGATACTGAACTGACGATTCAGCTCTTGTTGGATATTTTTTATTATCCGGCAGCCATTCTGCTTCAAGAAGAAAATATCCGTAAAAAGAAAGACGAAGCTATTATTATCAGGGAAAAATACAAACAGCTCCTTTCTATTTCAGCCAATCTGAATAAGATTGAATCTTTTCATAAACTTTACCGGATTTTGATTGAACAGTTTATTAGTTTTTTTAATTTCGATCTCGGCTTTATTCAGATAGTGAATAACAATAAATTGATTACGATAGACGGTTATTCGTCTCACCCTGATTATGAATTCATTATTCAGCAGCAGATTGACTACTTTCAAAACTTTGAGAACGCTCCCTCTTTAAATCCTCACGAACCATCTCAAACCCTCGCCTGTGAAGCGTTTTTTAACAACAGCCCTTATTATATCAGCGATGTGCAGGCTATTCAAAGAGTCAAGATGCGCGAAAAAGACCGCATTGCTCTTGAAATGACGGATAAACAACTCAAAAGTATTCTGATTATCCCTATAGCGGATCAGACCCAATCCATTGGGGTGCTTCAGCTCTGGAATTTTTCCCATGAGATAAAACTTGGGGAAATCGATATTGAGATGATTACTAATATCTGCTCATTCATCCCCTCTATTCTAAAAAACAGAGAACTTTACGCAGTCATTGAAAAACAAAATACTCAAATCAAAAATGAGATGATCCTCGCTAGAAATATCCAAAAAAATCTTCTTCCCTCTCAATTTCCGAATCTTGGGAAAGTCAATTTTGCGTCTCTTTACGAACCTATGGAAGAAATCGGAGGAGATTTATATGATTTTATCCGTCTCAGGGAACGGGAGCTGATTGGTATCTTTATCAGCGACATTTCGGGGCATGGGGTTCCTTCCGCCCTGATCACCAGTATGGTGAAAATTATTTTGGATAATTCAGGCGGTCATAAACTGAACCCTGTAGGGCTTTTTACTTATTTAAATGAAAAACTTCAAGATAAAACAAGCGAATATTATTTGACAGCTTTTTACGGAGTTTATAACATTGATACCAAAATTTTTAAATACGCCAGAGCAGCGCATCCTTACCCCATTATTATCAGAAAAAAAGAATTGATTTATTTAAACGGCAAGGGAAGCATTCTCGGTATTTTTGAAAAAATCAAACTGGAAGAAAAAGAATTCAAGCTTGAAAAAGATGATAAAGTCATATTTTATACTGACGGATTGACCGATGTCAGAAACAATGCTCATATCAAGTTTGAAAAAATATTTGCCGAAGTTTTATTAAAATACCACGCTCTTCCAATCAAAGAATTGATTCAAAATATTTATCATGAACTCATCGCATTTTCGACAACCAAAAAAAATATGAGCGATGATATCTGTATTTTGGGAATGGAAGTACTCGAGTAGTTTCAATTTCTAAGAATCAATTAAAAGAAAAAGAGGAAGTATCCAATTTTTTTTGGATACTTCCTATTGATTTTTAATTTATAGAATTCAGAATCACTTCCGCCACTTTATCAACAGGTAATGTCCCGTTGATTTTGACTACTTTGCTTTTATAACGCTCAATTAAAGGTGTGGTTTCAATATCATAAATTTCAAGTCTTTTCACAATCGCCTCTTCTTTATCATCTTCTCTTTGATAAAGCTCTCCCCCGCAGGCATCACAGACTTTATCTTTTTTGGTAGGCATGGTTTTAATATTAAAAATTGCGCCGCATTTTCTGCATTGTCTTCGATTGGTCAGTCTCTCTAAAGAAATCTTTTTATCCACTTCAATCACCAATACCTTATCTACCGAATGAATATTATCCAGGATTTCAGCCTGTTCCAAATTTCTCGGATAACCGTCTAAAAGATAGCCGTTTTTACAGTCTTCCTGATTTAATCTCTCTTTCAGCATCTGAGCAGTAATCTCAATCGGCACCAGTTCGCCCTTTTCCATGATTTCTTTTAATTTGTTTCCTAGAGGGGAATTACTTTTGACCGTTTCTCTGAAAATATCTCCCATTGAAATATGAGGGATTTTTAGTTTATCTTTGATAACAGCCGCAACAGTTCCTTTCCCTGCTCCCTGCGGCCCCATTAAAAAAATTTTCTTCATAGCCTCTCCTTCTATTAAATGAATTATTTTTTATCGAAACAAAATTAATCAGAAAAAGGTCAAAATGAGAAATTTTATTTTAATTTTACGGATTTGGTTTCAAATTTTCAGTTTGAATTAATTTTTCCAGCTCGTCTTGACTCAGCATCTCGCAGTTGCCGTCAAAAAAAACTCCATCCGCTATTTTCAGTTTATAGGTTTTAATATCTCCATAGAGTTTTCCTGTCGCCTCGATTTCAATTTTATTGGTTGTCAACACATTTCCTTTTACGATCCCTGAAATCACAAGATCTTTTGCAATAATGTCCGCTTCGACCTCGGCGTCTTTTTCAACATAAAGAAGTCCCTGTGTGCGGATTGTTCCCCTGAATTTTCCTTTTATCTTAAGAGAAGTTTTAAAAAACAATTCTCCTTCCAGCTCTGTTTCAGTTTCTAAAACCGTATTGATTTTATCTTTATCTTCGATAAAATAATTACTCATTGTTTCCTCATAAAAAATTTTTAACTAAATTTATCTAAATCTTTATTTGTTTTCAATTAAAATAGAGATTTAAAAAAAAATACTTTTGATATAACATGAAAGGCAGGGAAAAAAATGAGCGAAAGAAGACATTCATCAAGAGACGAAGCATTTTTAATCGGTGAAATTAAAGGAGAAACGATTTATATCGGCGATATGAGCGAAACTGGAATCAAAGCGGCTTCTTCCAAAAAAATCGGGGAAGAAAACGACCGCGTCTCGATTCATGTCAGCTGTCCGACCAATGTGATGTCTGAAATTACAATTGACGCAACTATTGTCTGGGTCAGCGAGAAAACAGGAATTTTCTTTTTCGGGCTTGAATTTATAGATTACGAAAGCATTAAAGATAAAATTAAAACGATTCGAGAACTCAATGATTTTATTTCTGCCATGAGAACGAATCTATTATCTTAAAATTTTATTTTATACTTTCTCTTTTTATCCGGGCGCTTCCGACTAAATGGTGAATCCAGAACCCGAGCAGCAAACCAAGGAGGTTGGAAGCGAAAATAAAAACAAAAAAAGCAGCCATATCATCCAGATAGGAGCCGCTTAAAACTCTTTGAAAAAACTCTCTGTCAAAATACCCTAATCCTCCTGCAAACCCTAAGAGACAACTGAAAAAAAGCCCTATAACGGTCAATAGTTTTCTCCCGAAATTATCCCAGAGACTTCCAAAAATAATCATAAAAAAACTTCCCGCTCCAAGCCAGATCAGGAAAGATTCCTCGGAATCATGGTATTTTCCGGCATAGCGCCAGCCAAGAAAAATAATCAGGAATTCAATCGCAAAGGCAGAGAAAAAAAAAGAAAACTTCTGATGCCAGCGAATCTCATTTTCCATACTTCCTCCTCATTAAAACGGTTCTATGAAAACACTTCCTTTCTGATACAATACCCGAAAGCGGCTATCTTTCTGGATATTGAGATTTTTTTGAAATATGCCTCCAATCCCTTCGAAATAAAGATAAAAACGAACAACACCTTTTAAAATATAAAAAACATAAGAATCCAAACCAACTTTTTCAGCAAAAGGGTCTGTTCCTAATCCAAAATAAAATCCTTTCAAATTTTTGATAGAGTCATCCAGTACAAACTCTACCTTTAATCCTTTTGTTCTTTTGAGATTTCTAATTTTTTCATGAAACATGCTGACGATTCGATACCAATCATCTTTCGAGAAAGAAGAAACAAAATAAATCCCGGAATTGCTGACAAAATAGGATTCTCCTTCTGCCTGAAGTGAAATTGAGACTCCGCCTCTGTCATAGACTTCCTGAGTACTCGTCCCTATCCTGTCGAAACTGTTCTGATAAAAAGACTGATAGATTTTTTGCAATTCTTGAATAGATAATGTAAAATCAATACGGGACATCTTTCCCCCCTCTGAAACCTGATAAAGCCCTTCTTTGATAGAAAGTTTAAAATCTTCACTATAATCGAGCATCCCGCCCGATAAATGATAATAGACAAAAAAATCATCAGGCATTTTCTCAGGAAGCGCAGTGGGGAGAAGAGAACAGGAAGAGAAGAAAAACAACCCGGAAAGCAGTAGAATTTTCATCATTCATCTCAATTACAAAGCTGTCAGTATCAACGGACCTGTTTCTGTAATCGCAACCGTATGCTCATAGTGTGCAGAAGGCTTGCCGTCTGCCGTACAGATTGTCCAACCGTCGTCTTTGACAATAATATCCGCCGTTCCCGTATTGACCATGGGTTCAATGGCTAAAGTCATTCCCGGCATGAGTCTGATTTTAGAAAGCCCATGTTTACGGTAGTTTGGAATTTGGGGAGGTTCATGGAGTTTTTTACCCACACCATGTCCGACAAATTCTCTGACCACTGAAAAACCAGCCTGCTCCACATGGGTCTGAATCGCATTTGAAATATCAAACAATGTCTTTCCTGAACGGGCATTGGCTATTCCCAGCTTGAGGGATTCTTTTGTAACAGCGCAGAGTTTTTCTTTTAAAGGATCAATCTTTCCAATCTGGTAAGTGAAAGAAGAGTCCACATGAAGGTTTTGCCTGAAAAACCCCAAATCTATCCCGACAATATCCCCTTCTTGAAGAAGGCGGTTTTTTTCAGGGATTCCATGGATCACGACTTCATTAATCGAGATGCAGGTGGCGGCCGGATATCCTTCATAACCTTTAAAAGAAGGAATGCCGTTTTTAGAAAGCATATATTCTTCGGCTATCTGATCAATATCATAAGTTGATATTCCGGGAGCAATAACAGCTTTGACTTTTTCAAATATTTCTGCGATGACCCTTCCATTCTCTCTCATAATCTCAAGTTCTTTTTTACTTTTTAAAACTATTTTTTCCCGAATCATAAAAATCCCTTTTTATTTTGTATTTATATCCGATTCAATTTTCTTTTCCTGAATAAAAAATCTGATTATTTTTAAACTTCCAATGCCGGATAGGAAGATAATCAGATAATAACTGAAAAACCTCCAGAGCGTGATAAAGGTGGGTATTGCTTCGATAGGAATAAAAACCCGGAATAAAACAGACCCAAGCCCTTCTGTAGTTCCGCTTGACCCGGGAGTCACAGAAAAATAATTCACTGAAGTAATAATCATTTGATAAGCAATGAGTTCAAGTAGCGATATTTTATATCCCAAAGCTAAAACAATCGGATAAACCGAAAGAAAGCGGAGCACCCAAAAAGCGAGTGAAAAAATAAAAAGAAGAATCACGATAAACCAGTGCGTCCTGATTGCGTCTTTGATATGCGTGTGAAATACCTTGACCTCTCGGATCATATGCTGTTTGATAGAATAAATACGGTGGGGTTTAATAATTTTAATTTTTGATAAAAACTGAATAATTTTCAGCCCGATTTTTTTCAAAATTCTCGGTTTTGAAATCGAAAAATAAGAAAAAAAGAAAAAATAAAGGATTGAACCAAAACTCCAGACCAAAAAGCCCCATAAAAGAGCTGATTCCAAAACTTCGCTGTAAACAATGAGGCTGACAATTCCAGCCGTAAAAAGCACCAAAAGGGTATAGAAAGTTTCAAGATAAGATATCGTAACCGATTCCCCGATTGAGAAACCGTAGCGGTTTAAAATATAAATCCCCAGAGGCTGCCCGCCTGTGCCCAAAGGAGTGATGGCAGACAAGAGCTCCCGCCCCATAATGCTTTCCAAAGCGGCTTTAAGCGGTATTTTTTTATTGAGTGCGATGCCGATCACCCGCATCCTCTCGCCTTCCACATAAATACTCAAAATACTGATTAAAAATGCCGCGCCGATAGAAAACGCCGAAAGTCCTGAAAAATCGGGAGGGCTTTTATAAATAAACGCAATACCCCCGATGCTTAAGCCTGAAATAAAAAAAAAGACCAAAAAACTCTTAATATATTTTAAACTTTTTTTCATCACTTTTATCCTGAAAATAATTTCAAAGTGAATAAAAGTTAACTATAAAAAGACTTTTTTGGAAAGACTTTTTTTCTACACCCCATGGACTGCTTTTTCTAAAGCAATGCGCTGATCCGGAGTAGCAATAAAAATTAATTTCATATGAGCAATAATCGTTTTATGAGGGTCGGGATTATATTCAAAATCTTGGTTTTCAGGGTTATAATAAGATATCGGAAGAATTCCCGACTCTTTAAAAACATCTATAAAATTTTTACCGATAAATTTGGACTGATCCGGAATCTCCACTTCTTCCACTCTGACTCCCACAGCGCTTTTGCTTCGAAGCATCCGATCCAGAAAAGATACAACCTGCGGCCGGATCAGCTCGGATGCGATTCTCATCCCTCCGATCATAAAAGGAGAAACAAAGTATTTGGCTCCGGCGGTAATAAACCGTTTGGTCAGCTTAGGATTGACGACTTTGGACGCAATCTCAATGTTTTTATTGAGTTCTTTTGCTGTAACAATAAGAAATAAATTGTCTTTATCTGTTTCAATGGAAGCAATCAATGCCTTTGCGTTTTTGATGCCTGCTTGAATTAATATGGTATCATCCGTTTCATCGCCGTTGATGGCAATAATATCCGGAATTTCTTTTTTAATCGCCTCAAGCTCGTTCAAATCTTTTTCAATAACCACAAAAGGGCGCTTGGTCTCATGGAGTTCCTTAACCACAAAATACCCAATATCCTGTATTCCGCAGATAATATAATGATTTTCCAATTTACTTATCCTCTTCAATACTTTTTTATAAAAAAAATACTGTTTCATTCTTCCTTCAATTAAAAATGCGGTAAAGTTTGAAACAGCATAAGCAACTGCAATCATATAAAAGAAAATAGTGATTGTGTTAAATGTAGTCAGAGACTGGCTTTTAAATGAATCAAATAAATCGCCGTACCCTATGGTAGAAAAGGTAATAATCTGCATGTACCAGCATTTTAAAAAAGTAACGCCTTCTATCCCTTCCCAGAGCACAAGCCCATACATCATAAATGAAAAAAGAATGATTAAAGAAATGAGATAAATAAGAGGTTTTAAAATTTTTTTTAAATCTTTGTCCATCCGACCACCGCTGTAACCGATTTTTCAGGTTTCATAATATATTTTTCATTTAAAGTAATCCCGATTTTTTCACTGTCAAGCGTTTCCAAAAGAACTTTTTGAAAACTTAAAGAAAGATCGCCGTATCCGGGACTGAATCGGCGCGTTAAATTATAAGCTTTCAAAGAAGCCATTCTTTTCAGGTTTTTATTGAGTTCTTCTGCCAATGAGTCTGTCATTTCAGATAAAACAGCATCTAGAATAGCCGCTTTTGTTATTTCTTTCTTATCGAATAAATCGTTTTTAAACTTTAAAGCTTTCTCTCCGGAAGTAACCGCGAAAAGACTCACGAAAGAGGAAGTTTGTAAAAGTTTTGCAATATCTTTTCCCGGAATACTGAATAAATCAGTCAAGACCTCATTTTCTCTGACTTCAAGGATAGGAAAGGTTTTTATGATTCCCTGAGGTTCCCAGATAGTCTGGCATGATTCAATCGATTGATCGATCATTTTTTTTTCGCGTTCAGAAAGCGCTTCCAGATTGGGATATCCCAGACGGTGAATAATTTTAAGATAAGGTGTTTCAGAAAGATAGAGAAAATGAAAAATATTATTCATAAAGGTTGTCTTTGATTCCATTGTTGATAAATTCTGAAAGCACTTCAGGATCGTCAATATAACCGGTAAGACCATAAATCAGTTTTCTCTTTTTAAGAATCACAAGAGAAGGAAGATCCTGTATCTTGAAAGACTGCCTTAACCCCTGATTGGTTTCCAGATTGACAGTAAAAACAGAAGGAGAGCCTTCTATCTTGATTTTCTTAATACTTTCTTTCATTTTAAGAGAATCAGGATTGGATTTCGAGTAAAAATAAATGAGTACCAAATCTTTTCCTTCCAGAAAATGCTGAATATTTTCTTCTGTCAGCTGGACCAGGTTAAAAACCTCTGGTTCTTTTTTAGAAGTTTCTTCCCCGTTATTTTGAGCAAAAATAAAAGAATGAATCAGAAAAAATAAAATAACATATTTTTTATTAAAAAACATATCGAACCCCTAAACCCCAGTCGATACCGGCTCTTGTGGACTCAATCAGATAAAAAGCAGGAGCGGCTTCAAAAAAAACTTTCAAAGGAATCACTTTAATTTGATAAAATAAACCGAGAGGGAGCCTGACTCCAAGGCGAAAAGAATCATTTCCGGCAGCTTTTTCTTTTGTAGTTTGAACAATCATCGTTCCCCCGCCGCCCACATAAAAAACAAGAGGAAGCTTTGAAAAACTTAAATCATAAAAAAGATAATCAATATTTAAATGAAAGGACTGGGTTAAATCCCAACCCATACCTGCCTGAAAATTCGAGTATTTTCCGCTGATTCCGGTAGGATTTCCGAGAATGACCCCAAGTTCCATAGAGGCAAAACTGAAAATCGGAAGAAATATCAGAATAAACAAAAATATGATTTTTTTCATTTTATTTCCTTTTTTATTAATTTGAATAATAACAAATCACCGCATGTTTAAAAAAATATTTTTTAATCCCTTCTTGACTGATGCAGATTCTGAATTTATCAATTCCTTCCAATACGCCTTCCTGTTTAGCCAGATGGCTGATTTCCAGAGTAATATTTTTACCCTGGTTGTTTTGAAAAAATTCTTCTTCCTTGGAATCCTGAAACCCAAAAGTTTTGTATTTATTTTCAATTTTTTTTACGGTTTGCTCAAGGAGTTCCAGATTTTTTGTAATTTTTTGAGAATTAATCGGATTCTCTTTTTTATTGGACGAATCAGAATGCACACTGAATGTTTTTCTGATTTTTATTTTTTTTTCTTCACTCATTAACCCCTCCCTTCTACTGATAGATAAATCAGCTTCTTTTAACAATCGTCAAGTTTTCGTTTCATTTAATATTTTTTCTGTTCTGGTTAGAATTTTTCCGTCTTTTAACTCAATAATCAGATTTTTTCCAATCTCTGCATCTCTTACCGACTTGAGAATCTCGCCATTTTCCTGATAAACCGCTGCATAATTTTTTTTTAAAATATAAAGCGGGTTGAGTTTTTCAAGCCCTGCATAAAGGACTTCCATACGGTTTTCTACTTTTTGAAAACACAAAGAAATCCGCTGATCTATTTTATCTTTATAATAATCAAGTATTTCCGAGCCTTCATTGATCCGGTCGTAAAGCAGGGCAAGGAGGGCTTCCTTGGAATAGCGTTCCATAGCCAAATCCGCATACTGAATTTTGGCATCCAGTTTTTTTTCCAGACGGCTTGAGTAATACTGTATTGTATTCAATAACTGATTGCGGTCAGGCACAGTCAATTCTGCTGCCTGTGAAGGCGTCGCTGCTCTTATATCCGCCACAAAATCAGCGATGGTAAAATCCCTTTCATGGCCGATCGCAGAAACGACGGGAATCGGGCATTGAAAAAGGGCATAAGCGATTCTTTCATCGTTAAAAACAGCAAGATCCTCATAAGAACCTCCCCCTCTTCCCACAATCAAAACATCAATATCACCGTAAGCTTCCGCCGCCCGAACCGCCTCAACAATCGAAAGAGCCGCTTCGTCCCCTCCCTGCACAAGAGCCGGGAAAATAATAATGTCAACAGAGGGGAATCTCCTTTGAGTCACCGTCAGGATATCTTTGACAGCGGCTCCTGTGGAAGAAGTGACAATGCCGATTTTTTTCGGGAGAAAGGGGATCGGTTTTTTAAACGAGTCATCAAAAAGCCCTTCTTTTTCAAGTTTTTCCTTGAGTTTTAAAAACTTTTCTAAAAGCTCTCCCTTGCCTTTAGTTTTCAGTTCCCTGATATTAAAACTATAGCGGCCGCTTTTGACATTGAGCGAAACCCCGCCGACTGCAAGCACTTTCGTCCCTTCTTTCAGCTCCCTGTAGGCAGGATTATTGTTATTGGTAAAAATGACTGCGTCAATGACAGATTCTTCATCCTTTAAAGACAAATAGATGTTTCCGCTCCCGTGAAAACGGATGGATGAAATTTCACATTCCAGATAAATATTTGAAAAAAATGTGGAAGTGATTTTTTTCAGTTCTGTATTGAGCTCTTTAACAGTAAATATTTTTTGTTCATTCTGCACTTTTCTTCTCCAAAAATTGAACGGAGGATAAAAATTTAATATTATTTTTTAGGTTTCCTAAATAGAAAAAAGCCTTGATTTAAAAAATCAAAAGAAAATCAGAAATCATTTTGAAATAAATTTTTTTTTCTTTAAATTCTATTTATAAAATTATCGAATAAATAAGCAGTTACATTTATTTCGATGGGAATGAACCTTTCTTTGAAACTGCCGGAATGCTCTGAATATTTTTTTAACCTTAAGGACAAAAAATGCTGGAAAAATTTATCGAATTGAGAACTCATCATAAAAATCTCTTTTCGAGTCTGAGAAGCGATTATTTAAAAAACTATCTGGCAATGCCCAGAGACAGCTTTTATGAAGAAAATAAACTCAATCTGGAGTATTCTTTTGCAAAAATCGACAAAAATGAAAAAGAAAAACTGCAGATTGAAATTTCTTATGAAACTTATCAAAAAGAATCGAATAAAAAATGGGCCGTTTTTATCAACGGTTTTTCAGGCAGCACTGCTTTGTGGATGTATCAGAAAGGAGAATTTATCCGCAAAGGCTATAATATCCTTTGCTATGATCAAATCGGACAGGGAAAGTCTTCCAAACCGAAAGGGTTTATTTATGACATGGAATTTCATGTCTATACTCTAAAATCAGTGATTGACCAGATTGGGATTAAAGATTTTTATCTTATAGGGATCTCTGCGGGAGGCATGATTGCCCAGGAATTCGCAAAATCTCATCAAGATATTATCAAAGCTTTGATATTGATTAACACAGGATATAAAATCACTGGAAAAATAAAAATACTTTTTGATTTTTATGAACATTTTCTTTCTTTCCCGTCTGTTCCGGATGAAGAAAAACTTCAGCTTTATTTCAACAGTCTGGTTGCATTAATTTTTTCTGATAATTTTATTCAAAACTTTCCTCAAATGCTGGAAGAATTAAAAAAATCAAACCAGCTGAAAAATACAATTTCAGCCTTGACCGGCACCATCAAAGGATTGAAAAATTTTGACAGCGAGCGCTACCTTTCTGATATCTCCATCCCTTGTTTTATCATCGGCTCCAGCCATGATGTTCTTTTTCCCACTCACCATTCTTTTATTATGAATAAGCTTCTGCCCAATTCTCAGCGCTATATTTTTAAGGGTGTCAATGCTTCTCATTCGGTTATTTTTGAACTGTTTGAAACTTTCAACGAGGTTCTCTTATCCGAATTGATGAGAATCAACGGTTTTATCCCCAGCAAAAATCCTGTTTTAATCTACAACACTCTGGTACAGGAAAATCAAGATATTGAAAATGATTACAAACCACACATAGGAATTTAAAATGCTCACAGTTAAATTTTGGGGGGTCCGGGGCTCTATTCCTGTTCCCGGAGAAGACACGGTTAAAATCGGCGGCAACACCTCCTGTATTGAAATCATGAATGATAAAAATGAACTTTTAATTATTGACGCCGGCACAGGGATTAAAAATCTGGGAAACCATATTGTCAGCGCTTACCTTGCGACAGGAATGAAAAAATGCTCGCTTATCCTGACCCATACCCACTGGGATCATATTCAGGGACTTCCATTTTTCACTCCGCTTTACTTGAAAGATTTTGAAATATATGTCTATGGTCCTGCAAGGGATAAGGATACGATTGAAAATATTTTGGCAGGACAGATGAACTATCCTTATTATCCTGTGAAAATATCGGATTTAAAGGCAAAAATTTTTTTTAACGATATAGAAGAAAAACCTTTTACGATAGGCAGTTACCAGATTATTCCAAAAGTTTTAAACCACCCTGTCAAAACCTACGGATATAAAATTTTCTGTGAAGGAAAAATCATCACAACCGTTTATGATCATGAAATTTACAGAAATGTGGTACTAGAAGACAATCCAATGATAATGAACGATTTAAAAATAGGCGGTGAAGAAGTTTTAGAAGCGTCAAAAGAAGTTTCACGAAGAAATCAAGAAATAGTTGATTTTATTCGAGATTCGAATATATTAATCTATGATGCTTTTTGCACAGAAAAAGAATATTATGACGGGAAACAGGGATGGGGTCATGGTCCGATCGAGTTTTTAATTGAAAATACAAAGCATGCGCCCGTTAGAAATTTAGTATTGTTTCACCATGCGCCTGAAAAAAAAGACAAAGATGTTCTGAAAATGAAAAAATATTTAGAAAATTTTGTCAAATCCCTCGATTATAAGGTAAATTTAATCATAGCAAAGGAAGGTTTGAAGATTAAACTATGAGTCAATACGAAGAATCCATTTTAGACAAAGCGATTTACATCAGCCGGAAAATCAACTCATCCTACGAACTTCCTGAGTTATTGGATTCTATCATGCAGACAACAACTGAAATTATCAAAGCAGAGGCTGCCTCTGTTCTTTTAGTCGATGAAAATAAAAAAAACCTGACTTTTTACTCTGTAACAGGTGAAAAGAAAGAACTGATCAAACAGTATTCATTTCCCTCCGACAAGGGAATTGCCGGGCATGTCTTTAAAAATAAACAGCCCGTCATTGTCAACGATGTCTCTAATGACACAAGATTTTATGCCGGAATAGACGAACATACCAGTTTTCAGACTAAAAACCTGATCGCGTTTCCTCTGGCAGTGAAAGGGGACACAATCGGGGTTTTGGAAGTGATCAACGCTTTCTCACCCGATGGGTTTAACGATTACGATCTTAAGGTTCTTTCCTATATTACAGATTTATCTTCTCTCGCTATTTACAACAGGGTTCTTTATGACAATGTTTTAAAAAACAATAAAATCACCAATAAACGGGTGGATGAGCTGAATGCTCTTTATTCTCTTTTAAATACTTTTTCCATGTCTTCCGATCAGATAGTTTTAAAAGATGTCTTTAAAAAAGCGGCCATTCTGATCCGGGATACTGTTTTATGCTCCCGTGTATCTATTTTTGTAAAAAGGGAAAAATCCAAAAATGTTTTTGAGCTGATGAGCGCTTTAGGGTTTGAAGAAAAAACCCTGAAAGAAGGAGAAATTGTTTACCTTGAAAAAACCCGCATTATGAAAATGGTAGATGTCTATAAAAAACCGATTTATGTGCTCAATAAAAAACAATCTAATTTCGCCATTGAACATATTCAGGAAAAATACTCGACAGAGTCTTTTATCTCTCTTCCCATTATGAACAATGACGAAGTCATCGGGTTTGTCAATGTATCGGAAAAAATAAAAGAAGATGAGAATGAGGGATTTGATGATTTTGATTTCTCCTTGATCCGCTCTATCGCTGTATCCTTAGGAAATATTTATAATCAATACCTTCTAAATCAGGAAAAAATCAATCAGAGCCTGATCAATAATGAGCTTGAAAATGCGGCTTTACTCCAGCATAAAATGCTTCTCCAGAATTTTTCAATCGACAAAGATTTCGATATATACGGGCTCAATCTTCCTGCCAGAAATGTCAGCGGAGATTTTTTCGGATTTCAGAAAATCAATCAGAATGAACTGGCCGCTTATATCGGAGATGTCTCCGGAAAAGGTCTTCCTGCGGCATTTTTCATGGCAACCGCCAGTACATCCTTAAAAGAAAAAATCCGGTTTTACCATTACCCCAAAAATGTATTGAAAGAACTCAACGAGACTCTTTTTTATGAGACTCAGGACGGTATGTTTATTACCATCGCCTACTTTTTAATCAATAAAAAAGAACGGACATTCCGTTACTCTTTTGCAGGGCATAACAACCAGCTTTTATTCAAACACGCAGAAAACAAGATCCTGACATTGAAAACTCACGGAAAACCAATCGGGATTATTCCTGAGAACGATATGGAGGAAGCGATCTGCGCCTACGAAACAAACGATATTCTTCTTCTTTTTACAGACGGGGTGACAGAAGCTTTAGTCAACAATATGGAAGAGGAAGGCGAAGAGCTTTTAAAGCAGATTATTATTGAACACCATCATTTAAGTTCAAAAGAATTAGTGGCTTTGATTCAAAAAACCTTTATTCAGGAAAAAAAAGAATTGTTTGATGATTTTACGATTCTGATTATAAAATTTTAATTTTTTTTTGTTTCTGAATCCAGAATGATTATTTTATTCTTAGTAATTTTTATAAGGAGTATAAAATGAAAAAAATTTTATTCAGTCTTTTGGTTTTAGCTTTTTTCACTGTTTCATGCGGCGGAGAAGGGACTAAAAAAGATGCTGATCTGGGAAAACAAAGAAAACAAACGATTGCTTCCCTGGACAAAGAAGTTTCTGAAGGAATCACTCAGCTTGAAAAAGACATCAAAGATGCCATTCAGTGGAATTTAAAACAAGTCAAAGCTGACACTGAGAAAAATAAAAATGTAGGCGATGAAGCGACTTTAAAAGTAGAATTGATGAAAAAAATCAGACCGGTTCAGAAAATTCAGGATGAAGCAAAAGCTCTCTATGAAGAGTCTAAAGAAATCGCAAAATCCATTGAATCCAAACTGGATGAAAGCGATCTTCCGGAATTTGACAAATACAAAGAAAATATGACTACCGCTTCGGGTAAAATCAAGGAAGCTTCCGCTAACTTAAAAGCTGCCAGCGACGAGTTCCAAAAAGATTTCAAAAAATTGGGAAATTAAAAAAACTCAATAAAAAAACCTTCCCCGGTTTTTAAACCGGGAAAGGCTTTAAAAACTTCAAAACCTCTTTATTTCGTAATAATATAAATCTCTACCCTTCTGTTTTTACTTCTGTTTTCTTCGCTTGTATTCGGAACCAGAGGTTTTTTATCACTGAAACCTGAATAAGAGACCCGGTTTGGATCGATTCCTTTCGAAACCAGATAGTTTGCCACTACTTTTGATCTTCCTAAAGCAATTGCCTGTTTATACTCTTCCGCGCCCCTGTCGTCTGAGTGCCCCTCTACCCTGACTTCGTATTTCGGGTATTTTTTAAGAATTTCAATAATTTTATCCAAGGTTGGAATAATTTCTGATTTTAAATTCACTTTATTAAAATCAAAAAGAATATCTGAAAAAATAAGCTTGATTCCCTGATCGGCTTTCTGGACTTCGCCCAATGTTCCAATTTCCTTCACCGCCTCTTCTTCCATCTTTTTTTCTTCTTCTTGATTTTCACGGACAATCGTAATTTCTCCCTGATCCTCTCCTTTCCACTCGCGGACTTCTCCATTGGACATGATATAGATAAAATTGTATTTTCCGCCGTAAAACCCGATTTGATTCGCTTCCTTGTCCCAAAGAAGATCCCCTTTAAAAAATCCCACCGCGCGGATCGGATAGGAAGCTCTTCCATAATTGTTTTGCGCAGAAGGAATCACATCAATTTTTTTTCCAAACCGGAAATTGATATAATAAAAAACACTAATCACTGCATAATCTTTGCCGTTTTTCGTCTCATCCCTTTCATATTTATAACTCACATCAAAAGGGACAATAAACGGCTTCGGGATTCCGATGCGCGTAAAATCCTGAGACTCAGAACCCTCGCCCTGCCAGCTTTCACCGATTTGAATATCTTTATCTAAAAAGACGGGAAGATTTCGAATCACGGGATAAAAAAAATCAGAACTGATATCCATTTTTCCGTTGTTAAAGCGTTTAAAACTGCTTTTATAAACCCTGTTGTCCAAAACTTCATAGCTGCCTTTCGAACCGTAAGGTTTAGCCATATAGTAGTATTCTCCGTTGATTTTTGAAAAATCTCCCCCTACTTCCTCAACACGGAGCAAAGCCTTATAGCCCTGGTCATAAACAGCTATTTTCCGGTTGTCGATATAAGCTTCCTGAATCGAAGAAGCTGAGATCCGGTACAAATCCCCTTTTTGATCCTGAAACTTAAAATAATAACTGTATCCGCTTTGTATGGAAAAAATTAAGATCGTTAAACTCAATAAAAGTCTTTTCATATCCTGCTCCGTTTTCTCTATTCTTTTCTATTCAAATTTATCGAATGAATTAAGTTTTTGATAACTGTTTTTGATGCCAAAAAACTTTGAGAGAGCATTTTTTTATTGCCTGAAAAATGATTAATTTTTAATGATTAAAAAAAATAAACGGTCAATGAAATGCAGGTAAAATTTAATTTAGAAATAGGCAATACTTCTCAGCTTTCCGGAAATGCGGTCATTTACTGGGAAATCATCAATAAAGAAAACAAAATCAACCCTTCAATCAATTTTATTGCGGTCAATTTTGTGGTTTCTGTTTTTATGCTGGACGACAACTTAATCACCGCCACCTTTCCCCCTGTCGGGTTTCAGGATCGGGAAGAGTTTATGCTTTATATCCGCCAGTCCCGGTGCGATTTGATCTATGCGGGGGAAATCACTTTAAAAAACGATGCCGACTACCTTAAAAGTCTGCCTGATAACGAATATTTTACTCTCAATAAAATCATCGATCACTATCTGGCTCTCTACCGTGAAAAAATTGAGACCGTGGTTTTAAATCTTTCACTGAAAGAAAAAATCTACATGCTGAAAAAGATGCTCATCAATATCCGTAAAGATATGTCTTCGCGGTCCAAAAAAATTAAAATCCCGGTCAACCGGGGGAAACTCATGAAGCTTTTGAACGACATGAAAAATTATTTCAACCCTCTGGATGTGGAAATTATTATGGAACTCCTTCCCATCAAGGGAAAAACAGCTGAAAGAGCCGTTTTTCTTTATGTTGACAAGTTTATCTCCATTTTCTATGAAAATTATGAGGAAACTCAAAAAATAACGGATGAAATCGAAAAAATCCAAAAAAAACTTTCGCTGAATTAAAATTAAATAAATAGATTTTATCTCTTTTCTTTATATATTGAAATGATTTTAAATTGCAAAAAATTGACCCTTTTCTGTCATTCCCGCGAAGGCGGGAATCTATTAAGAAAGATAATCAATTTACTGGATTGTCCGGTCAAGCCGGACAATGACAATTTCGGGTTGAAAATATTTGTAATTTAAATTCAGTTATGTGTATATATTTTTTGATTCAATTTCTTTAGGAGCAGACAAATGAAATATATTTCAATAAATATTGATAATTTTAGAGGTATTAAAAAAATTGAAATAGAAGATTTAAAAAGAATCAATGTATTAGTTGGAAGAAATAATTGCGGAAAAACGACTATCTTAGAATCTATCTTTCTGCTTTCAGGAATGTCAAATCCTCAATTGCCGGTTAATATTCATAATTTTAGAGATCTCATATTGAGTGAAGATAAAGATTTTAATTTTATGTTCCACAACATGGATTTTACCTTTCCTGTAAAAATAAATGGGCAAATAGATAATAGAAAAAGAAGCCTCTCAATAAATCCAATATTTGTAGATTATAATCCAAAAACTTCTGAAAAAATAAAGCAAACAGAAATTAGCAATAATGAAACTGTCTCATCATCGACTGATTTTGTTCGTCTCATTGAAGGAATCCGTTTAGAATTTAAAAATTACCAGAATAAAAATTTTAACAGTCAAATCAGTATTAAAGAAGGTAAAATTAGAGTAGATGGAAAGTATAAAGAAGAATTAAAATGTTCTTTTTTAAATCCAAAAACCATACTTCAAACTGATGTAAAAAGTATGGAAAATTTAATTGTTCAAAAAAAGATGAATCCTATTATCAAAATTTTAAAACAAATAGAATTAAATCTTTTGGATATTCGTATGGTAGGTTCAACACTTTATGTTGATATCGGTCAAAATAAATTACTCCCTTTAAATATTATGGGAGACGGAATGCGAAGGATTCTATCTATTTTGATTGCTATTCAAAACATGGAAAATGGAATTATTCTAATTGATGAAATTGAAAATGGTCTTCATTACACATCTTTATCGATACTTTGGAAAGCGTTATTATTAGCAACAAAAGAATTTAATGTTCAAATCATTACAACAACCCATTCTTATGAATGCATTGAAGCATTTTCTAAAAGTTATATGGAAGAAGAGCCGGAAGGAGATGATATTCGATTATATCGGATTGATAAAAGAGAAAACACCCATTATGCCTATAAATTGACTACAAAATCAATTATAGCTGGAATTGAAAAAGAATTTGAGGTAAGATGATGGGAGAAAAGTTTTCCCTAAAAGAAAAAAAAATACTGGCTGTTGAAGGAAATGATGAAAAGAATTTTTTTGGAGCTTTTTTTAAATATTTAAATTTAGAAAAAATCCAAATTGTTGATATTGGTGGAAAGGAGAAATTTAAATCAGATTTTCCTCTTATTTACAGTATGGAAAATTTCAAAAACATCACTCATATAGGTTTTATTAGAGATGCAGAAAAAAACCCTGCTCAATCTGCTTTTGACAGTATATCTAAAATTTTAAAAGATCATAAACTCCCTGTCCCTAAATCAATTAATACTATTATAAAAAATGATAATATCTCAGTTGGAATATTTATTATGCCCGATAATCAGAATGAGGGAATGCTTGAAACCCTTTGCTTACAATCAATTGAAAATAATCCTGTAAAATCTTGCATCGATCATTTTCATATCTGTTTTGAATCTATTCTATCAGAAAATGAAAAATCAGTTTTTAATATTCAAAAATCAAAAGTACAAGCCTATTTAGCGACACGCGCTCCTATTGTTAAAAGTCTTGGCGAAGCTGCACAAAAAAAATATTGGGATTTTAATCACACTTGCTTTGACCAAATAAAACAATTTTTAACTGATTTATTTTGTGAGTGAAAATAATAAATTAAAGAGGCATTCATGCTTTTTCAACTCAACCGCGCCTACCACCCCAAAGGGGATCAAGAACAGGCCATTGATCAATTGACCGAAGGGGTCAATAAAAACTATCCTTATCAGACTCTTTTGGGGATCACTGGAAGCGGAAAAACTTTTACCATGGCCAATGTCATTGAAAAAGTGCAGAAACCCACCCTCATTCTATCCCACAATAAAACGCTTGCCGCCCAGCTTTACCGCGAGTTTAAAGAGTTTTTTCCTGAAAACTCGGTAGAATATTTTGTGAGTTATTATGATTATTATCAGCCGGAAGCTTATGTAGCGGCCAAAGACCTTTATATAGAAAAAGACGCCTCCATCAATGAAGAGATTGAAAGACTCCGTCTTTCCGCCACTGCGGCTTTATTGGGCGGGAAAGATATTATTGTAGTCGCCACAGTTTCTTCCATCTTCGGACTGGGCTCTCCCGATGACTACCGGGATCTGACCCTTTATATCAAAAAAGGAATGGTAATCAACCGGAAAGAACTGATTAAAAAACTGGTTGAGATTCAATATGAAAGAAAGGAAACTGATTTTGGCTCCGGTTCATTCCGTGTGAGGGGAGATAATATCGATGTTCATCTTTCCTATTCCAAAAACCTGATCCGGATCGAGCTTTTCGGAGATGAGATAGAAGGGATAAAAAGACTGGATGCCCTGACAGGCAAAAAACTTGAAGATATAGAACACACCCTGATCTACCCTGCCAAACACTTTGTGACCAAGAGAGAAAAAATAGAAAACACAGTCAAAGCGGTTTTTCAGGAAATGAATGAGAGAGTGGCGTATTTAAAAAGCATTGGAAAAGAGTTTGAAGCCCACCGGATTCATTCCAGAACTGTTTATGATATGGAAATTTTACAGGAAATGGGCTACTGCAAGGGAATAGAAAACTATTCGGGTTATTTATCGGGCAGAAACCCCGGAGACCGCCCCTACACCCTGATCGACTATTTTCCCGATGATTTTCTCTGTTTCATCGATGAATCGCATATCACCGTGCCTCAAATCGGCGGAATGTACAACGGCGATCACGCCAGAAAACAGGCTTTAGTGGATTACGGATTCCGCCTCCCCTCAGCCTTAGACAACCGCCCCTTGAATTTTAACGAATTTTTAAGTGTTATCCCCCAAATGATTTTTGTTTCAGCCACGCCTTCCAAGTTTGAAATGGAGAAATCGACCCAGATCGTCCGCCAGATTATCCGCCCCACCGGGCTTTTGGACCCTGAAATTATCATTAAACCATCCGAAGGTCAGATTGATGACTTGATGGAAGAGATCAGAAAAACCGTTTTAAATCATGAAAGAGTACTGGTCACCACGCTGACTAAAAAAATGGCGGAAGAGCTTTCAGGGTTTCTTTCCGAAAACGGGGTAAAAGTCCGCTGGCTTCACTCGGAAGTGGAAACGGTGGAAAGAGTGGAGCTTCTCATGGGGCTTCGTCAGGGAGAGTTTGATGTTTTAGTGGGGATCAACCTTTTAAGAGAAGGGCTCGACCTTCCTGAAGTTTCTCTGGTAGCGATTCTGGATGCCGACAAAGTGGGGTTTTTAAGATCCACCACTTCACTGGTGCAAATCATCGGAAGGGCTGCAAGAAATGTCCACGGCAGGGTCATCATGTACTGCGACCGGATTTCCGACTCCATGAAAGAAGCCATCACCCTCACTGAAGACCGTAGAAAATCCCAGATTGCCTACAATGAACAGCATGGAATCACCCCCGAAACGATTCAAAAAGAAATCAAAAATATTCTGGAACGAAAACTCACTCTTTCTCAGGAAGAAAACAAAAACTTCTCCATTATGGAATACAGGAAAAAATTCAACTTAAAACTTCCTTCTGAAAAAGCAGCCTATTTGAAAAATCTGGAAGAAAAAATGTTTGAAGCCGCCAAAGACCTCAATTTTGAAGACGCCGCCAAAATCAGAGATGAAATAAAACGGATCAAAGAACAGGGGTAAACGATGAAAAATTTTCAATTTAAGATTAAAGAAGCTGAATTGACAGATATTTCTCTGATTGCTCCGCTTTTTGACCAATACAGGATTTTTTACGGGCAAAAAAGTTTTCTCTCAGGAGCCGGAGCCTTTTTGATGGAGAGGTTTCAAAATCAAGAGTCTTATTTGTTTTTTGCGCATGATTTTAATGATCCTAAAATAGTCTTCGGGTTTACCCAGCTCTACCCCACTTTTTCCTCCGTATCGATGAAACCGCTTCTGATTTTAAACGACCTTTTTGTCGATGAACCGTTTCGAAAAGAAGGAATCGCCTTTGCCCTCTTAACCCGCGCGAAGGAATTTGCCCGGAATCAAAATGCAAAAGGCCTCACCCTTTCCACCGCACTGGAGAATTCAAACGCTCAAAAACTCTACCAGAAATTCGGATTTCAGAAAGAGGAAGAGTTTATCAGTTTTCATTATTTTTTCACTCAGGAACCGGAAGATCCGGCAGAAGAAACCGAGATTATCAACCACCAGTTTTCAAAAGACACTTTCAACCAGTTATTTAAATAGTCGACCCTGAAAAAGTCAAGAAATCTTTTACAGTAAAGAAAAATTTATAAAAAAGAGTCAAAAATTTTGCAAGTTTTTTTATTCTTTTGTCAATAATCTGGTAAAAATCGAGGTTTTTTCAGCACATTCTTTTTTGAACTGTCTTGAAGATTTATTCTGATTGGACTCGAATCAGCTTATTTTAAGACTATTCCAGCGGGTTTCAAATCCAAACCCCTAACCCCTTATCCTTAAATCTTTAAGGACAAGGGGGAGTCCTCCGTGATTTCATCCGTGAAATCAAGTCGGACGGAGGAAACCCTGCCTCGTGCAGGGTTAAAGAGATAAAAGTCTTAAAATAATTCTTGATAATAAATGGTTTTAATGCAAATTAGGAGAATTTGCATACGAGAATTCCAAACAGAAAAAAGATTTCCCGACTTTCGGCAGGACGCCGAACGGAGGGGCAGATGAATGCTAAAATGAAAATAAAATGAGAAACCTGAATAGAAGGAATTTTGAAATTAATTTCCTTTTTTACCGTTAGGTAATGTAAATAAATTATTATTGAAAAACAATACTGTAATTCCTAAAACTCCCCTTGTCTTCCTCTGGGAGATAAGGGGATGGGGGTTTGTGGGCAAAAAATCTTTGAGCTTTTTGAACTTGAAAAATGAGTTTTTCAGGGTCGACTAAATAAATCCTGTCTTGTCCTTTAAGACTTAAGCTTTGATCCTATGGGAAAAATCTAACAAGAAAAACCTGAACTCAATATTTTTTTGATTGCTCTATCGATTTTGGTTATATTTTTAATTTGGAAATGTGGAGAGAATATTGGAAATAAAAAAGAATAACGGAATGCTTGAAGTTAGTATTGAATACAATCCCTCTTTGATTGAACTCATCCGTAAAATATCCGGCAGAAAATGGGTTTCTGACAAAAAAATATGGATTATTCCTGATAATCTCTCTAATAGAGACTACCTTGAAAAACATTTTAAAGTCTCTTTCGGATCCGAATTAGTCCCACTAAAAGATTCCATTGCTCAAGAAACCCGTATCCGTGGCTATAGTTTAAGAACAAGTAAATCATATACATTTTATAACAAAGAACTATTGACCTTTACAGGTAAAACCCCCGATTTTATTAATCAAACAGATATTAAAAATTATCTGGATTACCTAGCCGATAAAAAAGAAGCAACGGCTTCAACTCTTAACTGTGCCATGAATGCTCTGAGGTTTTATTATGGCAGTATTCTCGGCAAGAATTTTATTTATCAGATCAAACGGGCTAAAAAAGAAAAAAAACTACCTGTCGTACTGAGTAAAGAAGAGGTCAAAAGGCTGATTGATTCCGTTAAAAATCTCAAGCATAAACTCATGCTTTCCATCACTTATTCAGCGGGTCTGCGTGTGAGTGAAACAGTGAGTTTAAGAATACAGGATATAGATTTTGAGAGAAAAATCCTTATCATAAAAGGGGCAAAAGGGAAGAAGGACAGAACTACTCTTTTGTCTGATAAAGTATCAAGAGATATAAACGAATACCTTCATGCGTATCACCCTAAATTCTGGCTTTTTGAAGGTCAGAGGAATGAAAAGAAAATTACATCCCGTTCATTACAGAAAGTTTTTGAAAATGCTATAAAAGAATCCGGCTTAAAGAAAGAAGCAGGAATTCATTCCCTCAGACATAGCTTTGCCACGCATTTACTGGAAAACGGAACTGATTTAAGAATAATACAGGAACTATTGGGTCATGAATCCAGCAAAACAACTGAGATTTATACCCATGTCAGCACAAAAATACTAAAAAATATAAGAAGCCCCATAGATGATTTATAATAAACAGATAAAAGTTCTTAAAAAACACCCATTAAACAGGGATATACGAACTTCGCATATTCCATTGAATTAAGAGTAATATGCGAAGTTCGTATATATTGAGTTATACAAAATTTTTAGCCATGTAAAATAAAATTGGAGGAATAAAATGTCATATAATGGTATTAAAAGAAAGGTATTCATTTCTTTTTATAAAGGAGATAATGTTGAAGTTGATAGTTTTATTGATTATTTTGCAAATCAAGAAAACGTTTTTACACCTTTTGTATTAGGTGCTAATGATAATGATGATTTTATTGATAGCAGTAATACTGATTATGTTATGAATAAAATAAGAAATGATTATTTACAAGATACTACTGTTACTATTGTCTTAATTGGAAGTTGTACACATAGTCGAAGATATGTTGATTGGGAGATTAAAAGTTCATTAAGACAAGGTATAAATTATATACCCAATGGTTTAATTGGGATAATATTACCTAACCAAGGAAATAGCGCATATTTACCCCCTCGATTTGAATCAAATTGGAATAAAGAATTAAATGATTGTTATGCAAGATATTATATATATCCAAATTCGCCTCAACAATTAGGAGATTGGATTGATGATGCTTATAAAGCAAGATCGTCAAGAAACCAATTTATTGTTAATCCACAGGATATGATGAGGTATAATAGTAAATGTAAGAATTGTAATATAACACATTAATTATCTTGGAGAAAATCATGCCAAAATCTTATATAATTGTTTATCTAGATTTAGTTGGTTATTCAAAAAATAATGAACCAATACAAATTGATTTATTTAAAAGATTTCAGAAAGAGATTCATCATTTATTATATGATGAAATACTTGACAATGATTGTATTTTAATTCCTACGGGAGATGGGATTATTGCTGGTATTGAGAATATAAAGACTTCTTCATATTTAAAATCTTTTGAATTAGTTGTTGGCATAATAGATTGGACAATTAGTAATGATTGTGATATAAGGTGTGCAATTCACGTAGGTGATGTAAATGTTCTTAAAGATATTAATCGAAAAAATAATATTATAGGTAATACAATAAATGATGCAGCAAGAATACTTACAGGTGCTGATGATGGTGGTATTATTGTTAGTAAAACTTTCTATAATAAATTTTTAAGAAAAAAAAATGACTCTTTAGGTGGAAAAATTAAAATTAATGATGATTGGTCTTTTACTTTAATAGATGAAGATACCGTTATTGATAAACATAGTTTTGAACACAATGTTTATAATATCATTTTAAGTAATAAAAATAAAGATTATGGTAAAAATACGAAGATTTTAACAAAATATTTTACTAATATTTATTCAAATGATTACCCCAAAAAAAAGAATTTAGATGAAAAATTTCTTGAACGAGTAAAACATAGTGCAGAATTAGAATTTATTGGAATCTATCATCCTTCTTTACCAAGTATATTGAATCAAATTGATATTAATGAACATAGAAAAATTAAAATAAATATTTATTATGCCAAAGATGAAATATCAAAACAAATAGAAGAATTTTTTGGGGTTAAAGTAGGAAAATTAAATTTAAAAGAAAAATCATTATCTATTGATAGTATTAAAAAATGGTATGAATCATTAAATCAGAAGTCAAATATAACCTTGAATATTTATGAATATAGTCACTTTATACCTTTTGGTGCTTCTTTAGTTGATAAAGGTTTTCAAGGCAAGGGGTTTATTCACATTTCAAATTATTTACCTAGAATACTTCCTGATGATACACCATATATTGAGGTTGAATGGAAAACTAATGATATGCCTCCATTATATTCTTTTTATTACAAATATTTAAATGATTTTATGTTCGGGAAACAACAAAATATTTTAGAATATAAATTAAAATAATTATTATTCCTAATTATGTTTTTTTATTTTTAGGCTAAAAACTTCGTATAACAGTGTGTTGCCGGTTCGGGCGGGCGAGCCGCCCTCTCCCAAATTGCCAGCAATATTGATATTTCAGGTGTTGGTTTTGGGGTGATTTGTTGAATAAATTTAAAAGTGTGTTATATGTTAGGCTGGCAACTTCGGCAACACACGGAACGTTATCTGAAATGCCGTGCCAGAGTTTTGTATATTAAGAGCCTGCATCCGTGCAGGCTAAGAAAGATAAAAGATGACTTTTGGGAAGAAAAACTATAAATTTTAATGACTTACTAATTATTCATAAACTATGGAATTGGGGAATAAGATGGCGAATGAAAGAAAGACTGATTTTTTTATAGGAAATTTATTAAATAATGCAAAAATAAAATTTACACCAAATGGGAGCGATATAAAAGAAATACAAGATGCCCTTAAAACAGCTTCAAAAAAAGGAACTGGTAAAAGTGGATTTCCTGAATTTGTTGGTAAATCAAAAGATTTTATTATTGTTATTGAGGATAAAGCTGATTTAAATAAACAAGCTATTTATGATAATGATGATGGCTTTACATTATTAATGGATAATAAATCTATTTCTGATTATGCTGAAAATGGAGCTCTCCATTATGCACAAGAAATTTTTACAAAAACTAATTTTAAAAAAATATTTGCTTTTGGTTGTTCTGGAAATGAAAAACACCATAAAATTAAACCTATTTATGTTGATGAAAATGGGTATAAGATTCTTCAAAATGTTGAAAACTTTGAAAATTTTTCTGAAGAAAACATAGAAAAATATTACAAAGAACAAGTTTTAAAAGAAACACCTGCTGAAGCTCTTGAACTGGAAGATATTCTAAGCAAATCTAAAGAACTTAATGAATATCTCAGAAATTATGGCCAATTAGGTGATTCAGAAAAACCTCTTATTGTTTCCGCTATTTTATTAGCGTTACAAGATAATTCATTTACTATTGATTCCTTGATTGGTGATTCTTTAAAAACAGACGGGCAAAAAATATTTGACGCACTTTCCACATATATGACTAGGGTAGAAGTTCAACCTGAAACAAAAAAAGATAAAATTTTAAATCAATTCACCACAATAAAAGACAGGACTTTGTTAAATCGCATAGATACTCGATTAGAAAAGACTCCTTTAAAATATTTTACAGAATACTTAAAAAATAACATTTTAAAATCTGTCATTGCAAATACTCCAGAAGATGTTTTAGGTCGATTTTATGGTGAATTTATTAGGTATAGTGGTGGCGATGGTCAAACTTTAGGTGTGGTACTTACTCCAAAACATATTACTGAATTGTTTTGTGAATTATTGGATATTCAACCTTCTGATATTGTTTTTGACCCATGTTGTGGAACAGGAAGTTTTTTAATTGCAGCTATGCACTATATGTTAAAAAAAGCCGAACCAAAAGACAGAAATAAAATAAAAAAAGATCAAATATTTGGTATAGAAGTAAGAGAAGATATGTTTTCAATTGCTACTACAAATATGATTTTAAGAGGAGATGGAAAAAGTAACCTTGTTTGTGATGATTTTTTAAATAGGTCTGCTGAAGAATTTAAAAAAAATAAGTTTACAATTGGTTTAATGAATCCTCCTTATTCTCAAGGAAAAGTAAAAGAAAATGCGCATTTGACTGAAATATCTTTTGTCAAGCATTTATTAGATTCTTTATCAGATGGCGCAAAATGTGCAGTGATTGTTCCTCAATCAACTATGGTTGGGAAAACCAATGAAGATAAACTTGTGAAAAAAAATATATTAGAAAAACACTCATTAGAAGGTGTTATAACTCTTAATAAAAATACTTTTTATGGGATAGGTACAAATACATGTATAGCTATTTTTACAGCACACAAGCCCCACCCAAAAGAAAAGTATTGTAAATTTATTAATTTTGAAGATGATGGATTTGTTGTTAATAAACATATTGGTCTTATAGAAACAGAAAGAGCAAAAGAAAAAAAAGCTCGCTTAATATCTTGTTGGAGACATGATGCACCTGCTGAAAGTAGGTTTATGGTTAAAACAATTATAGAGCCAGAAGATGAATGGTTGCATTCTTTTTATTATTTTAATGATGAAATCCCATGTGATGAGGATTTTGAAAACACTATGGCGGATTACCTGACTTTTGAGTTTAATATGGTAACTCATGGCAAAGGTTATTTGTTTGGGTTGGACGAATAATTATGAAAAACA
Organism: Spirochaetes bacterium GWB1_36_13; assembly: GCA_001829155.1. Classification (GTDB taxonomy): domain Bacteria; phylum Spirochaetota; class GWB1-36-13; order GWB1-36-13; family GWB1-36-13; genus GWB1-36-13. Next base: position 5,664 of record MIAO01000144.1, on the reverse strand, counting down.
GATTGAACGGTTTAAAATGGCAAGAATTTTTCATTAATGAGGTTTTTCCTAATATCCAAAGAGGGAAGCGACTTAAAACTAATGACCATTTTTTAGGAAAAATGCCTTATATTTCTTCAACTGCCTTGAATAATGGAGTTGATAACTTTATAAGCAATACATCTGATGTGAGAATTTTTTCTAATTGTTTATCTATTGCGAATAGTGGAAGTGTCGGAGCTTGTTTTTACCAACCTTATAGGTTTATTGCTAGTGATCATGTTACTAAATTGGAAAATCCTAATTTTAATAAATATATTTATCTATTTATTGCGAATATAGTTTCGCGTTTAGATGAAAAATATAGCTATAACCGTGAAATCAACGATAATCGAATCAAAAAAGAAAAAATACTTTTACCTGTAAATCTAAATGGTAAACCCGACTATGAATTTATGGAATCTTTTATGCAAGATAAGGAGCAACTTCTGATTGAAAAATACAAGAAGTATATATTGTCTAAAATAGAAGGTATTAATTATTCAAATAATCTGAAATTTTTATCACAAAAAGAATGGAAAGAATTTAAAATAGGTAAACTCTTTGAAAGGTTAGTACCAGGTAAATCTAAAGGTTTGAATCATTTAAACAAATCTAAAAAAGGAATTAATTATTTAGGTGCAACTAATCAAAATAATGGGGTTTTGTGCCAAGTAAATAAAGATAATAAGTTAATTCAGAAAGGTAATTGTATTGCATTTATAAGAAATGGAGAAGGTTCTATGGGATACTCAGTTTATAAAGCTGAGGATTTTATTGCAACTTCGGATATGACCTTAGGATACAGTCCAAATATTAATAGATATAGTGGAACTTTTATAACTACTGTTGCTGATAAAGTAAGGGGTAAATACAATTTTGGCTATAAAAGAAGTTCTACAAGATTGGAAAAAGAGAGTATAATATTACCTATTAATGAGAATGAAAATCCAGATTATCACTACATGGAAGAATATATGCAACTAATCGAATATAAAAAAATAATTAAATATTTAGAATATTTAGAAAACCAAAACAAAAATAAATAAACGCCATCCATGGCGTACTGATTGGTATTTAGCACGGCACATCAGATAACAGTGTGTTGCCGGTTCGCTGCGCTCACCCAAATTGCCAGCATCTTGTTAGAATTTGGGAGATTTAGTTTTGCTTGGATTATTTTGTAAATTTAGAAATAAAGTTTGTGGTGCTGGCAACTTCGGCAACACACGGAACATTATATGAAAGCGCGCAAAAAAAATATTTAGTATGGAGTAATCTTCTTATGATTAAAATTGAACCTAGCCAATATCATCTTGTTTTGCCGCTTGTTGAAGATGTCAATTTTGACAAAGTGTTTGCACAAGCAGTAATCGATCAAATACAAAATGGTTCTATTTTTGTTGACAATATTCAACATCCTAACACGGCATTTATTTCTCACTTTGTTTCAGGATTCTCCCTTTTATGCGGAAATCAAAACAACGATTTATTTAATCATCAGCTGATTGAAATAATGTTAAAAGAAGCTAATACTAAACCCAAACAAATCCGCTTGGTGACATATCCTGATACCTGGAATGAAAAACTAAATAATTTGCTAGGAGATCGCCTAAAAGATTATTCAGTGATTTGCAATGACTCTAACCTGGATCAAGATGAAAAAATAATAACGCTAAAAAAAGTTTTATCTGAAAATGTTCTTGCCTTTGAACGAGTACGATTCAAGTTCAATAAATCTGTATTTATCAACCGACAAGACTTTTTTAACCAGATTCCAAAAGGTTTTAAACTAAAAAGAATTGATGAGAAAAATTATATAAAAATCACTGGTAAAATCATACCTAGTTTTTCATGGGACACTATGGAAAAATTCTTAAGCAAAGGAATTGGTTATTGCCTTCTAAAAGACGAAATGGTTGTTAGTACATCATTTTCTTCATTTATTTCAAATGATATGATTGATGTTGGAATTGAAACGGATCAAAACTTTAGAGGTCAAGGTTTAGGAGTATATCCAGCAGCAGCAATGATTATGTATTGTCTTGAAAATGGATTTAATCCAATTTGGGGAACAAATTTTGATAATATTGGCTCAAGAAGAGTTGCAAATAAATTGGGGTATGAAGAAGATTTTTACCACCCTTTTTATTGTTCTGTTTTAAAATAGTTGTTTTAAATGAATGCGCGCCATCATATAACAGCGGCGCAATGACGGGAAAATCATCAAAAATCCTAAAATTACGGATTTCCCTCGATACCAAAAATGTGGCTTTTATTTCACCAGTTTTTGGTTTAGATTTTTAAGGTTAGTAATATTGTATGTGGCGGCTACTACCCTTTTCGGTACCGCATCTCGCCGCAGAACATTGTGTGAAATAACTATTTTCGTAATGTGCGGCAAATAAAAACATGGAGTTTACATGAATTTAAAAAAAGGATTTTTAGGCGGAATGATTGCATATATGATTTTATATATATTCAATTTTTTATATCTAATTATACTTGGATCGATAAAATTTGAAAATGACAAAATCAAATCAATGATTATTTTTATGCTCTTTCTGATCGTTGGTGTTGGAGCCATTGGTGGTCTCCTCTCCATATTATTTTTGAAAATACAAAGTAAAATCCCATTCAATAATGTATATGTGAAATCCGGAGCTTTTCACATGTTAATAACTATCTTGCTTTCTCTCACTAAAATTATAAATGGACAGATAGAAATAATCACAATCGTTAATTTCCTTTTTACCTTTCTCATCGGTGTATTATGTTTTTATTTTTATAATCTTTTTAACAGAGAACCAATGAAAAATGCCGCACTGTGAAAATAGTTACATCACACAACAGCGACTATCACTCTGGGCAGTCAAGCTGCCCTCCAGGGCTTCGCCCGACATTCGGCTTTCAGCCGAACGCTGCGGTTACTTCGTTCCCTTGCCTCGCTTACGGGTTTGCTCATGGCAAACCCTACTCGGTCTTATAGTCGCAAATGTTAGGTGAAAGATTCAAAACGAAGAAATTATATTCTAAATATTATAAAATAAAAATAGTTTTATAAAGAGAGGGGAACGATGAAAAGCATTGAATTTGTAAAACAAAAAGAAGATTCTATAATGATAGTCAAAGAGAAAATAAGTCAGATTGGGGCAAAAGTGATAGAAGAAAAAGAAATAAATAACGGTTGTGGATATAAATTGAATATAGAACATTCCAAAGAATTTGCTTCAATCATAATATATTTTAAAGGTAAGAATTCTTCTAAAATTATAATTGAAAAGGCTACACAAGATTTTGAAAATATATTTTGTAGTAATTTAGAGTTAAAAGTAATAAAACCTGATGGAGTTGAAAATAGAATTCCTGTTAGTGCATCAATCAAAATTCAAGACACTGAAATTCAAAAAATAATTAAAGAATCAATAGAAAATACTTTTCAAATTGAGAAGTTGGAAAAACATGAACATCAGGAATTTATATATAAAATAACTTATTATGACTTTTCTTGTGTTGTTACATTGTATAAAAGTGGAAATTTAGTGGTTCAAGGAATTTATTCTGACTTAATAGATAAAGTTGCTGAAATAATAAATGCTTATAAGCCTTTGGATGATATGGAAAGAGCACTTTTTTATGTTTCTGCAAAAGAAAAAAATAAAATTGAGAAAGAAATTAAAGAAAACTCAGAAATGTTATTGAAGATGAACGAAAGAGTTAAAAATTTTCCAGAGGGATTTGAGGATTACTTGTTTGAAAATGATAAGAAGACATATTCAACAGGATTAGCGTTAGTAGAAATTATTAAGAAAGTAAGTGAAAAATTGGATGAATATAATTTTTTAGTTGCACAGTTTGCCAAAGTATATGAAGGATTTATAATAAAAATAATGATAGAAAAAGACTTTTTCACTATTGAAGATTACAAGAAAAATCCTGAAATTGCCGATGTAGGAAATGCATTGAGAAAACTAAAATTTAAAAAATATATTACAGATGAAAGACGATATGGATATGTTCTAGAAAAAATGATAGCAATTTGGGAAGGAAGTAGATGTAAAGAAATGCATTCTGACCCATTAGGAGATAGAAGAATAATTTGTATTCAAAATCCTGAGGAAGCATTTGATAAAGTTGGTGAAATAAAAGCTTGTATGAGAGATGCCTACAATATTTTGATAAGAGCGGGGTTAACGGATGAAGATATTTGTCAAACAAAAAAAGATGAAACATATAAAAGTGAAGAAAAAGATTTATTAGTAGTGCAAAATGTAGAAAAAGACTCTAATCAAATCAATAAAGAAAAAGAAGAAAAATTTCTAAGTTTTACAAAAGAATCACATATTGGAACTGACGAATCTGGAAAAGGTGACTACTTAGGAGCAATTGTAATTGCTGGAGTATATGTTGATAAAGAAACAAACGAGAAATTAAAATCATTGGGCGTTAAAGATAGTAAAACAATAAGTGATAGCAAAATTAAAGAAATGGCTCCAGAAATCAGGAGACTTGTAGGAGAAGATAAATATAGTGTTATTAAAATAAATCCAGAAAAATACAATGAGTTATACGACAAAATGAAAAATATGAACGAATTATTAGCATGGGGGCATGCACGAGCAATCGAAAACTTATTAATAAAAAATGATTGTACAGCTGCAATTGCAGACCAATTTGGAAATGAAGAATATATAAATAAGGCATTAATGGAAAATGGGAAAAAAATAGAGTTACTGCAAATTCACAAAGCTGAAAGAGATATTGCAGTAGCAGCTGCATCTATTTTAGCAAGAGAAGGGTTTTTAACATCTATCGAAGCTATGGGAATAAAATATGGAATTACTATTCCAAAAGGAGCAAATGAAACGGTAATAAAAGTTACAAAATCTATTATAGAAAAAAATGGAGAAGGAGAGTTAACTAAAATTGCGAAACTAAACTTTAAGACTACACAGCAAGTAATTAAAAACTAAATCCTTCACATAACACACGATATATGATACTCCATCGGCAAGCCCTGACGGGACAGGGTTTGCTTCGGGGGTTCGCTCTGCTCACGACCCTCAGACTGCACCCTTCTAAGCCTCAGGAGCATCACATATCGCGGGAACATTATCTGAAATTTTCCCGCCTAGCCTGCTTTCAGGGTTGAGTCAATATTTTTTTGCTTATTATAAATTTTTTTATATATTTATTTTTGAATTGTGGAGAGAATATTGGAAATAAAAAAGAAGCGTGAACTGATTTGAGGATGATTCAGGAATTACTGGGTCATAAATCGAGTGAAACAACTGAGATTTATACTCATGTGAGCGCTCAGACGATTAGAAATGTAAGGAGTCCGCTGGATAATTAAATGTCGTACTTTACCAGTGTATCCGGAATATACGAAAGTTTTGTCGTATATATGGAGTTGGGTGCAATGCATGTTAAATGTGATTTAAAGGAGAATAATTTGATTGAAGAATTTGATATTCCAAATGAGGAAATTAGCTTAATAAACTCTACCTCTTTGAAAAAAAAAGATATTTTATACTTACATGATTTAATTTCATCTACATTTAAAAAAAATAAAATTAATCCAAAGTATAGATATACAGTTATTACTAGAAATTCAAGGAAATCTTTTTCAGATCCAAAAATGAT
>MIAO01000143.1:945-29632 GCA_001829155.1 Spirochaetes bacterium GWB1_36_13 | reverse complement strand
GAATATACAAAAAAATCAAGGGGGTCAGTCAACCGAATTTGCCGGGGGTCAGCTAAGTGAATTCAAAGGGGTCAGTATCGTGAAAAATGACACATTTCAGTATATTTTAAAAAAAATCATACCCATGACTCATTTTGACATAGGCGGTGATTATCTTTAATTCATATTTTATTTTATGGAGGAAAAGATGAAAAAAGCAATTCTATTTTGCTTACTGCTGCTCTCGGTATTTTACTCATCGGCTTGTGTTCCGGCTATTACAAAAACTTCAATCCGATACACGCTCAAAGAAGTGGAAGAACCAAGCAATCTCAAAGAACAGTTTGGAGAGTCCAAAATAGTGGTGGTAAACCAAGAGGCGGGAGAAACAGAAGTGACTCAAGCAGGGGGTTTTTCAAAAGAATGGAAAAATGAAGCCAAGTATGTGTATGAAAACGCCATTTTCAAAATGAAATGGATTTATGATGGGATTTGGTTTTATTTTGAATTTGAAAATAAAACCGAAAAAACTATCAAAATTGTTTGGGATGACAGTGTTTATGTAGGTCCTGACAATTTTTCATCCGGCATTGTCAAAGGAGATACGAAATATTCTGAAATGGAACAGTCGCAGCTTCCTTCCTCAGTGATGAAAAAATCCAGTTTCTTTACGCCTCTTTATCCTAAAAAATATATTGGAATGCAATACAATTATTATCCGGGTGCATTGGGAGGTATGTCTTCGCAAAGGCAATGGACAGTAAAGCCTCTTCCGATTATAGCTGATAAAGACTATCGGTTTCAAATTGCATTGGAATATGAAGGAGTAGTTCAGCCTTATATCTTTGTTTTCCAGATTGACCAAAAAACAATTGAGGAAAATAAAGAAAAAGAAGAAAAAGTGGATAAAGCAGCGGAAGAAATCAAGTTTTAAAACAAGACTGGTAAAACACGGGGGATTTCCCCCGTTTTTTGGAGTTAAAAAAATTAAAAGAGTTGAAGTTAATAAAAAAAGCCCGGATTCTTTTTTGAGAAGCGAGTTTTTTAAATGACTCAAAGCCGGTGAAAAGAGAATATGAGTTTTCTTCGAAAGTGAAAGATTTATCGGGCGACCGGTTTGAAATCAGACTCAAAAATGAATTAAAACAGACTGAAGTGGTGATCGGGGAGTCAGCCGTCAAATTATCTGCACCGGCCAACGAAAAAAACAAAGAAATAGAGGGGGTATGATGGGTTGGGTAATTTTTAAAAGTGTTGGACCAATCTTTATTATTATATTATTGATTGTTCTTTACGCTGTCATAACTGATAAAAAAAAGTAAATATGAGTCTGTGAAAAAAATTGTGTGTGAATTGTATAGAAAATATTGAAATCACACGACTTGGATAAAAGCTTTGTCCTGTTTAGATGTTTATAATCTCTCTTCAAATGAGATGATTTTAAGAAATTGAAGCTGAATTTTAAAAATGAAGAGTTTAAAATATCGAAGGAGAAGAAATAACCGGCTTTTTAACAAAAATTATTTTAGAAAAACTTCACAGCGAAGACTGCTAAAACACGGGGGATTTCCCCCCGTTTTTTTCTTGACAAAAAATCAGATTTTGATATATTTAGAGGTGGAAATGAAAGGAAAATTGAAATCGGTTAGCTGGAGAGGTTTTAGCTTCTATGCTGATGATCGCAATAGAACAAAAGATTCTATTTGTTTTTGTTTAAAATTTAGTTTATTAAACAAAGAAAATATAAAAAAGGTGATTAATGTGAAGCATTTAAGCATTGTTTTATTTTTACTAATTATCAATATTTTTCCTGTTTATGGTAAAAAATCAACTGAATCTGTTAAATCATTAAATGAAAAAATTAAATTATATGAAAAACAAATAAAAGAAATAAGTGAAAAATATAAAAAAATATTAAATGAATATTTAAAAGAAAATCAAAAAATTATATTATTGACTCAAGAAAATGAAAGATTGAAATTGGAAAATCTCAGATTAGCTTTAGAAATTGAAGACTTGAAATTTGGAGAAGAAAAGCTTCTGAATGATATCAATTTTTTATTCAAAGAAGGAAAATATTATCAAACAAAAGAAAAAATTGATGTTTTTATATCTAAATATAAATATTCTAAATATTTAGATGAATTAAAAATAATCTATACAAAATCTGAAGAAATAATTGCAAAACTGGAAGAAGAAAAAAAGGAAAGAATGAAACAGGCATTGTTAAATATGGAAGAAGACTATGATGAGTTTAAAAAAATTTCTTTCTATTTTCATAAAGAAAGAACTCAAGTTGATAATGGGATGTATTTATACTTTGGTCTGGAGAAAGACTCTAACCCATTTCTTAGAATGGTTATGATAGTAAGAGCAGATTATCTGTATGCAAAAAGTATTTTAGTAAAAATAAATGAAGATGTTATAGAATGTCCTGTCTCATACAATAGCATATCTCATGGAGATTTTGAGTCGTTAGATGTAATGATTGAACAAAAATCCATTTATTTTGATATACTTAAAAATATTATTACTGCAAATAATGTAATAAAAATACGATTTTCAGGTGATTATTATAAAGATATTGAAGTGAGTGAAGAAGATATCACTAAGATGAAGGAAGTATATGAAGCTTATTTGGCTCTCGGCGGAAATTTGAAATTTGAAAATGAATAGCATGAGTTTGATTTATTAAGGATAAATAGGGTATGGCAAATTCTAAAGAAGCAAGTGCAAGGTTAAAAATTAATAAACTACTTGAACAAGCTGGCTGGAGATTTTTTGATAATGAAAAAGGACAAGCAAATATTCAGCTTGAACTAAATGTAAAAATTTCTCAAAAAGATATTGATGGTTTTGGAAATAATTTTGAAAGAACGAAAAACGGGTTTATTGATTTTTTACTTTTAGATGATAAAGGGTTTCCGTTTGTTATATTAGAAGCCAAAAAAGAAGATAAAAATCCGCTTGATGGGAAAGAACAAGCCAGAAGATATGCACAGAATATCAATGCTCGTTTTGTTATTCTTTCAAATGGAAACTTGCACTATTTTTGGGATTTGGAGAGAGGCGATCCTGATATTATTACTGAATTTCCAACACAAGAATCACTTATTCATAGACTTGGATTTACTCCAAACAACAAAAGACTTGCAGATGAAGAAGTAAATATTGATTACATTGCACTTACACAAAATACACATTTCAAAGATGATCCACAATATAAAAACAAACAAACAAGAAGCAAATATTTATGGGAACAAGGTTTAAGAATCCTTAGACCTTATCAATTAAAATCAATTCAAGCACTTCAAAAATCAGCAGAACAAGGAAATGATCGTTTCCTTTTTGAAATGGCAACAGGAACAGGAAAAACACTGACTTCTGCAGCAGTTATCAAATTGTTTTTGAGAACTGGGAATGCAAAAAGAGTCTTGTTTCTAGTAGATCGTTTAGAGCTTGAAGATCAAGCATACAAAAACTTTGTTGAATATCTCGAAAATGATTATAGAACGGTCATTTATAAACAAAACCGCGATGATTGGAAAAAAGCTGAAATTGTCGTTTCTACTGTCCAAAGTCTTTCAGCACAGGATAAATATAAAAAACTATTTTCTCCGACTGATTTTGATTTGCTGATTGCTGACGAATCTCACCGTGCAATTGGTGGAAACTCAAGGGCAGTTTTTGAGTATTTTATAGGATACAAGCTAGGTCTTACTGCAACACCAAAAAATTATCTCAAAAATATAGATCCTCATAAACTTTCAAGCAAAGACCCGAGAGCTTGGGAAAGAAGGCAAATGCTTGATACTTACACTACTTTTGGTTGTAAAGATGGAGAGCCGACTTTCCGCTATAGTTTGCTTGACGGAGTAAAAGATGGATTTTTGATAAATCCTACTGTGGTTGATGCAAGAACAGATATTACAGCGGAACTGCTTTCTGAAAAAGGCTATGCTGTAATGGTAGAAAAAGAAGAAGGCGGAGAAGAGGAGGAATCATTTTACCAAAAAGATTTTGAAAAGAAGTTTTTTTCTGAACAAACAAATCAGGTTTTTTGTCAGACTTTTTTGGAAAATGCACAAAAAGATCCAATCAGTGGAGAAATTGGCAAGAGTATTATCTTTTGTGTCAGTCAAAAGCATGCAAGTAAAATCACTCAAATGCTCAACAAAATAGCAAGCCAGCTTTGGCCTTTAAAATATAATTCTGATTTTGCGGTTCAGATAACTTCAAACATTGCAGATTCACAACAATTTACCCTAAATTTTGCAAACAATAATCTGAACGGTCATACAAGATTTTTGGATAGTTATCAATCAAGCAAAACCCGTGTCTGTGTGACAGTCGGAATGATGACAACGGGTTATGACTGTCAGGATATTCTCAATCTCGCACTGATGAGACCAGTTTTTTCTCCGACTGATTTTATCCAGATAAAAGGAAGAGGAACCAGAAAATATTCATTTGAATATACAGATGAATATGGTGACAAACACAGACATGAAAAAGTCAGTTTTAAATTTTTTGATTTTTTTGCAAACTGTGAATATTTTGAAGAAAAGTTTGATTATGATGAAATCTTAAAACTTCCACAGCTTAAAAAAAGAATTGGAGGAGATGATAGATTGCCGGTAAATATTGATGAGTTTGAAGTTTTTGATCCTGATAAAGTCAAAGAATTGAAAGAACATGTCATTGGTATTGAAGGGATGAAAGTCGATCGCAAGCTTTTTGAAAAAGCAAAACAAGAATTACAAGAAGACACCGAAATTAAGACGGCTATTGATAACGAACAATGGGAAAAAGCAATAAAAATTGTTCGTGATAAATACGAAGACAAGCCAAAGTTGTATCTCAACTTGGATAAAATCCGCAAAAGTGAAAATCTTGACCGCCGTATTACTTGGAGAGAAGTTTTGGAAAGAGTTTTTGGATTTATTGATAGATTTAAAGATAAAAATGAGCTTCTCGAAGAAGAATGTGAAAAATTTATCTCAATCTATAAACCTGAAAATAAATATATTATCCCGATTAAAAACTATCTTAAAGCCTATGTGACAGATGAGAGATTGAGAGATATTATCAACAAGAAACATTATGCAGACCTCAATGTCTATGCCGGATTTGGCATGGCGGAGTTTAAAGCTCTCAATGGCTATCGTGATACAATTCCAGAATATGTCAAAGATTATGTGACAATCAATCAATTTATGAGGTAACCAAACTATTATGACTAAAAAAGATAATCAAATATCAATCAAAGAGCAAACATCAGAATTTTTACTTTACACAACTCCTAATGGCGAGATAAAAGTGGAAGTTTTTTTACACAATGAAAATCTTTGGCTAACTCAAGATCGTATGGCAGAGCTTTTTGGTGTAAAAAGACCAGCAATTACTAAGCATTTAAAAAATATTTTTGATGTGGGAGAATTAGAGGAAATTTCAGTTAGTTCCATTTTGGAACATACTGCAAGTGATGGAAAAAAGTATAAAACTAAATTTTATAACCTTGATGCGATTATTGCGGTTGGCTATCGTGTTAATTCAAAAAAAGCGACTCAATTTAGAATTTGGGCAACGACAGTTCTCAAAGATTATATCATCAAAGGCTTTGCTATGGATGATGAGAGGATGAAAAACGGCCACTACTTTGGAAAAGATTATTTTCAAGAATTGCTTGAAAGAATCCGTTCAATCCGCACTAGCGAAAGAAGAATTTATCAAAAAATCACTGATATTTTTGCAGAATGCAGTATTGATTATGATAAAAATTCTGATATTACCAAAAATTTTTATGCAATGGTGCAAAACAAGTTTCATTTTGCAATTACCGGCAAAACAGCAGCAGAAATTATTTACAATACAGCAGACAAAGACAAACCGTTTATGGGACTCAAAACTTGGAAAAATGCCACAAAAGGTAGAATATTAAAATCTGATACAATAGTTGCTAAAAATTATTTAGAGGAAGATGAAATTAAAAAGCTTGAAAGAACCATTTCGGGATATTTTGATTATATTGAAAGAATGATCGAAGCTCGTGAAATACTGACTATGGAAAAACTGGCAGTTTCTATCAACGAATTTTTGCAGTTTAATAAATATGAAGTTTTGCAAGATAGAGGCAAAATATCTCACAAACAAGCAGAGGAAAAAGCTTTTGCAGAATATGAAGAATTTAACAAAACACAATCAATAGAATCAGACTTTGACCGTGAAATTAAAAAACTTTTACAATCAAACAAGGAGTAAATTATGCTGGATAACACAACCAAAAGACAAATAGATTCCGCTAGAGATATCCTCGTGGGAAAAGTGCCGGACCCAAAAGCACAGATAGACCAAATTACAACGGCTATGATTTATAAATTCATGGATGATATGGATAAGGAAGCCCAAGAACTGGGCGGTGAAGCAAGATTTTTTGCTGATATTCTTTCAGATTATTCATGGACTAAGCTCATGGATACCAAGCTGTCAGGTGAACAAAGAATCAATATGTATAGAGAAGCTATCGAAAAACTGAAAACAGCTCCAAACATTCCAGAACTTTTTCGTAATATTTTCAAAAACTATTATCTGCCTTTTTATGATGCAAGGACTTTGAGTTTATTTCTCAAAGAGATCAACGAATTTAGCTATGATAACAGCGAAAATCTTGGCAATGCTTTTGAATACCTGCTTTCAATATTAGGAAGTCAAGGCGATGCAGGGCAATTCCGCACTCCAAGGCATATTATTGATTTTATAGTTTCAGTTGTTGATCCCAAAAAAAATGAAACCACTCTTGACCCTGCTTGTGGAACGGCTGGGTTTTTGATTTCCGCCTACAAGCATATTATCAAAACCAATTCATCAAACTACAAGCCTGAAAAAGAGGCTGAGGATTTTACAGAACAAGGAGAAACTGCCATAGAAACCATCATCGCCGAAAAAGAAAGATATACAGGCGATAAACTCACTCCAGATGATAAAACGAAACTTACACATAATATCGCTGGTTATGATATAGATTCCAATATGGTAAAACTTGCCCTTGTCAACCTCTATCTTCACGGCTTTCCTGATCCAAAAATTTCTGAATATGACACCCTGACCAGTGAAAAAAGATGGGATGAAACTTTTGATGTCATCCTTGCCAATCCGCCATTTATGACTCCAAAAGGCGGAATTGTGCCGCATAAAAGATTTAGTATCCAAGCCAATCGTGCTGAAGTGCTTTTTGTGGATTATATCGCTGAGCATCTCAGTATCAAAGGAAGAGCGGGTATCATCGTTCCCGAAGGGATTATTTTCCAATCTGCCAATGCTTATAAAAATCTCCGTAAAAATCTGATAGAAAACTGGGGACTCTATGCGGTTGTAAGTCTGCCAAGTGGAGTTTTTCAGCCATATAGTGGAGTAAAAACAAGTATTTTACTTTTGGACAAAGAAATTGCAAAAAAAAGTGATGAAGTTTTGTTTCTCAAAGTAGAAAATGATGGGTTTGACCTCGGAGCACAGAGGAGAAGGATAGAAAAAAATGATCTTCCTGACTGTCTTCGTGTTTTGGAGAGTTGGAAAAAAAATGTAGGGGCAAAAAATCTTTTGCCCGATGAAGATTCCAAAATTGCCTTTGCAGTAAAAAAAGAAAAAATCGCCGAAAACGGAGACTATAACCTCACAGGAGACCGCTATCGCGAGACGGTGGATTATGGCAATGCCAAGTGGGAAATGGTGGAGTTGGGGGAGGTTTTTCTGGAAATAAAAAATGGTAAAAATGTTAATCAAATTGATGAAATAGGAAAATATAAAGTTTCAAGAATTCAAACTATTGCCGATGGAACAGTCAATTTAGAAAAAACAAAATATACGAATGATGATGTTAATGAAAACGATTTTTTACAAGAAGGCGACATATTATTTAGTCATATAAATAGTTTTGAACATCTAGCAAAAACAGCAATATTTCAAAAGTATTCAGAAAAAGTTGTACACGGAGCAAATCTCATAAGACTTAGACCTAATTTTTCAAAAGTGATACCAAAATTTGCACTATCAATTTTCAAATCAGATATTTTCATAGAAAATGCAAGAAAATATGCACAAAAAGCAGTAAATCAGGCAAGTATAAATACCAGTGTGATAAAATCTTTCTCAATCCCCCTCCCACCACTTTCCGTCCAAGAGCAAATCGTGGCGGAGATAGAGCAATATCAAAAAGTTATCGATGGAGCCAAGCAAGTTGTTGCAAACTGGAAGCCAAATTTCCGCATTGATCCGAGTTGGGAAATGGTGGAGTTGGGGGAGGTTTGTGAGATTTATAATGGTTCAACTCCCAAAAGAACAGAAAAAGATTATTGGGAAAATGGAACTATTCCTTGGTTTACAATTGAGGATATTAGAGAACAAGGAAGAATTATAAAAAAAACAAAACAAACTATTTCAGAAAGTGGGTTTAAAAATTCAAGTGTAAAATTATTGCCTAAGAATTCTGTTTTACTTTGTTGCACAGCTTCAATTGGAGAGTTTGCTTTTTCTGAAATTGAATTGACCACAAATCAACAATTCAATGGTTTAGTTGTAAAAGAAGAATTTAAACATCAATTATATCCAAAATATTTATTTCAAGTTGCATCAAAATTTAAATCTGAGCTTGAAAGACTAAGTGGAAAAACTTCTTTTGGTTTTGTATCAGTTGGAAGTTTAAAACAAATCAAAATCCCTCTTCCACCGCTCGAAGTTCAAGAGCAGATCGTGGCAGAGATAGAAGCCGAGCAGAGAGCCATAGATGAATGCAAAAAGTTGATTGAAAAAATGGAGAAGAAAATTGAGGCAAAGATTGGGGAAGTTTGGGGGTGAGGAAATTTAGCTTTTTAAAAGATAGTATGAAAAAATTATTAAGCATTTTTAAAAATTTTTTAAAAAGACTCAGAGAAAATGAGCCTTCATTGGCTAATTTTGTAAAAAAACAGAAAAAAACAAATAAGGAACTTACAAAAATATTATCGCAAAGACACGAACCTTTGTGGGTACCATCAAGAAGATCATTTTTGATAATTTTCTTTTGTATATTGCCTTTTGGAATTTTAGCTCATTTTAATTTGTTCCATACATTTTTTATTTGGACAATTCATCATTTTAACAATTTTTTCGATATTCCTTTATGTTCTTTTGAATTGTGGCTTAATAAGGTTTGTAATTTCTTTTATTATTTAGATTTTGAAACAAATACACACTTTTCAAATTTAATTTCAATACATACAGGTATTGGAGCGGTTTTAATTGGTTTAGCATTTTTTGTTGCACAGAGCTTGATTGATAAGAATGATCCAGATAAAGGAAGGGTTTTGCTATATAAAAGTCATTTCTTCCCCTTGCTTACGGCAGAAATACTAATATTTTTAATATTTATCTGGGGAGCTGTGAACTTGTTTGCTTTTGTAGCAATAATTATCCTTGCACTTTTTACAATTTATTTTCTTGGAGGTACGATAAATATATTGATCAAAGATTATGAAATGGAGAAGGCAAAAAAGAAAATGTTTTTTGCGGTATTAAAAAGCAATTTTATTAAGATTTTAGATCAGGAAATCAGAAAAAGAATTGGCAGAAATTATCTGAATAAAAAAGGTGAAGATATTGAAAAAGAAACAAATAGTTTAGTAAAACTTACACCGTTTGGAATTTATTACGAATATAATAACTATATACCAATCATTGCCGAAAGGCCAGGGATTGTTACAGATATTTCTTTCAAAGAACTGAAAAAACTTATTGCTGAGATAAAGAAAATAGCAAATAAACATAACAATAAGAAATATAAATGTAGTACTCCCGAAACTACTGAAAAAAGTTCTCCAATTAGCAAACAAGAAACAATTGTTTATGTGCGTCCTCAATTTTTAGGATACACCTCAGAAATTTCTAATGAGTTGATTCAAATAAGGGAGGATTTATTTGATGAAGAGTGTAAGGCAAAAGACTTAGAAAACTTAAAAAAGATTGTTTCAAGCGTTTTCACCATTCAACAATTACCTGAAATTGAAAAAGAAGCCCGCTTAGAAATTTCTAAAATTAAAGATAGATGTCTAAAGGCAATTAATAAACAAGAAACTGGCGAGCTTGGAAAAATAGTTGATTTTTATGTAGACCTAGCAAGAGAGTTTTTCACATATATCAATTTATATGGTGGTGGTTTTTCAAGTGAACAGGCAGAAAAAGAGAGAACCTCTTTTTTTGAAAGACTTAAGCCGATTGAATGGCTTTCAAGAGATATCAGAGAAATATTTGAGAAAGGTCTGCAATCTGACGACATTAATGTAATAAGAGAAGTTGCTTATTTACCAATTAGACTTGCAAATGAGGCTATTGAACATAAGGATCATTTGGTCTTTCAAGAATTTATTTACTTCCCTCAATTATTGTATTCTTATGCGTATGACAGAAAAGATAGTAACGAAAAAATATCTAAATTTATGTTTGACAGAACTTGGAGATATTTAAAAGAATTGTCTGACTATCATTTAGAATCAAAACTTAAAAAAAATAAATGTGATGAAGAAAATTTCACTGGTTTTGCAGTTCATCTTTTGAAAGTGTTTCAAAGTTTAATCAAAGCAAGTTTTGATAAAAGAGATTTTGAAAATTTTGAAAATTTTTTATTAAAAGCTAGTGTCTTATTTAAACATCTATCAAGACAGCATTTTTACGATAACGAAGAAGATAATATTTTCGATAAGATAAATAAAAAAAGACAGGAAATGTTTTTTGGTGTTACAAGTTGGATTTTATTTATAACAGAATCTAATAAGGACAACACCGAAATAAAAAAATATTTTGAAACCTGCAAACAGTATCTTCCATCAGACATTCAAGATTTAACTGAAATATTTCTAAATGTACATGATTTTGATGTAGAACATTTTTGGGGATGGAGTAATTGGGAACTTGAAGGGAAAAGTGAAGATAGTGAATTTGCTCATGGAATTAACATACTTGAAAAACTTGAAAAGCTCTATGCAATTCAATCTTTAAAAATACTTCAACCAAAAAATGCTCAAGAAATAGAAAAGATTAAACTTCCACATACTCGTGAACTAGCTTTTTTAGCAGAAGGAACAAGGGATTTATTAAAAATACTAGACAATATAAAATCTAACTCTGAAAATTGGAAATTTGTTTTGAATGATCAAGAAATATCAAAAGTGGATAAATTCAAAGAACTATTAGAGAAAGCCAGAAAAGCTCAAGAAGAGGGGGATTTACAAAGAAAAAGAGAAGCTCAAGTTTCTAAGACAAAAATAAATGAATTTAAGAAAAATGTGGTAAAGAACTTCTATGAAAGTCATGGAATAAGAAATGTTTTAAAATATTATGGATTGGTGATTGATGAAAGTATTGACTCTTACGAGGGTGAAATTAAAAAGCTCGGAATAAATACAATGTTTGATAAAGCCCCATTTTTTGATGAATCAGTAAAATGGCATGCTCATTTTATGGGAGATGACAATGGTTTTGATTTTGGCAGAAGTTTAATAAATGGTGAAAATAATGAAATTATTAAAATAATTCAAAAAAATTTAAACTTAATAAAAAAAGAAGAACTTGAGAGCCAACTTGCAATTTACGATCTTAAAAATACTTTAATTATCAGTCTAAACGGAGTTTCGTGGAAGTTCTTAGAAGAAAAATCTAATAACTATATTCCTAAATGGCAATTACAATCAAAAAAGATATATCCCGATAAAATTGCTGGTATTTATCAATTTGAAAACTATGAAATTCCTGTTTATGAAATCTACAATGGTAGTAAATCAAAGGATCTTTTAGTTTTAGATAAAAATAACTTTGGTAAAATCGTTCAATATTCACCTCTTGATAAGGATGAGTCAAAAGAATTTCAACAAGATATTTTTTATATGGATGTAGGCGTATTTACTGATGATTCAGACTTAATGAAAAAGTTTTTAGAGAGTCCTCCTGATTGGCTCAAAGAAATTGGAGATAAAGAAGCTCAGAAAAATCATTTAAAAGAAAGAGTTGTAATAAAGATTTTTGAGAGGTTTGAATTTAAACTAGCAGAAAAAGTAAAAGGATTTAAAATTAATATAAATGAATAATATAACAAAAAAAAGTAAAAATTACTTCCCTTGAAGCTTTTTCCTTCTTTGTTTTTATAAAGTGTTTTGATTTTTGGGAGTTCACCCCTGCACTCTCATGAAAAAAATCAAAAAATAGCCGTCCGTGTCCTCAGCCAATTCGGAGAGGAATCAACCAAGGTGGTTGCGGTGTCGTGAGAAGGGAAAAAGAAGGAGAATCAAAGATGACGGACAAAAAACCTCCGCAGTTTTACCGGCAGCGGTTTTTACTGGCTTTATTGTCAGTTTTTGGGAAAAAACTCACCAAAACAGATTTTCAGAAATACTTGTTTTTATACCAGAAGGAATATCAGCAAGAAAACCAAACCTATTTTTTTGTACCGTATAAATACGGACCTTTTTCTTTTCAGTCTTATGCTGATTTAAGAAGGCTTGAAGAGATTGGTTTTATTCAAAGGAGTGAAATCCTTGAGCTGAAAGATGATTACGATTACACAAACTATTTAAAGGAAAATGATCAAACAGTTCTGGCACAATTTTATCATGATTACAAGAATCTCAAAGGAAACGATTTAATCAGGTATGTTTATATCCGATACCCTTATTATGCATCCAAAAGTCTGATAGCGGATAAAATACTTGGAAATGTGTCCAGTGTGGTTAAAAATCAAGATGAAACTTCTTGTTTATTTTCTCTGGGCTATGAAGGAATCACGATTGATCAATATCTCGATAAAATCCTCTTCCATAATATTAAAATGGTAGTCGATGTCAGAAAAAACCCCGTCAGTATGAAATATGGTTTTTCAGGAAAAACATTAAAAAACTCACTGCAAGAGCTCAATATAGAGTATTGTCATTTACCGGAATTGGGTATTGATTCACAAGAGAGGCAAAACTTATCTTCTTTAGAAGATTATAGAATTCTTTTTGACAGTTATGAAAAAAACACTTTGGTAGCTCAAAAAAAATCTCTTTCAGCCCTAAATAATCTCTATTGCAGCAAAAAAAGAATCGCCCTGACTTGTTTTGAAAAAGATTACAGATTCTGTCACCGCTCAAAAATTACAGATTGGCTGAAGAAAGAATATGGGATAAAGGCATGGCATTTATGAAAGTATTAATTTTAGTAAAAACATATCCCGTTCTTTCAAAAAAATATTCAGAATTAGTTTGTACTGCCGGGTTAACTGAAAATTTTCAGTGGATCCGTATTTATCCTGTTCCGTTTAGATTGCTGGAGTTTGAAAAAAAATACAAAAAATACCAGTGGCTGGAAGCAGATTTAATTAAAAACTCTGCTGACCCAAGACCCGAAAGTTATAGAATCAAAAATTTTGATACAATCCGCCTTCTTCATTTTATTGATACAAAAAATAACTGGCAGGAAAGAAAGAATCTCATATTAAAAAACCTTCCTATTTATAAAGATTTAAAAACATTAATTCAAAAAGCAAATAAAAATAATTTATCTCTTGCATTATTTAAGCCGGAAAAAATTATTGATTTTATTGCTGAAGAAACGGAACGGGATTGGGATAGTGAATTGGTCAATAAAATAGAAAATGATATTAAACAGCCTGATTTATTTACTACTGATGAAGAATTGCAATTAAAAGAAACATTTGAATTGGTAAAAAAAATACCTTATAAATTTTCTTATAAGTTTTTAGATGAAAAGGGAAAAGAAAGCTGTTTAATGATCGAAGACTGGGAACTGGGTCAATTATATTGGAACTGCTTAAAAAAAGGAATTGATGAAAAAAAGGCAATAGAAAAAGTAAGGCAGAAATACTTTATTGAGTTTAAAAAAAAAGATTTATATCTTTATTTAGGAACTACCAGACAATTTCATGGTTGGGCTAAAAATCCTTTTGTGATTATAGGAGTTTTTTATCCCCCTTTTATAGATAGCTTGTTTGACGAATTTTAATTATGGCGAATTTGCCATAATTAAAACTAAAGATATTTTATGTGTTTTAAAATCAGAAATTATATCTTTGATTATTTATCTCAAAAAGGGTTTTCAAATATTTTTACTTTTATTAGTTTTTAAACATCTAATTAAAACAAAAAAGGTTAAAATAATGGCCGGAAAAAAAGTTTCAAAATTAAAATGGTTTTTAGCCATTCTTTTTATCATTGTGCTTTCAGCATTTGTGCTGACATCGGGTACTCAGAAAAAAAACTTTGTAAAGCCGAAGATTTCCAATGTGATTGATTCTGTTTATTCGTATGGGACAGTTGAGTCTGAAACCCGGTATAATCTGGTAACCAGTCTGACAAGCCAGATTCGAAAGCTTTATGTGACTGAAGGGGATCGGGTGAAAAAAAACGCTCCTTTAGTTCTTTTGGATAATGGGGTTCTTTTGAAGGCTCCGTTTAAAGGTGTGGTAACAGAACTTTATTATCATGAAAATGAAACGATCACTCCCAATCAAAAAATACTGACTCTGGCAGATCTTGATAATCTTTCTATTAAACTGAGTATGGATCAGGAAACAGTCTTGAAAATCCGTGAAAAGCAAAAGGCGGAAATTATTTTTGATAACCTTGAAAATAAAAAATTAAAAGGAGAGGTCTTTAAAAGATACCCTTCTTTGACAGATTTTATTGTCAAAGTGAAACTGGATGAAATTCCTTCAGAAATTCTTCCCGGCATGACCTGTGATACAGTGATTATTATTCAGGAAAAAAAAGACTCTCTCTTGATCCCGATAGCGGCAATTGATCAGGATGTACTCACCTTGATTCGAGATAAAAAAGAAATCAAAATAAAACCCAGGCTGGGGATTATTGTAGATGACTGGGTGGAAATTGTTGATGGCTCAGTCAAAGAAGACGATCAAATCCCTTTTGATACAATGCAAAGGGGAAAAGTTGATCCAAAGCAGAAAACTTTTATCGACCAAAAAGCCAATTTGAGGAAAAATTTTATCCGTCTTATTCTCCTTGTTTTACTTATTATCATTCCAATTGTTTTTTGGAGACATCATGTGAGAAGAAAAAGGAAAGAGAAATGTGGTATTTAGCACTTAAGCATCTATTTTCAAGAAAAGCGCAGACTTTTTTGACTCTGATCGGAATTATTATCGGATCAGGAGGATATGTAGTTTTTACCGCAATACAGCTTGGATTCCAGTCTTTTATGGTAGAAAGGCTGATCAACCGGACAGGAAGCATTTTTATTTCTTCCAGAGACGAGTATATTACAAAAAACTCAGTGGAAAAAACATTTGCCAATCCTTCGCTTTATCACTGGCTCAAAGAACCTTCAGGAAGAAAAGAAAAATCAACGATTATGCATATCAAGAAATGGGAAGAAATCTTAAGGCGTTTTCCAGAGGTTGTTTCTTATTCGGGGCAGCTTTCCAAAGAGGCGATTATAGATTCTGGAACCTTTTCTACATCAGTGAATCTCAACGGCATAGATCCAAAACGATATGGAAAAGTAACCAATTTTGAAGAATATATTACAAAGGGGTCTCTCCAGATTCTTTCGCAGGAAAATAATTCGGTTTTAATCGGCGAACCCTTGATGAAATATCTGGGTATCAAGGAAAACGGGATTGTCAACCTGACTTTTTCAGATGGAAAAACAGTTCCGGTAAGAATTGTCGGTACTTATAACACAGGTGAGAGGGGCACGGATAATAGAAGCGTGATTGCATCGATTTCAACCGTGCAGAAACTGACTAATTCTATTGGAGAGCTTTCCTCTATTATTTTAAAAGTGGAAGATATTAATCAGGCGGCAGCGGTTGCCAATAAACTTTCTCTTTTCACTCCTGACAAGGTAGAAAGCTGGGATCAGAAAAATGAAAACTTTCTCAGCATGACTTCTACGCAGGATATGGTCAGAAATATTACAACGATTTCGTTTATTTTGATTGTTGCTTTTGGAATTTACAATATTTTAAATATGGTGGTCAATCAAAAGAAAAGGGAAATTGCTATTTTGAGGTCTTACGGATACAGCCAGAAAGATATCATTTTTCTTTTCTTGATTCAGGGGGTTATTTTAGGTGTGATAGGTGCGTTTATGGGGCTTTTGATAGGAGCTGGATTGTCTGCGAAAATAGAAACAATCCCTACAGCGGGAAGAGGAATGTCTCATATGGTGGTTTCATGGGATGTGGCGATTTACGCGAAAGGGTTTTTGCTGGTAGTAGGGTCTTCTTTATTAGCCAGTTTTTTTCCGGCAAAAAATGCTGGAAAGCTTTCCCCGGTTGAAATTATCAGAGGAAGTATGTAATGAAAATGATAGAATGCTCAGAGATAATCAAACAATTTGGAAAACCGCCCCTGACCGTTTTAAACTCGATTAGTTTTGATATTTTTAAGGGGGATTTTATAGGAGTTACCGGAAGATCGGGCTCAGGAAAATCTACGCTCCTTTATGTAGTGAGCGGACTGGATACCATTACTTCAGGAACTGTTTTAATCGGCGGTGAAAATATTCATACGATGGAACAGTCGAGAGTGCATATTTTTAGAAACACCCGGCTCGGCTTTATTTTTCAGTTTCACTATTTACTGCCTGAATTAAGCTGTTTTGACAATATACTCATGCCGGCAAGAAAATTTGGGTATGAAAAAGAAAAAGAAAGCTATGCAGAAGAACTTTTGGAAGAATTTAATATTGGATACTGTAAAAACAAGTTCCCCTCTCAGATATCCGGAGGAGAGCAGCAGAGGGTGGCAATAGCCCGATCCTTGATCATGAAACCGGAAATCCTTTTTGCGGATGAACCGACTGGAAATCTGGATTCTGAAAATGCAGAAAAAGTGATGCAGATTTTTGCAAAAATTAACCAGAAATACCAGACAACTATTATGATGGTGACCCACGAAGATGATTTTGCGGAAAGGGGAAACCGCTGGATTCATTTAAAAGACGGTGAAATTGTTTCTGAAAAAAAGACTGGGTCTTCCAATATGCCAAAAGGAGAATAAGGTGAATTTTAAATTTTTTTCTATCATTGTATTCATATCCGTACCCTTTTTATTAGCGGCTAAACCGGTTCATCTGGAAAATTTTGTAGAAGAATATATGAAAAATTCTTTGAATATTGAAATTGATTTAAACAACCTGCTTATGACTGAAAAAAAGATTCAGCAGGCGGAAGGTGTTTATGATATGAGCCTTTCTCTTCTTTCAAAATATACTTATCAGAAAAAACAGGATATTTCTTCTTTAGTTTCTTTAGATAATTCAAAAATAACAACAATAGGAATGGAGCTTTCCAAAACTTTTGAAGCAGCAGGGACTGGGGTCGTTTTGAGCCACGATTTGTCTTATTTAAAAAGTCCTTATAGCGAAACTTCAACTTCTCTCAGTCAGGCGAAATATCAGGGAAATCTGAGTTTGGCACTGATTCAGCCTTTTTTAAAAAATGCTTTCGGCATACTCAACCGCTATCCCAAGAAAAAACTGGAAATTCAAAAAAAAATAGATTCTGTTTACCATGAGGAAATCAAAGAACAGGAAAAGCTTTCAGCAGTCAGTGATTATCTGGATTGGCTTTATTATTCAAAACAGATTGAAACTTTAAACGATATTATTGATAATTATCAAAAAGTATATTTGACAACAGCGGATAAATATAAAAAAGGACTTGCCAGTCTTAAAAATCTTGAGACAGCAAGAAGCAATGTTCTGCTTTATGAAAAACAAAGAATTGAAATAAAAAAACTTTTTGAATTGAAAAAAATCGATATTTCCAGATGGGTGGTATTGGAAAAAGAAGATGTTCCTGACCTTACTCTTTTGGATAAAATGCCTGAAGTTTATGAATCTAAAGAAACAGGCGAAAACAGAAGCCTTAAAATAGCTTTGATGATGATCGAACAGCTCAAACTCAATATTCTTTCTTATGAAAATACGGAATTGCCGGATTTAAACCTGATTGCCTCTTATACTTTAAAATCAGGTCAAAGCGAGATGTCGGGAATTTATGGAGGGCTTTCAACAAAAGAATGGTATCTGGGAGTGCAGTTCAGTTTTTTATTTGGAAACAATGAGGCAGAAGGCAAGCTGAAGGCGGAAGAACTCTTAAAAAACCAAAAGCAGACTGAGTATCAAAGACTTTTGAAAATATTTTCAGCAGAACAGAAAAAAGCTTTGGCAGAGTTGAAGCTGATTCAGGAAACTCTTTCGAAGCAAAAAGAGTATATCGCTTCGCTTACGAGGAAATACGCAGAACAGAGAAAAGGTTTTTTTCAGGGAACTGAAGAACTTGAAACCCTTTTTCAGACAGCGAATGATCTTTCCAGCGCAAGGCTTGAATTTATCTATCTCTCCGCTGCTTATTTAAAAAAATACTATCTTTATCAGGAACTGATCGACAGTCTTTTATAGAAATAGAGCAAAGTGAATATAAAATGCAATCCTGTCTTCCGGTTTTTGCGTGCAAAAGACGGGGATCTGTATTGTAAACAATTTATTAATAATAGATTCCAGCCGTAGTTTATCTTGAATAAGAATGAAGGGCGGGAATGACAGGGTCAATATAAAAACGGTCAAAATAAATTTATTTTACTATATAATTCCAAAAATTAAAAGCAGGATAAAGATAAGAAAAGCTGTCATCACGCTGGCAATCACAGTAATAACGAGAGCATTGCTGTTTTTTTGATTCTTTTTTTTTCCGCTTCCTGAGTTATCGCCTTGGTTCGTTGGAGTAAGGACATCGACCTTTACTTCTTCTTCTTGAAGTATTTCAACAATGATAAGAGGAGCAATCTGAATAAATACTTTAAAACCATCCTGAGTTTTTTTAAAATAAATCACCTGTCCTTTGGCTTTCTTGATTTTTCCTTCAGGGGTCAAAAGATTCAGCTGCTTGATAATATTAAAAGCTTTTGCGGATCCGTCGATGATTTTTAACCCTACCGGATCATTGATGCTGAGTTCAGAAATAAATTTACCGCGGACAGGGGAAAGTGAAAATTCGCCTTTTAAAAAAACATTTCCTTCTGCGATTAAGGCTGTTTTTTTAATTTCTGTCTCGTCTTCTATAGGGGCAGGAATGTCTTTGGTTTTCTCTTTAATATCATTTTCCTGAGCTAAGAGCATGGCAGGACGGACAATTTCTTCAAATTCAAGAGAAGTAGTGTCTTCAGGCTCGATTTGCAAGAGGAAGTCATTGGATTCAAAAGCAAAGGAAACCATTTTTTCCATTTGAATTGTAACATAAGTGAGATCCTTGTTTTCAAGCCGTTCAACCATTTGAGAAATAATAGCAGGGCGGAATTCTTTTTCAAAAACAACATTCATTTTTGTGACTAGATCTTTTTTGTAGTCGTTTGTTTTAAAGGTACTGTTGACTTCCACAAAAAAGCTTTTCCAGGAATCGGCAATGGAAAAACTGTTGGAAAAAGTAAGATTGTCTTTGATGATTGAAAATTTTTCCACCAAATAATACTTGTATTTATGAAGAAAAAGTAAAAAAATTCCGCTCATGCTGTTTTTTTCTGAAAGAAGTTTTCCCTTGATGACCATAAAATCTTTTAAAGTCCCCTGCACAATCTTTTTTGCCCGGTTGATATCTCCATCGACATACTTCATGATTTTATCAATTTTAGTTGTAATGTCTTTTAGCTGTTGAGCTTCATCTGTCATAGCGGCCTCTTTAAAAGTTCAATCTTGATTTAAAAATTATTAAATTTATCGTCTTTTAATAAAATCTTATTTAAATATAATAAAAAGTATAAATCAAATTAATTTCAATTGAGAGTTTTTAATATGTTTTTCCTTTATTTACACTGAGATTTTTTAGACTTGGAATAATAAATCGGCTTGTTTTTTTTTCTTTCAATGCTTATTTTAGATAAAGTCTTTTTAAAAAACTTTAAAGATATTCAGGAGATAAAGAATGGGGCTCTCTTTTTACAACACGCTTTCAAAATCAAAAGAAAGTTTTCAATCGATAGAAGAGGGGAAAATTAAAGTTTATACCTGCGGACCGACTGTTTATAATTATGTCCATATCGGTAATTTAAGAACATTTCTTTTTGAGGATCTTTTGATCCGGTATTTGAAATATCTGTCTTATCAGGTCACTCATGTGATGAATCTGACAGATGTAGATGACAAGACAATTCGTGGGGCAAAAGAGAAAGGACAGGCATTAAAAGAATATACATTATTTTATTCTGAAGCTTTCTTTAGAGATTTAAAGACTTTAAATGCGCTTCCCGCCGATTTTTATCCTGCAGCCACGAACCATATCAAGGAAATGGTTGATTTAATCAAAATTCTTTTAAATAAAGCTATTGCTTATCAAACGGAAGACGGATCCATTTATTTTTCGATCCGCAAGTTTAAAGATTACGGAGCGCTTTCAGGAATGAAGCCGGACAATCTTTTGGACGGAGCCAGCGGAAGAGTCTCAAACGACGAGTATTCAAAAGAAGAAATGAAGGATTTTGTCCTCTGGAAAGCTTATGATCTGGAAGACGGGGATGTTTTTTGGGAAACTGAACTGGGAAAAGGCAGACCGGGCTGGCATATTGAGTGTTCGGCTATGAGTATGAAGTATCTGGGAGAATCTTTTGATATTCACTGCGGGGGGATTGACAATGCTTTTCCCCATCATGAAAATGAAATCGCCCAAAGCGAAGCGGCTACCGGGAAAAAATTTGTTCACTATTGGCTTCATTCGGCTTTTCTGAATGTGAATTCCGAGAAAATGGCAAAATCAAAAAAGAATTTTTATACTTTAAAAGATCTTCTTGAAAAAGATTTTGCCCCTATGTCAATCCGTTACAGCTTGATTACCACGCATTACCGGCAGCCTTTGAATTTTTCAGAAGAACTCATTGCCCAAAGTGATGCTGCTTTAAAAAGAGTAAAAGAATTTGTTTCATCTTTGAAATATATCAAAACAGAAAAACGCTTTAACGGATTTGAAAAAATAATTCAAGAGGCAAGAGAAGGTTTTGTCTCTCATATGAATGATGATTTAAATATTTCTCCCGCTATGGCATCGGTATTTGATTTTATCCGTAAGGTCAATGGATTGAAAGATGAGCTGGGGGAAAAAGACGCTCGGCAGGCACTTGATTTTATAGGCGAGATCAATCAAGTTGTCGGTGTTTTTCAATTTGAGGATGAAATTCTGGAAGAAGAAATTTTAAATTTGATAGAAGAAAGAAATCAGGCAAGAAGAGAGAAAAACTTTAAAAAATCCGATGAAATCCGAGAATTGTTATTAGCAAAAGGAATTTTACTGAAAGACACCAAAGAAGGAACCCAATGGCAGAAAACCAGCTGACTCAGCAGTTTAATGAAAAACTGAAAAAAGATTTTGAAGAGTTTAATCAGTATTTAGAAAAAGTCTCTTCAGCGTATTTTGATGAAGACATCAGCAAAGAGATCGGCTCTTATCCCAAGAAAACTATTTTTGAAAACGAGCTGATGGAAATCTATTGTTATGAAGGGAAAAAAGAAATTCCTCTTTTGATTATCACTCCGCATATCAACGCGTATTATGTTCTTGATCTTTTGCCTGAAGTCAGTTTTATTAAATACTTGTCTGAAAACGATTTTGCGCCTTATCTGGTTAGGTGGAAAGAGCCAAAAGAATATGAGATGAAATGGAATATTGAATATTATATCCAAAACGGAGTCAAAAAAGCGATCGATGAAGTGTATGAAAAAGAAAATAAAAAACTGGTTCTGCTAGGGCATTGTCTGGGAGGAGTATTAACCTCAAGTTATCTTTCATCTTTTAAAGACGAGAGGATTTCAAAATATGTGAGCCTCAATTCTCCCTATGATTTTTCAAAAATGGGAGAAGTGACCCGGATGACTTCAAAGGAATTTCTGGATGTTGATAAATTGGTGGACTCGCTTGGAAATATTCCCAGTGATTTTATGACTTTCGGGTTTCAGTTTATCAATCCTGCCATTCGTTTTCATGGGCTCATGGCGATATTTCATAATTATTTTAATAAACAGTTTGTCCGGCTTTATAAAGCCTTGATTTACTGGAGAGAAGAAAATATCGACATGCCGGGTGAATTTGCGCGGGATCTGATTAAAAATTATTTTCAGGAAAACCTTTTATTCAGAGGAAATTTAAAGATCGGCGGTGTAAAGGCTGATTTAAAAACGATTGAAATACCAGTCTTAAATATCATCAGTATGCTGGATGATGTGGCTCCTTATCCGTCCTGCGATGCTTTAAAAGAAAAAGTGAAAGATATTAAAACAATCGTGCTTCCCGATGGGCACTTGGCAGTGATTCTTCTGATTATGATGAATATTCCTCTTGAACCATACTGGAAGGAAATCCTCTCGTGGATAAAAGAGTAATTTTATTTTTTCTGATCCCAATGTTTCTTTTCGGGGGGGATCTCGATGATAGAAAAAACAGCGCATTAAAAGAAGCGGACAAATATTTTCAGAAAAAAAACTGGCTCAAGCTTTTAGAAACAGCAAAAAATCTTTCTAGCTGGGGAGAAAAAGAGGCTTTAAAAAAAGTATTGGATCAGGCAATTCTTTTGGTTATGGCAAAAGAATCGGAAGCGGGAGCCTATCAATTATCAACTCTCTATTTTAAGAACGGGGATTTAAAAAACTCGCTTTATTGGGAAAAGACAGCGGAAAGAATCGCTTTAAAAAAGAAAAAAAACTGGAAGAAATCTTGACAGAAATAGAATGGAGTCAAAAACTCTTTGAAATATTGGAAAAAGAAGCAAAAGTCTCAAATTGGATAGAAGCGGAAAGGGAAAACGGGAATCTGGGAATTTATTTTCCTGAACTTTTAGAGTGTTTTGGAGTGGCTCAAAATCAATATCATAAATACGATGTTTATTATCATCTTCTTTATTCCTGCGATGCGGCCTTTGAAACAAAAAAAGAAATCCGGATCGCCGCTCTTTTTCATGATATCGGGAAACCTTTGAAAAAGTCGCAGAAAGGCGGGACGGCTGTATTTTATAATCATGAAATTGCCGGAACCGATATCGCTTATCGGGTATTGGCCCGATGGGGATGTGAAAAAAAACTGATTCGAAAAATCACGCTTTTGATTAGATATCATATGTTTCATTACCTAGATGAATGGAAAGATTCAGCGGTGAGAAGGCTTTTAAAGAAAGTGGGGCGGCAGAATTTGGAGGATTTATTTCTTCTTCGTGTGGCGGATCGGGAAGGAAACGGAACCCGAAAGGGCGAGCCGATGAAATTGAAAGATTTCCGGGGGAGAATCCAAAAACTGATCGATGAAGAAAAACGGTTTAAGATCAAGGATCTGGCTATCGGCGGAGCGGATGTAATGGGATTCGGGGTGCCTCAAAGTCCCTTGATTGGAGAAGTGTTGAAATGGCTTTTTCAGCGTGTGACGGAAGGAATCCTTGAAAATAATTTTGAAATTTTAAAAAATGAAGCAAAAAAATATCTGGAAAATAAAAATAAGATTTAATTTTCAAAGTCTTTTTCCCAATAAATAATTTTTGTTTTGATAAAAAAAATCATTATTATAGTAAACTGATTATAAAATAACCGCCTGTTATTCCGGTTTTTGCTTGCAAAAGACCGGAACCTGTATTGTAAATAAATTATTTTACTCTATTTTAGAATGGAAACTTTTAATGATTTTAAACTTTCCGGAGAGTTTGGGAGGAGAGATGTTTAAGTTTTTAAAAATTGCTTTCAGAAATATTTTCAGACATAAAAGAAGAACTTTTTTTACCGCCGCAGCTATTGTAATAGGTCTTTCCATGCTTTTGACGGCACGGGGATTTTTAAATGGGTTTCAAAAAGAAATGATTCAGGGAAGCGCGGAATTATTGACCGGTGAAATTCAGATTCACTCCAAAGAATATGCTGAATCGTTGGAAATAATGCCTATGGATAAAGTCATCACTCCTTCAAAAGACTTTGGGAACGAATTAAAAAAAATCCTTGATATTACCGCATATACCTATCGTACACGCATCGCAGGAGTGATCAGCCGCGGGCAGGATGTCAGCGGGGCTTCAGATATTAAAGAATCAGATTTGCTGGGTGATGCGGATGTTGAATTAAATCAAAAAATCACAGAAGAAGATATAAAAAAGGAAACCTCAACCAAGAAAAAAAATTCCTTCCCCGTCTCTTCTCAGTTTATCGCGGTAGGGGTTGATCCTTTGAATGAACTCAAAGTCTGTCCCAGAATTAAAAACGCTTTAGTGGAGGGGAGATTTTTCACCGAAGAAGATAATTACCCGGAAAACACCTATGAAACGGTTGGGCTTTTAAATGCCCAGCTGATGAAAGGTCTTTCTTTGAATGTAGGGGATACGGTGGTTCTTATGCCTTGGGATGTCAGCGTGAAAATTGTGGGGAAACTAAAAATCGACCTGCCTACTCTGGATAAAAAACTGGTTTATCTGCCTTTAAAAGCGGTTCAAAATATGCTTTACGAAAGAAATTACGCTGAAAATACTGAATCAGTTCATGAAATTGTCATTAAAACAAAAAATATCAATGAAAAAGACAAAGCATTGGAAGAACTAAAAATTCTTTTTTCAGATAAAAAATGGGCGATTCAAGGATGGGAAGATTTTCTCGGTTTTTTCTCAGATGTCAGAAAACTCCAAAATACCGTTTTCTGGATGGTTCTTTTTATCATTCTCCTGATTGTCAGCACCAGTATTATCAATACAGGGCTGATGTCTGTCATGGAGCGCACCCGTGAAATCGGAACGCTGATGGCCATCGGCTATAAAAGAAAACACATTATCTCTCTTTTCCTTTTAGAAAATCTTTCTATCGGAATGATGGGAGGGTTATTTGGAATTATTCTGGGAAGTCTGATTGTAACTCTGATCAACCGGATCGGAATTCATTTTACCATACCGGGAACCACCACTGCCTTCATCATCCGCCCTGATTTAAATCTTTTTTTTATCGGCGTCGCTTTCCTCTTCGGGCTTTTGTCAACTCTCTTTGCAGCCATCTACCCTTCTTATCACGCATCGCGTTTAAAACCGGTGGATGCGCTGTCGAATAATTAACAAAAGGAGCCTGTTATGAAAAAAAATCTAAAAATATTTGTTTATCTTTTCTTTTTTTCACTTTTTTCAGGCATTTTTTCTTCGCCTGTGACAGCAGAAGACAGGAAAGCTTCCGAAATTCTTGAAAAAGCAATCAATATCATTGCCCCAAAAATTTTTCTGGCTGAAATAGAAATGACTTATCTTCGTTCAGACGGTTCCCAAGCAAAATACAAGATGATTTTAAAACACAAAAACTATAAATATTCTTTAGTCAATTTTTTAGAACCTGAAAGGGAAAAAGACAGACAGGTTTTAAGAATTGAGGAAAATCTCTGGAGCTATATGCCGAAAACCAAAAAAATCGTTCAGGTTTCCTTTGACTCCGATTTTATGGGGGGCGATTTTTCCAATCAGGATATTGTCCGTCTTAATCTTTTGGAAGATTATACCCCTGAATTGATCAAAGAAACAGAAAATCAGTATATTTTAGACCTCTCTCCCAATGGGAAAGGATTTTCCTATGCAAAGATCCGTTTCTGGATCAGAAAAAAAGACAATATGCCTCTTCAGGCATACTATTTCAGCCGGAACGGGAGTCCTTTAAAAAAACTGATTTATAAAGATTTGAAAGATTTTGACGGATTTACCCGCCCCTCTGTCTATGAAATGACCAATCTGGCTGAAAACACTAAAACCTATATGATTTTTGTTTCCTTTAAAAAACTGGAAACTCTGCCTGAAACCACTTTTTATAAAGAAAATATGGGAAAATACTAGCTATGAAAAAAATATGTCTGATTATAGCTGCTTTATTCTTTTTTTCTTCCCTCTCAATGGGAAAAGACCTGCTTTTGGAAGAAGTCCCCGACACAGTGGGAGAGGCGCAGGGAAGCAAAAAAGAAGAAATCAAACCAGTTGAAAAAGGGAAAGTGTTTGAAGAAAGGGTTTTTGGGTGGAAGGGATTTGTTTTGGCTGCAGGAAACTCTTCGGGATTTTATCATTCAGGCAGCGAGACTCGTTTTGCCTCCCTCCAGCTCAATCTTCAAATGGATTTTAAACCTTCCCCTTTGTTTTATTCTCATTTGGATATCCAGGGCAAAACTTCTTTTTCTTCCGACCCATCAAAAAATCAAAATCCCAAAGATGTTTTTCTCACCCATGAATTGTATTTTTCAAGTCAAATTTCATTTTTGAATTTTAGCCTTGGGAAAAAAAGGCTTGTGATTGGCTCGGGCATGCTGGTCAATCCTCTGGATATTTTCAATCCTCAAAAAGCCCTTCCAGGACTTCCAGAAGAAAGAGAAGGACAGTATCTTATCGGATTTAATTTTAGTCAATTGTTTGAAAATCAAAGCATCACAGCTTTTTCGGCAGATTTTTTTTACTACCCGGGAATTGTAAAAAACAAACAAACCATGCTGCCCGAAGCAATAGAAAAAGAACGGCAGGGTTTTTATTCCCGGATAGGGGGCGTTTTCTGGAAATGCGATTTTTCTTTATACGGATTTTACAAATATGAAGCCTTTCATTACGGGATTTCTTTCAGCCGTTATCTGACAGACAGCCTCGAATTTCATATTGAGTCGCTTTTTTCAAATCAGCGGCCGGTTTCATTAAAAAGGCTTTTTGTTGATGAAAATAAAACCCTTTATCTTAATCAGATTATAGGGATTCGTTATTCTTTTCTTTCCAAGCTGATTGTGTCTCTCGATTATTTTTACCAGCAGGGAGGATTGACCAAAAATGAATTTGAGGCTGATTTTTCTTTTCAGAGAAAACTCTTTTCTCTTTTGATTCTTTCTCTCAACAGCGAAGAGTATGAGAAAAACCCTTTTCTGACTCTTAAAAAACATTATTTAATAGTCAATCTTTCATGGCAGGATGTTTCAGATTATTTCAACCTCAATCTGACCTCTTTTTTTAGTCCTGAGGATCAGGCGCTGCTTCTTTTTCCCAAAATCGATTATCTGGCAAACGACAAAAGCACCGCAGGGTTTGGCGTGATGCTGATTAGTGGAAAAAAGGATCACCAGTACCGGAATTTTTCATTTGAATACCAGATGGTTTTTGACCTGACGGTTTATTTTTGATTGAGAAAAAGGAGAAAATATGAAAACAACAGTCAAAGCCAAGGGACTTCAAAAATATTACCAGCTGGGTAAGGTTCAGGTAGAAGCTTTAAAACAGGTGGATATGGAAATATTGGAAGGAGAGCTGGTTTCCATTATCGGACCCTCAGGGTCAGGGAAAACTTCTTTGTTGAACATTATCGGATTGATTGATACTCCAAGCGGGGGCAATTTATATTTTGAGGATCAGAAAATGGTCTTTTCGGATTTTAATGATATGGCACCCATCCGCAATGAAAAGATCGGGTATATTTTTCAGAATTTCAACCTGATTCCTGTCTTGAATGTCTATGAAAATATAGAGATCCCTTTTTTAATCCGTAAGAATATTTCAAAAAAAGAAAAACACGAAAGAATCGAAACTGTCATCGAACAAGTCGGTCTTTCAAAATATAAAAATCATAAACCGGATCAGCTTTCCGGGGGGCAAAGACAGCGAATTGCTATAGCACGCGCCATCGTCCATCACCCCAAACTTATTCTGGCAGATGAACCGACTGCAAACCTCGATTCACATACGAGTCAGACGATTATGGAACTTTTAATGAAACTGAATGCGGATATGAAAACCACTATTATTTTTTCCACCCATGATCCTCTGGTGATGAGCTATGCCAAAAAAATATTAAAAATTAAAGACGGGGTTTTAACAGAGGACGAATGAGTCAGGAAATCAAAAAAAATCCCGGCTTTTGGCACGAGGTCAAATGAAGGGCTAGGTTGATAGTTTATTGTTTATGAAATTTAAAAAATCTTGTTATCTTTATAGACTGGTATAAATAGAAACAAAGGGGTTTTTTATGGACAATGATTTAAAAAAATTCTCAGCTTTAAATACGATTATGGGGTTATTATGCATTATACCTGCTTTAGTGCAATTTATGGGGTTGTTGACTCTGGTGGTCCCTGTTTTGATTTTTATTTCAGGCGTGAATATAAGTATTTATAACAGAACGAAAAAAGGGAGCCTGAAATTTTCCAATTATTTATCGATTGGAATGATGCTGGATTTTGGGGTTTTTCTTTTATTGTATTTTCATTCTGACTACAATTATTTTTACCCTGAGTACAGCTCGGAAATCAATTTTTATCTTTCCCAGATTTTTTCCAGAGCTCCGTCATCTATTTTGATTCACCGGGTTGTCTGGTTTGTTACAAGGGATTTTCCCGAGGTGGTCTTTCAAGTGGCGCTTTTCGCAGTTCACGGAGCGCTTTTTTATTACTGGTTCAGTTTGTTTCGGAAAACAAAAAGCCTGATGGAAGAACAGGAAAAAAAGCTTTAAATTCCAAGCTCGTTAATTTCCAGGGCAATAATGCAGATATCATCCTCAAAATCATCTTCTTTTCTGTGGGCAAGAAGATGACAGCAGAGATTGTCCATCATTTCTTCGACCGGAAGAAGAGCATTGTCAATCAGAATGGCGGGAAGGAGTTCTTCAAATTCTATTCCAAGATGGTTGCAGGCTTCGGTAAGTCCGTCAGTGTAAAAAATGATTTTAT
>MIAO01000143.1:744-886 GCA_001829155.1 Spirochaetes bacterium GWB1_36_13 | reverse complement strand
CAAGCCGAAAAGAATAAATGAAGCAGCCGCGGCGATCTGAATATAGTTGAGCGGTGTGAAATTCGTCAGCCAGGTTCCCACTTCCACCGCAAGCAGATGATTTGCCGCCGTAGCGGCGAATACGCCCCACAGGACCGTGGAA
>MIAO01000143.1:0-638 GCA_001829155.1 Spirochaetes bacterium GWB1_36_13 | reverse complement strand
TCTCCCTGTTATTCGACAAAAAAACGAGACTTCCGGCGCCACGGATTAAACCGCTGCGCCGAAGGTCTCGCTCATTGGACTAAACCAATTGCAGGGCCAGGCTTTGCAGCCAGCATGTTGACCCTGTACGATGGAGCTACTCCCCTTCGGTACTGACTTTTATTACGTTAGTTAATCGAAAAAGTCAAGAAATATGATTACCGGAATTTGAACGCGCAGGCAGGGAAAGCAGATACCTGATACATGATGCAGGATTCAGGATGCATGATGAAGAATGCATGCGAGATATACAAGAGCGGATTGCGGAATGGAAACTCCCAACGCTTGAACCGCCTCGCCTCCTCTCAGCTCAAGAGCCCGACGACGACCAGCGTGATCACGATCTGGACGAGGATCACGGTGACGATCAGGCGGGGCCTGTTTGCCAATCGGCGTTCGATTCCCGGTACGGACCTGACGAACATCGAAAGGTTTGCCGCGTTGAAAGCGATGATCGCTGCGAGCAGCACAGCGCTGCCTTGGTAAACCCACCAGCAGAACGCGCCGTAGCCGATCTCCAGGATGAACGCGGGGATTGGCAGGTTTTCATACAGTCCGAGTCCCAGTTTCGGGCCGTTCAGGGCCGGGACAAGGGCGAT
>MIAO01000142.1:30409-30551 GCA_001829155.1 Spirochaetes bacterium GWB1_36_13 | reverse complement strand
ATGCTCAGGATAAACTGGATCAGGAAAAAGACAAGGTCAGAAAACTCAACGATCAGATAAAAGATGCGGAAGAAGATATGAGGGAAAAAATGGAGCCTCTCAACAAAGCATTAGACAAAGCGATCGAAAACCTGAATCACTT
>MIAO01000142.1:0-30270 GCA_001829155.1 Spirochaetes bacterium GWB1_36_13 | reverse complement strand
ATGGTGAAGCTCAATCCTAAGGTAGTGGGTCTGAAAACAGCCAAAAACACCGCTTTACTCGCCTTAACTGCAGCAGAGAAGTATCTGGAAGTGGTAAAAGTAGCCCAAAGGGAAACTCTGGAAGCTTTTCAGGCTGTCAATGACGGAATTGTAAAAGGTGCTGACTTTATCACCAGCGGCGGACTTTTCAATCTGAACAAAGCTTCTTTTGAAGGCGAGATCGGAAAGATGGCAGGGGGAGCTGAAATAGAAGTTCAGGCCGACTTTGTCTTCCTCAAAAAACACTACAATAAGAAATTTAAAGCTTCAATAAAGGATCCTGTCAAAATGGCAAAAGACCTGGCAAAGAAAATCTTTGAAGACATCAAGGATAAAATACTCTAAAAAATCTAAAAAAGTAGGGGACAACGATTGTTGTTCCCTACCCCCTTCCTTTTTTCAAATTATTTTACATTCTTTCTCTCTTTCAGTATTTTTATCTTGAATGAAGCATAAAATTTTTCAGGAAAAAACAATGGGAAAAACAAAAAATCAGCTCCGCAGATGGCTTTATATCGACAAACGAATCCGTTCGGGGGATTATCCCAATACCACTCATTTTATCAAAGGATTTTTAGAAGAAGAGGGAGAAGAAATCAGTATCCGCACTATTATGCGTGATCTGGAATTTCTGAAAACTGAATTCAATGCTCCTATTGAATACGACCCTTATCAATTGGGGTATTTTTATTCTAAAAAAAACTACCGCCTCTCGATTCTCAATCTCAAGGAAAGCGAACTCTTTGCGCTGATGATTGCGGAAAAAGCTCTGGAGCAGTATAAAAATACCCCTGTCCATAGAAAACTCATGAAAATTTTTGATAAAATACACCGGATACTGGATGAAAAAATTGAAATCAAGGCTTCCTGGCTCAATTTCAAATACACTTTCCTCTATCCCGGAGCCAGCATTGTGGAAGATGAAGTCTGGGAAACCGTATTCAGAGGGCTGGAAGAAAACAGGGAAATGGAAATCCTTTACACCAAACCCGGAGAAGAGGCTGAAAAAAGGCTGATTCACCCTTACCACATTGTCAATAATAACGGCACATCCTATTTGATTGCTTACTGTATGACACGGCAGGGAATTAGAGTCTTTGCGCTTTCAAGGATTCAAAATCCCCGGCTGACTGAAAGACAGTTTGAAATTTCAAAAGATTTTCAAATTGAAGAGTTTCTTCAGAAAAAATTCGGAGTGCTGCCGGAAGAAGAAGAAAAGGAGATTAAAATCCGTTTCAATCCCGATGCCGCTTTTTATATTAAAGAAAGAATCTGGTTTCCGGAACAAAAACTCTCTGAAGAAAAAGACGGGAGCCTCACCCTTTCTTTTCAGACCCGTTCTCTTCCTGAAGTCAAACGCTGGGTCATGAACTGGGGAAAAAACGCAAAAGTATTGGCGCCTGAAATATTAATTTCTGATATCAAAAATGAATTAAAAGCCATGTCAGCGCTTTATTAGAACAAGGTATAACAGTCATCCAGAGATGAACCCGAAGTTAAAGCTCTTTTCAGGTTTGCCTCATTGGTGTTTTTTGAATAAAGGCTTTTTCCAGCACAGGTGATAAAATATTTTGCCCTTTTTAAAACCACCCCGATTTTTTTCAAACCTTCAAAAGTCAACGCGGTTTGTTTTCTGGCTTTGACAATCCTTAAAGCTGACTTGACTCCAACCCCAGGCACCCTGAGAAGTGTCTCGTAATCGGCCTTATTGATTTCTACCGGAAAAAGATGAAAATTCCGGATTGCCCAGGCTTCTTTCGGGTCAAGCTCCAGATCTAAAAAATTATGGTCGGGGTCTAAAATTTCATCCGCTTGGAATCCATAAAACCGAAGGAGCCAGTCTGCCTGATAAAGCCTATTTTCCCTCACCAGCGGAGGTTTGACGAGCATAGGAAGTTTATTATCCTGATTGACTGGCACATAGGCTGAGTAGTAAACTCTTTTCAGGCTGAATTTCTGATAGAGGTTTTCAGAAAGCGTCAAAATATGAAAATCACTTTCAGGGCTTGCCCCGACAATAAGCTGGGTACTCTGCCCCGCCGGCGCGAAGGGAGCGAGCTTTCTTCTGGTTTTTTTCTGCTCCTCTGAAATAACCTTAATTTCATTCCCGATCCAAGACATGGGTTTTAAAATATCGGTCTTGCTTTTATCCGGGGCGAGTTTTTGGAGTGAATTTTCTGAGGGAAGTTCAATATTGACACTCAAACGGTCGGCATAAAGCCCTGCCTTGTGAATCAGCCGGGGATCGGCGCCCGGAATGGCTTTCATGTGGATGTAGCCGTTGAAATGATGAACCTCGCGGAGTTTTTGAACCGCTTCCACCAGTCTTTCCATTGTAAAATCCGGACTCTTAATAATCCCTGAACTGAGAAAAAGCCCTTCAATGTAGTTTCTTTGATAGAATTGGATGGTAAGAAGCGCAATCTCGTCTGGCGTAAAAACAGCGCGGGGCACATCGTTGCTTTTACGGTTTAAACAATACGAGCAGTCATAAATGCAGACATTGGTCATTAAAATCTTTAAAAGGGAAATACACCTCCCGTCATCGGCAAAGCTGTGGCAGATTCCGGCCAAAGCGGCATTCCCGATACCTTTCCCTTGATTTAAACGCTGGCTTCCGCTGGATGAACACGATACATCGTATTTTGCAGCGTCAGAAAGAATTTGAAGTTTTTTTAAAAGTTCCATACTATTAAAGATAATACCGGCAGGGTG
Source organism: Spirochaetes bacterium GWB1_36_13 (assembly GCA_001829155.1). GTDB lineage: Bacteria > Spirochaetota > GWB1-36-13 > GWB1-36-13 > GWB1-36-13 > GWB1-36-13. The sequence continues at coordinate 27,516 of MIAO01000142.1, read as the reverse complement.
TCAAAATAGGTCAGGGGGTTTATTTTTTTAAAGATATACCCAGATGTTGTAAATATTTTCAACCCAAAATTGTTATTGTCCGGCGCTTGTACTGAGCAGAGTCGAAGTATGAGCGGACAATCCAGCTAAATCAAAATATTTAGATATTCAAATTATATTTATTATATTTATTTATAGTGAACAAATTAGATTAAGGAGTTGTCTATGAAAAAGAATATGGGAACTATTGACAGAATTATCAGGGCTGTATTAGCGGCGGTTGTGGCTGTACTTTACTTTACTGGTCAGCTGACCGGCATTGCGGCAATCGTACTCGGCATTCTGGCAGTTATTTTTCTTTTGACCTCGCTGATCGGATTCTGCCCGCTTTATCTGCCTATTAAACTCAACACAGGCAAAAAAAAGGAATAGAAAAAAGATGATTCTTTCAGGTTGTTAAAGCAGAGTCGAGACAACCTGATTTTTTTATTATTTGAAAACGATTTTTTTCTTAAAAGCAGTCGTATTGCCGCTGTTATCCGTTATTTTCACATTGATCGTATAAGCTGATTTTCTCTCTTTCTTTTCCCATTTCCCAAGAATCATCAGGACTTCATTCCAGAATTTATCATAAACTTCCAGAAAATACTGTTTTCCATTCAGCTTTCCGTTTTCTATAAAATCAAAACTCAGCTCTTTTGAAAAAACGACTTCATGATCATCATAAATCTGCACCTGAACTTTTCGGACAGCACGGGTCAGATTTCTGCCTTCAATAGGATCGTATGTATTTAAAAGAATTTCAAAATTTTCCCGGAGAGGAAGCTGAACCACATCAAAATTCTCTAGATTATTTAATCTTTTCTGATAATACCCGCTTTTAAAGACCAGGGTTTCCGCAACCGGATTATTGTTATTTTTAATCACCGGAAGAAAATCAACCGGATTCACCAGTTTTCCGTCTTTTCTAATACTGAAGTGAAGATGCGCCCCGCTGGAACGGCCGGAATCCCCTACTGTCCCGATGCTGATTTCCCGTGTCACAAGCGTTCCCTTATTTTCAAACTGTTTTAAATGCATATAATAGGAACGGACTTTGGAATGCTGAACCACAATCGTTTTTCCCATGCCCCACTCTTGAGGGATAATTTCATTTTCAGGATGATAGTAAAAAATAATCTCTCCATTCAACACAGGATAAACCAAGGCTTCTTTTTTTGCAATATCAATCCCATTATGAAAATGGTCATCCCGGCTCTCTCCAAAAAACGAGGTAATATCCGAATCTTTCATGTCTTTAATAGGCCATTGATAGTTTTCTTCCGCAAAATTGACAATTCCAAACAAGAAAACAAAGCTCAAAACCAAAGTTTTCCTTTTCATAACCGAATCACCCCTTTATCCCAGAAAATAAACATTTTCGAACCTTCCGAATAAATGACAGGAACCCCGATCTTTTCTAAAGTAATGGAATAAAGAAAACGGTTTTCAATAAACAAATCAGCCGAAATTCTTGATTTTTTAAAACTCATTAAAAGCAGGTAATTTTTGTTCTGATAAAAAAATTCTTTCCCTCCATAAAGTTGCCCGCCGTTTCGAAACTCAGAGATTTTTTTTCTTTTCTTGTCAAAAATAAAAAACCCGCTTTCTTTTTCTATGACCGCAAATCTTGAAAAATCCAGTATCAGCCTCTTGCTTCTACCTGTGGGAGGAAACTGATAAAAATCTTTTTTTTCTTCGTGAATATTTCCCACAACCAGCATCTCAGGATAAAGCGAACCTTCGACCAGATAGCCCCCCGCTTCATTGATTGAAACACCCTTAATATAATTAATCCGGCTTTTTTCCATCGACTTCTGGTAAAGTTTAGTATTTTTAAAATCATAGATAAAATAAGTGCCGCTCAAGTCTCCCAGAATAAAAAGATTTCCTTTTTCAGATACGGCCCACGATGTAAACATATCCTTACTATAAAGAGTCTGAACAGTTTTTTTAAAATCTTTGGCATCAACGCGGAAAACTTCTGCCTTGCTCATGTCGCTTGAAAAAAGAAAAAGATAAGGATAGACAAGGCGGGGATAGTTGTATTTTTTCACCCATTCCTGAAGAAGGGTTTCCTGATAAAAAAGACTGATTTTCATTCCCATTTTATCATATTTGACATAATAGCCTTGATCAGAAAAATCGGCGAATTCTTCAATCGGAACGACAAAAGATTTTTTTCCGAAAAAATTAAGTGTTTTAATATCAGAAAGACTGAGGTAAGAATTATTTTTAAAATACCCGTTTGCTTTTTCCAGTGAAAAATAATTAAACATGGGTGTTCTCAATGGAGTCAGGTTATTGACGAAAATCAGAAAAACAAAAAGAATGAGAGTCATTATTTTTTTTATCATTTTCCGGCCGTTTTAGAGTGTTAATATTTTCAGTTGATTTATTTTTCTTGTTATTTATCGGCTAATTCAATAAATTTATTACAATTTTTTTAACTATTTTAGATATTTCGGGGGAAATATGGAGTCTCATTTTTTAGAAATAAAAGGATTAAAATACCACTATCTTGAACTTCCTAATCCAGGAAAACCTAAACTCCTTCTTATTCACGGAATTATCGTTGAATCTCACTACTGGCAGAAAGCAATGACTTTTCTTGAAAAAGATTATCATATTTTTGCCATTGATTTGAAAGGGCACGGACAAACCGGAGACGGGGAAAGTTATATCAAAGACTATTCTCCTGAATCTGTGGCAGAAGATTTTCATATTTTCTATGAAAAAGTGATTCAGGAACCTTTTTATCTTGCAGGGTATTCTTTGGGCGGTCAGTTTGCTTTAAAATACGCTTCTTTACATCAAAATACCTTAAAAGGTTTTATGATTATCGACAGTGCGCCGTCGCTTCCTTTAAAAGGCGTTTTTACTTTTTTGATCGCTGATATGGTCACTCCGAAAAGTTTTAAAACGATTTTTGAGGTCAAAGACTTTTATGGAAAAAAAGGAAACCATGAAATGGCGGAATATATGGCAGAATATGCTTTTAAACAAACTGAGAGTAATAATTTCCAGCTCCGGTACGACAAGAAAAACATCGCTCCCGCCACTCTAATGGAAGGAATGAGAAGAAATAAAAGCTTATGGGACTCTGCCAAAAAAATCAAGATCCCTACCATTTTCATCAAAGCAGGCAAAAGTAAACTGATCAACAGCCGGATTGTTATGTTTTTTAAAAGCGCGATTCCCCATATGGAATTTGTAGAAATACCGGATGTGGGACATGAGTTTGTCTTTACGGCGCCGGAACCTCTGGCAAAAGCTATGGACGAATTTATCAAGAAATTGATTTAAATGAATACGGAGATATACGATGCTTGACCTAAAAATGATCGAGAAAGAAAGCGCCCTTGTTCTTGAAAACTGTCTCAAAAGGCAGATGAAAAAAGAAAATGCACAAGAACTGATTCACACTATCCTTTCTTTCAATACCAAAAGAAAAAATCTTGTCACAGAAACCGATGCTTTAAAAAATGAACGGAATCAAATTTCGAGCGAATTTGGGAAAATTAAACAAAAAGGCGGGGATACCTCTCATCTTACCGAAAAAATTCAAGATATAAAAAAAATTCTGGAAGAAAAAGACAAAGAACTTGCTGATATCGAAAAAGAACTCAACCATCTTCTTTTGATCCTCCCCAATATGCTGGCGCCCGAAGTACCAGTTGGCAAAAACGATACCGAAAACCAGAAAGTAAAAGAGTGGGGAATTCCCAGAAATTTCGACTTTACTCCCCTCGCCCACTGGGAAATCGGGAAAAAACTGGAGATTCTGGATCTGGAAAGAGGCGCAAAGCTCACCGGAAGCCGTTTTTATGTCCTTTTAAGAGACGGGGCAAGACTGGAGAGGGCTTTAATTAATTTTTTCCTTGATTTTTATTCCGCAAAAGGTTATCAGGAATTCTGGAGCCCATTGATGGTCAACCGGAAAACCATGACCGGCACAGGGCAGCTTCCAAAGTTTGAGGAAGATCTTTTTAAAATAGAAGGAGAAGACTATTTCCTGATCCCCACTGCAGAAGTTCCGGTCACTAATTTTTATTCTGACGAGACAATCGACTCTATGCCTCAGAAATTTGCCTGCTTTACCCAGTGTTTCAGAAAAGAAGCCGGGTCTTACGGAAAAGACACGCGGGGAATTATCCGTGTCCATCAGTTCAGTAAAGTAGAACTGGTCAAACTGGTAGAAGAGGATCGCTCGGAAGAAGAGCATGAAAAACTTCTGGCTGACATTACAGAAAGCTTACAAGTACTGAATCTGCCTTATCAGGTGGTTCTTCTTTGCAGCGGCGATGTCGGATTTTCAGCAAGAAAATGTTATGATATAGAAGTTTGGATTCCGTCCGAAAATAAATACAGAGAAATCTCATCTGTGAGTAATTTCTGGGATTTTCAGGCAAGAAGAGCCAATATTAAATACAAATCCGCTGACGGAAAAAAGAAACTGGTTCACACTTTAAACGGTTCGGGTCTGGCTGTCGGAAGAACCATGGTAGCGATTCTTGAAAACTACCAGAACGAAGACGGCACTGTCACTGTACCGGAAGCCCTGATCCCATATATGAACGGAAAAAGAACAATCGGGGGAAAAGAATGAAAAAAAAGATTTTAGGACTTTTATTTTTTTTGACTGCATCTCAAGTTTTTGCAGGATTGGAGGAAGCTAAAAGTTTTTATACTGCCGGAAATTATGAACAGGCGGTAGAACAGTTAAACTTGATTCTGACCGACTCGCCCAGCAATATGGAAGCGCTGAAAATTCTGACGGATATTTATAAAAAAACGGATTTAAAAAAATACATTACGACTGCCAAAAATTATTTAAAGTCAGGCGGAAAACTCGGTTTTGACGATATCTGGAACTTGGCGAATATGAGTTATGAAAACTTTAAAGATCTGGATTCTGCCCTTTATTTTACCTCAAAATGCAATCAGATTGCCCCCAACCGGGCAGAAGTCTATAATCTGATCGGGGTTCTTTACTATCATAAAGAAAATTTAAAACTTTCCATTATTGCTTTAAAAACTTCTGTTTATCTTTCGGGAAGCTCCGCTCTCTACGCTTCCAATCTAGCCAGAAGCTATGAAAAAATACAAAATTTCAAGAAAGCCTCTGCTTATTATAAAATGTCTGTGAAAAACGACCCGAATTTCACGCGATCCGTCAACGCCCTCAAAAGGCTGGAAGGCAACTGATGGATAAACTGATTTTCAAAGCTTCCATTTTAATTGAGGCATTGCCCTATATCAAAGAATTCTACAACCAGACCGTTGTCATCAAGTACGGCGGCGCTGCCATGGAAGACGATAAACTCAAGGAAATGGTTTTGACTGACATTGCTTTGATGAAATATGTGGGCATCAAACCGGTTATTGTCCATGGGGGCGGAAAAGATATTACCAGCCTGGCGGACAAACTGGGGCAGAAAACAGAATTTTTGAACGGTTATAGAGTGACTGACAAAAACATGATGGAAATTACAGAGATGGTTCTGACCGGAAAACTGAATAAAGACATTGTTTCTCATTTAAACCGTCATAAAGTCAAAGCGATCGGGATTTCAGGCAGAGATTCAGACTTGATCATTGCAAAAAGCAAAGGGCCTGAATACGGATATGTGGGAGATATTGTAAAAATCAATCCTAAAATTATCTTTGACCTTGAAAACAACGGTTATGTTCCCGTTATTTCCCCTATCGCTACCAATGAAAACGGCGAAGCGATGAATATCAACGCGGATATTGCCGCATCTGAAATAGCCAAAGCGCTGAAAGCCAAAAAACTGGTTTTACTGACAGATGTGGATGGTATTTATCTGGATATCAAAAAGCCGGAAACCCTTTTTTCTACTTTGAAAGTTTCTGAAGCCAGAAGAATGATCGATGAAAAAATTATTGTCTCAGGCATGCTCCCGAAAATCAGCGCCTGTATGACCGCTTTGGAAGAAGGGGTAGAAAAAATCCACATTATTAATGGAAAGATTATTCACTCTCTCTTACTGGAAGTATTTACCACTCATGGAATCGGCACTCAGATTATTCATGATTAAAACAACTCGGCAGGGTAAAGAAAAAAACAGTCCCTTTCTGTTTTTCCGACTCTGCCCAAATCTCTCCTTCATAGCGTTCCACGATTTTTTTACATAAAGCAAGCCCGATTCCCGATCCCGGAATATCTTGATAAGCATGCAGCCTTTGAAAAATCATAAAAATCTTTTTCAGGTTCTCCCCTTCTATTCCCATCCCGTTATCTTTGATAGAAAACAGATGCTGATTTTCTTTTTTTGTTACTTCAATAGAAATTTTCAAAGGGATTTCAGGAGCTGAATATTTCAAAGCATTGGAAATAAGGTTTTGAAAAAGCTGGAACATATGATTTTTATCCGCCTGAATAACAGGAAGATTTTTATAAATAACATCCGCTTTCTTTTCCTGAAGCGGTATCTGAAGATAAAATAAAACCTGCGTCATGAGTTTGTTTAAGTCGATTTCTTCCTGTTTGATAGGAGCGTTTGCCCTGGAATAATAAAGAATCCCGTCAATAAATTCTTCCATTCTTTTTAAAGCATCGAGAGCAAAAAAAGAAAATTCATCGAGTTTGGGATCTTTCCCGTAAGTTTTACCGATATGCCTTTGAATAAGGCGTAAAAAATTATTGATCATTCGAAGAGGTTCTTTCAGATCATGAGAAGCCGCATAAGCAAACTGTTTTAATTCCGCATTGGATTCTTCCAGTTTTTTAAGAAGAATAGTTTGTTTCTCTTCATTCTCTTTCAGCTTTTTATTTTCAATCTCAATCAGTTTTTGATTTTCTTGATTCTTTTCCGTTAAATCATGACAACGGCATCCAAAATAACTTAAGGTCTGAATCGACTCATTTAAAAAAAAATGAATCTTTTTAAATTCTTCTTCCGCAAAATAAGGAACGGTTTTTAAAGCGCCTGTAAACTCTTCAAACGGAATATTTAATTTTTTTTGATATTCCAAAACCTTTTCATCTGAGAGCTCTTTTTCGAAAACCTGTCCTGAAATCCAGCTGGCAAGATGTTTTCCATGAAGAATAATTGGAATAAAAGCAAAAAGCATTTCTTCAAAAAACGGATGGCGGAAAAATACCGGGGTGCTTTGATCCGGAAAAGAAAGTGTTTGATCAATCATTTTTCGGTAAAAATCCTGATTTTTACTTGAATGACGGACCAGACGGCAAAAATCATGCGCATGTGCTTCTTCAGTAATAGGATTTCCATTAAGGTCAATAATTAAAGAAGACATCCTGAAAGTATCTGAAAATTGTTTTTGAAAAGACTGGAGTTTCTCAATCGGGATAATCTCAGTTATTTTTTGAATACTCATTTTTTTTCCTGTCTCGTGATTTAACCTTTCAATAAAAATAAAAAAAAGTTTTCAAAAAATTAAATTTTAAAATTTTATTCTCCCATCTGAATCAATTTTTCCTGGGCATTGATTTTTTTTGAGTCAGGTTTCGGCTTCAGATAAAAACCATTGGACTGAATTCTGGCCTGCTGATTATCCTTTAGATTCAGCAAAAGGATTTTCATAAGCTTTTCTTTTAATTCAGCATTTTCCACCGGAAACATGAGCTCAATTCTTTTTTCAAGATTCCTGGGCATCCAGTCTGCGCTGGAAAGAAAAAACCGTTCATCACCCGCGTTTTTAAAATAAAAAATCCGGCTGTGCTCCAGAAAACGCCCCACAATGCTCCTGACTTTAATATTTTCAGAAAGCCCCTCCACTCCTGCTGAAAGGCAGCATATTCCACGGATAATCAAATCTATTTCCACCCCTTTACAAGAAGCTTCATAGAGTTTCTCAATGATTTCAGGATGAACCAGGGAATTCATTTTCGCGATAATTCTTCCGGGATTATTGGGGGTATGCGTTCTCATTTCATTTTCTATTAAGCTGATAATCTTTTTTTTGAGTCCTTTGGGCGCAATCGATATTTTTTTCCATTCAGGCTCGATCGAATACCCTGTCAAAAAATTGAAAAAAGAAGACATGTCTAAAGCCAGATCATCATTGGACGAAAAAAAACTGAGATCGGTATAAACAGACGCTGTTTTCTCGTTATAATTTCCGGTTCCAAGGTGCATATAGCGTTTAATGGTGCCGTTCGGCTCTTTCCTGACGACCAAAAGAGCTTTGGCATGGGTTTTATAGTCTTTCAGCCCGTAAATGACATGACACCCTGCCTCTTCCAGTTTTTTTGCCCAGCTGATATTTTTCTCTTCGTCAAACCGCGCCCGGAGTTCCAGCAATACCGTAACTTGTTTATTATTTCCAGCCGCTTTCACCAGTTCAGAGACCACCTTTGAATTTTCCCCGCTGCTCCTGTAAAGAGTCTGTTTGATAGCCAGTACGAGAGGATCCTCGGCAGCCGCTTTTAAAAAATCAATCACAGGCTCGAAACTCTCGTAGGGGTGATGAAGAAGGATTTCTTTTTTCTTTAAAACCTCAAAAATATTTTCATGGGATTTATAATAAGGTTTAAAAGCAGGATAAATCTCTTCCGGCATAAACTTCGCAAGATCGTCATAGAGCTTAAAACCAAAAGTCAGATCCAGAGGGCCATCAATAAAATAAATGTCTTTTTCATCAATTTCCAGCCTGTCTGAAAGGATTTTCAAAACTTCATGCTTCGCCGAATGCGTCACTGCCAGACGAACCACAGCGCCTTTTCTCCGTTCTTTGAGCTGGGTCTCAATTTCTTTTAAAAGGTCTTCCGCTTCCTCTTCATCCACGCTCAGATCCCCGTTTCTCGTGATCCTGAAAACATAGGAAGATTCAACCAAATAGCCGTTAAAAAAAACAGGCGCAAAAAAACTGATCAGGTCTTCAATAAAAAAAAAGAAGTGTTTTTTTTCCCACTGGATATAAAAATATCGGGGAAGGATTCCGGGAACCGGAAGAATGGCGTATTTTTTTTCTCCAGAGCCTGCGTTTAAAACCAGCAATATATTCAGTGTTTTATTATAGATGAAAGGAAAAGGATGGGTCGGGTCGATTGCCATCGGTGTAATGACAGGCAGAATCTGGTTTTCAAACCATTTTTTCAGATATTCCTGAAGTCCGGCTTGAGCATCTTTTATATTCTGAAAGAAAAAACCTTTTTCAGAAAGAAACTGTTTAATTTCTTCCCATTGATGATAAAGTCTTTTTTTCAGCTCATGGACCTTTTTTGAGATTGCTTCAATCTGGGCGCGGGCATTGAGTCCGGAAGGATCAGATGCTTCATATCCTAAATCAACCTGATCTTGAAGCCCCGCCACCCTCACCATAAAAAATTCATCCAGATTTGAGCTATAGATGGAAAGAAATTTCAGCCTTTCCAAAACCGGATTTTTTGGATTTTCCGCTTCTTCCAACACCCTCTCATTAAAAGCGAGCCAGGAAAGTTCACGGTTTAAATACCCTTTCATTCAAAAACCTCTATCAGTTCCAAATCGATCCCGAATATTCTTAAAAATAAGTCTTTTTTTTTTTGAAAATAAGTTTTTTCAAGCCATCCGTCTTCTTTAAAATTAACTATAACATCGATTTGCTTTTTTTGAAGGACTATATTGATTTTTTTTAAAATCTGGCTGTGGCTCCTATCCAGAGCATCGGCGATCCTTAAAAGGGCGGAAAGTTTGCTGACCATGACTTTTTCGCGGGAATTTAAAATCTGGTACTCAGGATGGTATTTATGCGGAGGACTCTTTCGGTGATAACGGGCAGTAAGGGCAATAATCTGAATGTCTTTCCGGGAAAGCCCTGCCAGCTCGATATTTGAAATCAGATAAAAAGAATGTTTATGGTGTTCGGAATTCTGTATAAAAAAACCGATATCATGCCAGAGTGCGGCGAGTTTTAGTAAAAACCGGCACCGGGGATTTAAGTTATGAATCGGTTTTAATTCATCAAAAATTTTTAAAGCAATCTTGGAGACTTCCATGGCATGCTTCCGGTCAAAATGATATTTTTCTCCGATTCGCACCGCCGATTTCCAGATTTTTCTTGAAAAGAAACGGTCTTTTAAAAATCCCGCTTTTTCCATTAAAAGCGATTCTGAAAAAGAAAGGTTTTCAAAAAGGATTTTGTCCGCTTTGGTCAAAGAAAGGAATTTCTGGTAAGTAAAAACTGTGGGCAGTAAAAGATCTGCGTATTCAAAGGGCAGGGCATATTTTTCAGCTATCTGGGAAATCGAAAGATTTTTGATTTTTTTATAAAGAATTCCCAGATCTTCTGCCTGAATCGATTTCTTTTTTGAGCCGGTAATATCATAAATTGTTTTTAAAAGAGTGCCGGCGCCGATAAAATAGTTTGCCTTGACAATCGGCGAGTTTTGCAAAAACATTTTAATGTCGCTTTCAATATATTTTTCCATCAGATCGGCAAAATCTTTTTCAGGCACATTTTTAAAGTTTTCCCTCATTCTAAGCCCCCCGATCGGGATCGATCTTGAAAAAAGGATTTCATCTGATTTCATTAAAGAAATTTCTACATTTCCGCTCCCTACTTTTGCCAGCAGAATCCCTTTTTTCGCGATTGAATCAAAATTGGAAACCTGTTTTTTCAATGCCAGAAAAATAATCCGTTCTTCCTCGGTTCTTTCAATGATTTTCACCTGAAATCCGCTTTTGATCCGAAGCTGTTCCAGAAAAAAATCCTTGTTATTCGCTTCCCGGATAGCCGATGTGCCCACCACAATGAAGTTTTTGACATCATACTCTTCCAGTTTCAATCGAAATCCTTTCAGCGTCTGAATCACTTCATTCAAAGTCTGGGGAGAAATAAAACCCTTGATAAAAGTATCTTTTCCAATCCGCAGAGGATGCACCAATTTTTCAACCACTTGAATATTTTTTTTGTCTGTCTTTTTTTCCCCGATCATCATACGGATCGCATTGGCGCCGATATCAATTGCCGCTAAAAGGCTCATTGTACTTTCCCGAGTGCTATTTCTTTTTTAAACAATTGATAAAAAAGATCTCTTTTTTTCTTGAGCCCCTCTTCTTCTAATGACAAATCTTCGCCACTATCAATAGGATGAATGATAAAATTCTCATTTGTTTCCTCAACGGTAAAATCTTTAATGCAAGCCGTGTGGCTCCTATCCAGCGCATCGGCAATCTTTAAAAGAGAGGCCATTTTAACGACCGCTTCTTTATCTAAAATAGAAAGCTCTCTAAATTCTACATGGGATATTTTCGGGATCGATTTCCGGTGATAACGGGCAATATTGGCAATAATATCGATCTCCTGTTCCTCAAAACCCACCAGTTCCGAGTTTTTAATCAGATAAAGGCTGTGTTTATGGTGCTTGGAATAGGAGATATGATAACCGATATCATGAAGCATGGCAGCAGCCTTAAGATATTCCCTCCAGACAGGCTTAAAAGAAAGTGTCCCGCTTAAAGCGTCAAAAAGTTTTAAGGCAAGGAAAGTCACCTGTACGGCATGTTTTTCATCAAACGCATACTTGTGGGCTATTTCCCAGATCCTTCTTTCTCGGATATGGGTGATATCCGAAAGATAAACCGGTTCTAAGCCAAGCCGTGTGATGGTATCGATCGTCAGACCGTCTCGAAGACCTTTGTCAAGCGAAATAAAAGAATCTTTTTGATAGAATTTCATGATTTTTTCCATCACAATCCCTGCCGCAAGAATGATATCAGCCCTTTTTTCTTCCAGACCGGGTAAAAGAAGCCTTGATTTATAGGTTCTTTTCATCAGTTCCTGATTTAAATCCATGGTTTCTTTTAAAGAAACCTCGCGGCTCAATGAATTGGTGTTTTTTTTATTGAGCCGGTAAATCACATCGGTTATATTGTTGACACTCCCTCCGGTGGCAATGATAAAATCAAAAGGATGCCGTTCCAATGAGGTTTTGACCTTAGTGAACACAGAATCAATATAATGTTCTAAAAGATAAATTTCATACTGGGTAACCGGGTTGTTTTTCAGATAAAGCTTGGTCAGCCGAGTGCCTCCCAGCGCAAAACTTTTCATATCGTCAATATTTTGATAATCTCCGATAATCATCTCGCAGCTTCCCCCGCCGATATCGACCACCAAAACTTTTTTTCCCTGAAAATCATAATTGGAAGAAACACCTTGAAAAATCAGTCTGGCTTCCTCAATTCCTGAAATAATCTCGATTTTAATCCCGGTCATTTCATAAATTTTTAATACTGCCTCTTTCTGATTGGAAGCTTCCCTGAATCCTGCCGTTGCTACGGCTCGTATATGAGCCACTTCCTGATTGTCTATAATTTTTTTATATTTACTTAAAGTTTCCGCCGCTTTCTCAATATTTTTCTGCGTGACAATCCCTGTCTCAAAAACTTCTTCCCCTAAGCGGATATTATCTTTTTCTTCCAATAAAATCCGAAACCTTTTTCTTTCCCTGATTTCGGATATCTGGAGCCGGACAGAATTACTTCCAATGTCGATGACCGCAATTTTTTTAATCATCTAAAAATTCCATCATTTTATTTAAATTTTCAAAACTTCTTTTCAGGCCTATTTTCTGGTTTTCAATTTTTTGAATCATCTTTTCTATTCTTAAAGGATATTTCTCATTAATATAATTCAGTATTTTCGTCTGTTTCACATCCAGATTCTCCGACGCGGTCAATTTATCGCTGATTTTTCTCCTGATTTCCTGATTTTTTTCCTGAAACTGGTTTGCTTTCAGAGTGAGAAGCTTGATAAATCCTTCTTCCCATTGATTCAGCAGATGAATCATCCTGACAGTTTCCTCTTTTGGGTTTCTCGGACTTTTCTTTTTCTTCAATTTTTTTTCTGTCATCTTTTCTCCAGCCTGTTTTTTCTTGCTTATTAAAATTAAACAAAAACAAATGACGAAAACTTTACTTTTTTAAAGATAAAACCGGACAATAAAATTAAAAGTCGCCCAGAAAGCAGCGGATGCAACCAAAAAAATACAAAAAATCCACAAAGGCGTCAGAAATCTTTCAAAATACAATTTTCCGCTTGCTTTCTGATAAAGACCTCCCAACAGGAATCCCATCACAAATCCCCCGATATGCCCGGATAAATCAATATTCGGGACAATGAGTCCAAGCAAAAGGTTTAAAAGAAAAATAAACCCTATCTGCTTCATCATATAAAGCCTGTTTTGAGGCGCAAGGTTTTTATTCCAGAGAAAAAAAGCAAGAAGAGCTCCCATCAGCCCAAAAACTCCCCCCGAAGCCCCGGCGCTGTTTCCTTTTACAATCAAAAAGCTCACAATATTGGCTCCGATTCCGCTTAAAAGAAAAAGGATAAAAACCACTCTTTTGTTCCAGAATTTTTCCAGAAGTCCGCCCAAAACATAGGCGCCCCATACATTAAAACCCAGATGAAAAATTCCAAAATGAAGAAAATTCGCTGTAATCCAGCGGTAGTAATCATAAGGGAAAAAACTGCTGATAAATAAAGCCACATTGCTTCCCCAAAGCGTCAACACCTCATACCCCGATGGAAGACTTATGGCAAAACTCATTTGCGGCATAGGAAGAAGAAAAATAAAAAGATAAAAGAAAACAGAAAGTCCGGTAATTGCTTTCCATCCCCCGTATTTTTCTGAAAAAACAGTGATTTTACTCAATAAAATACCGATAAAAGTCGGCTTTTCTATGATTATTTCATAATCTTCGGGTTTAATCTCGATTTCCATTGATTCCTCCAATTTAAAATTTAGCAAACAGGAAGAGAAATGCAAACCCTGTATTCAAATCACTGAATTCCTTTTTTATTGAAAAAATGAGAGTACTTTTTATCAATAATCATAATATGATTCACCAGCCAGTCTTTTAAGAAAGTAAGAAGCCCCGCTGAAAGATTTTCAGCTTCGTTATTTTCAAATTGATTTTGAGCTTCTGAGATTTTTTCCACAAATTTGTCATGCTGCTTTTTATGCGCCGTAAAATCAGGATAACCGTTTTTTTTCATCAATTCTTCTTCTTTTCCAAAATGAAACTGGGTGTATTGAATCAGCTCCCTGATAATTTTAGAAAGAACGCTTCTTGTTTTTCCTTCTTTTAAAGCCTGATGAAGAGCGTTCATCAAAGAAATCAGTTTTTTATGGTGAGCATCCAGTTCCTCCACTTTCACAGAATAACCGGAATTCCAGCTGACTAAAATGTCCTGTTCCAGGATTTTATTTTTTCTGACAGAAAATTCTTCATGCTCAAAATGATCTATCTGGAAATTACGGAGGATTTCTAAAATTGTTTTTGCCTTTTCTTCCAGGTTACTGGCAACATCAAGATTTTCATTTACCTGAAAAGTATTATTTTGAATCAATTGATCAATATGGGAAACCGCCTGGCTGATCTGCTCCACTCCCTCTGCCTGTTCTGAAGAGGATTGGGCTACTTCTTCGATTACTTTGGCTGTATTATTGATCTGTTCTTTAATTTTCAAGAATTTTGATTCGGATTCTAAAGAAAATTGATTCCCGTTTTCAATCACACGGATAATTTTTTCAATCATCAAAGAGATATTTTTTGCGTTTTCTCCCGATTTTTGGGCAAGGTTCCTGACTTCATTAGCCACAACGGCAAAGCCTTTTCCGTGTTCTTTAGCTCTGGCGGCCTCCACCGCGGCATTCAACGCTAAAATATTGGTTTGAAATGAAATTGTTTCAATAATACGCACCACATCTTTTATTTTTGAAGTTTCTCCGATAATTTCCTTCATAGAAGAAACTGTCTGATGAATAGAGTTTTCTCCCTCTGTGGCCGTTCCCTCTGTTTCTCTGGCTATGTTTTTCGCGGTATGCGAATTACTTGAGTTTTCCCTTACATTCTCTGATAAAGAATAAATCGCTGAAACAGTTTCTTCCAATGCAGATGCCTGTGAATCAATTTTTCCCGAAAGCTCCTGGTTGTTTTCTGAAAATTCCCTGAGGGAGGAAAATATTTCATAAGACTGCCTGTATATGTTTTGAATCATATTTTTTGTATTTAAAATATATTGATTTAAATTTTTTTCCAGTTTCCCAAATTCATCGTGGTTTTTCGTTTCTGAAAGAAATTGAAAATTACCCGAAGACAATTCTTTTATTCCTTTTAAAAGACGGTTGACAGAAAAACTGATGCGTCTGGAAAAAATCCAGGAATTCAAAAAAAAAATCAGAATAAAAACCACTCCGAAAACAATCAAGGGAAAAAGCTGATCATAAAAAAAAGAAAGAATAAAAAGAGCACTGACAAGGATAAAGCTCATTATAGACGCTGATAAATAAAATTTCGCCCTCATTACAAATCCTTCAAAATTATTATTATATACGAAACTGAATGTAAAATGCAAAAAATCCATGTCATTCCCCGGCTTGACCGGGGAATCTATTGATTAAGATAATTAATTTACTAGATTGTCCGGTCAAGCCGGACAATGACAAATTCGAGCTGAAAATATTTGCAATTTAAATTCAGTTTCGTATAATTAAAACCCTCCTTATTATTTTCGACAAAAAAATGCGTTTTATTTCAATTTTTTCAATTTTATTTCCGCTTTAAAAACACTTCCTTTCCCCAAATTGCTTTTCACAGAAATAACTCCGCCCATCATATCCGTCAGTTTTTTGGCAATGGAGAGCCCCAGACCGGTGCCCGGATAATGCTTACTGGCAGAAGAATCAATTTGAGAAAAACTTTCAAAAATATAGTCTTGTTTATCTTCTGGAATCCCTATACCCGTATCACTGACCTCAAATTCAAAGACAGTGTAATCAGAAAATTCATGAAGAATTTTAACAAAAAAATCAATATCTCCTCCTTTGGGAGTGAATTTTACAGCATTGCTTAAAAAATTATTTAAAATCTGAGTTATTTTCAAGGAATCCCCAAAAAAATAAGGATTTATGCTGGAAGTAAAGGAATAAGAAAACCGGAGATTTTTATTTTCCGCGATCAGCTTATATTGAGAAGCGGTGTCTTCTATCAGGCTGATTAAATTAAATTCTTTTTCTTTTAAACCCTCTTTTCCAGCCTCGATTTTTGAAATATCGAGAATATCATTAATAACTTCAAGGAGATGATCAGAAGAAATTTTAATAATGTCGATGTATTCTTTTTGTTCCTTATCTAAATAAGTCAGCCCCAAAATAGAAAGCCCTCCTACGATCCCGTTCATAGGAGTTCGAAGCTCATGGCTCATATTGGCAAGAAATTCATTTTTTGTCCTGCTGGCTTTTTCAGCTGTTTCTTTTGCCTGGATCAATTCCTTTTCCGTTTTTTTCTTTTCCTCAAGCTCACGGTCCAGTTCTTTTGTCCGGAGAGCTACCAGCTTTTTTAAAGACCGGTTCCAGATCAAAAAAAGAATCAACAGGGCAAGAATCGCCAGAAAAACAATAATGAAAACTTTCAAAACTTGTTTCGGGATGCTTTCACCGTGTTTTAAACTAAGCCATTTCTGCATGACGGCTTTTTTTTCGCTTTCAGGAATAGCCTGAATCGTTTTATTTAAGATTGAAACGAGAATGAACCAGTCTTTCCGGACCCCGTAGCCCGATATATTATGAGGCTCAATCTCTTTTCCTATCTTCAGATTGACAATTTTTTCCGTTTCAATATAATAACTGGCAGTAGCCAAATCGCCTATAAAAGCGTCAGTTTCACCAAAAGAAACCTGTCTTAACGCATTTTTTAAATTAGCATTGTAATGAAGAATAAAATTGGGATATTTTTTTTTAATAATATCTACATAACCATACCCCTGCACAATGGAAACCTTGAAATTAGAAATCTCTTTCAAGTCCTCAGGGAGTTTGGTATTGCTTCTCACTAAGACAACGGAAGGAATCACTAAATACGGCTCTGAAAATAAAAGAAATTCTTTTCTTTCCTCTGTTTGTATGACCGAAGATAAAACATCCGCTTCCTTATTTTTAATTTTCTCGATGACCTCGTTCCATGAAGAAAAATGAACAATTTGAAAGGCATGGTTTAATTTTTCACTGATAAGCTCCGTAAAATCTGCTGAAATTCCTTTATAATCCGCGTTTTCATCAAAAAATTCAACCGGGAAAAATTCAGGGTCCGGCGCAATCCGGATCACCGGGTGTTCGGAAAGCCATTTTTTTTCAGTTTCAGAAAGATAATCAGGATATTGATTATCAGAAAAGATAAAAAGAGGGAAAAGTAAAAAAAAACAAACAAATATATTCTTCATTTCTTTTTCCTCTTATTTTATTGAGTGTTTTTTAATTTAAAATTATTTACTATTGCAAGAATTAATATAAATAAAAATAAAAAAAAAATCAATAAAAAGTTTATCGAAATAGGAATTAAAAAACAACCGGTAAAACAGATTCAGCGCTTTTTATTTCATAAGAAAAAGAATTATTTTTCATAAAATGGCAGATAAATAAAAAAAAATTGAGTAAATTTTGTATCTAAATAATATGCTTCCAGGAAAAACCGATGAAAATAAATTACCAGCTTATATTTGAAAATGACGATTTTCTGGTAGTCAATAAAATGCCCGGGGTTTTGATTATTCCGGATCGTTTTGATCCTGAAATCATGACTTTACAGGAAATGATCGAAGAAAAAACAGGAAAACCGGTCTTTGTTGTCCACAGAATCGATAAAAACACTTCAGGACTGACCGTTTTTGCTAAGAACAAGAAAAGCCATGCCTCTCTCAATAAACTTTTTATGGAAAAAGATATTCAGAAAACTTACCTCGCTCTTGTAAAAGGCTATTTTGCACATGAGCATTTTGAAGCTTCCTATCCATTGAGGGAACTGAAATCAGGGAAAACCATAGTGGATTTGAAAGACGGAAAAGAAGCGGTCACTTCTTTTTCTCTCCTTGAAAAATTCAGGGATTACTCTCTTGTGCAGGCAGAACCTAAAACCGGAAAAATGCACCAGATCAGGGTTCATCTTTCTTTTATGGGCACCCCGATTCTCTGTGACGATCTTTACGGATTTAAAAAACCCCTTCTTCTCTCTTCTTTGAAAAAGAAAAACTTTAAACTTCAGGATGAAGAAGAGGAAAAGCCTCTGATTGCCAGAACCGCCCTTCATGCTTATAAAATTGCGTTTCACTGGAAGGGGAAAAAAGATTTTTCTTTTGAAGCCCCTTTGCCCAAAGACTTTAAAGCTGTCTTAACGCAGCTTTCGAAATACAATAAAGAAATTTTTTAAGGAGGTTAAAAAATGTCCCGGCTGATAGTTTTTGAAGGCATAGACGGAGCTGGAACCACTACCCAGTCCAGACTTCTTTTTGAAGCCTTAAATAAAGGGAAAAAAGCTTTTTGGGATAAGGAACCCACAGACGGTGAAATCGGGAAAATGATCCGGGACATACTGTTCAATCATCTTGAAGTCCATCCCCTAACCTTTCTCCAGCTTTTTCTGGCAGACAGGGCTCACCATCAGGAGATTATTAAAGATCGTCTTGCTTCCAGCCATGACTTTATCCTGGACCGTTATATTTTATCCACCATGGCTTATCAGGGAGAAATTTTTGAAATTGAAGATCTTTATCAACTCAATAAAAATTTTCAAATCCCCGACATTGTTTTCTTTATTGATGTTCCTGTGAAAACCGGACTATCCAGAAAAACCGGGAAAAAAGAACTTTTTGAAAAAGAAGAAATTTTAATTAAAGTCAGAGAAAGGTATTTAAAATCTATTGATTACCTCAAAAACAAGAATTGGAATATTATTATGCTTGATGGAGAAAAAACTCAAGATGAACTACATAAGGAAATTTTAAACTACATCGATTAAGGAGACACTCTATGGACGGCAACAAAAGAGGCGGAGACAGGCAGATTCTTCCAGAACCAAGAGTCATTATCAATGGAAAAGTACAAGGTTATGTGGAAGATATTTCTAAAAGCGGCGCAGGCCTTATTTTAAATAAAGACGCTGCCAAAGAAGCCGGAGAAAAAATCAGTTTTATGATGGATTTTGGAAAAGGGATTTTTTTCAGATCAGTTTTCATTCAGGAAGCTTTAATAAAATGGAACACTCCGAAACACTATCTGGATTTTTGTAAAATCGGGGTTGAATTTATCAAAATATCGGATGAAGAATCTCATAAACTCAACGAATTCCTCAACTTCTGGGAACAGGATGAGGAAAAAATTATCAATCATGTCAACAACCTCTTGAAAATTGTTGAAAATCCTGAAATTTTATCTTTAAAAGAACTCCAGAAAATTCTTTTACAGTTTTCATACCTTCGCATTATTCCCCTTTCTTATAAAATCACGGAGCTGATTAAAAATATCAATGTCTGCAAAAAAATGATCGGGACCTTTGAAAAGATTTCCGAGTTTGGCACAGATGAGCTTAAAAATCTTGAAGATACAATTGTTGCCTATGAGTCTGCCCAGCATCTGACCACGCAGGAACTCCAGCAAAAGGAAGAAGTGATTGATGCTTACGAAAAACTTCAGGACTTTATGAGAAGAGAGCTTAAAGAAAAAGAAGCTTTATTGCAGGCAACCCAGAAAGTGCTTGAAATCGCCGACGCGGAAAAAAAAGAAAAGGATAAAACGATCGAAGCCCTTCAAATCATTGAAGAATTAATGAGAAATGAGCAGATCGATAAAGACAAGATGATTTTGGCTCATGAAGCGCTTCAGGGGCGTTACCGGGAAGAAATCCTTGAAAAGGAAGCTTTGATTACAGCCTATGAAGAACTTCAGTCTCTTTACCAAAAGGAAATTTTAGATAAAAACAGCATTCTTGACATGCACACGATTCTGGAAAAACTGACTCAAAAAGAACTGATTGAAAAAGACAAGGAAATTAAAGTCAGGGATATGATTTCAGAACTTTCCAGAAATGAAATCGTGGAACGCCAGAAAGTCATTGATGCTTATGACCAGTTTGCAAGTGTCATGAAAGAAGAAATTATTCATAAAGATTTGCTTTTGAAAAAAATTGAAAAAACGAATAAGGAAATTTCAAATGAAAGTGAGTAAACTGTTTCTCCCCACTCTGAAAGAGACGCCGAAAGACGCTGTGATTAAAAGCCATATTCTGATGTTGCGCTCAGGAATGATCCGAAAAAGCGCGAGCGGACTCTATTCTTACCTGCCGCTGGGATTTAAAGTTTTAAAAAAAGTAATTCAAATAGCTGAAGAAGAAATGGATAAAATCGGAGCTCAGGAATTTCTGCCTCCGATTCTGACTTCCCGCGAACTCTGGGAAGAGACCGGCCGTTATTCTTTGATGGGTCCCCAGATGTGGAGAATTAAAGACCGGCATCAGCAGGATTTCGTACTGGGTCCTACCCATGAGGAAAGTTTTACTGATCTGGTAAGAAGAGAACTCAGTTCTTACAAACAGCTTCCTTTGATTGTTTACCAAGTTTATAAAAAATTCAGGGATGAGATCCGCCCCCGCTACGGTGTGATGAGGGGACGGGAATTTACGATGAAAGACGCTTATTCCTACCACGCCGACGAGACCGATCTTTCGAAAACTTATGAAGATATGAGAAAAGCTTACCGCCAGTTTTTTAAAAGATGCGGGCTGGATACGGTTCCGGTTCAGGCGGATTCAGGCTCTATGGGAGGAAAGACCAGCGAGGAATTTATGGTCAGGAGCCATATCGGGGAAGACACAATTATAGAATGCCCTGCCTGCGGATATGTCGCCAATGCTGAAAGAGCAGAATGCACTTTGGATTATGAAAAAAAAGAAGAAGCTTTCAAAACACTTGAAACCAAAGATACTCCTAATATTAAAACAATAGAAGCGCTCACAGCATTTTTCCAGTGTTCTCCAAAACAGTTTATTAAAACTCTGATTTACGAGGCTTTGGATCAGGAAAAAGTTGTCGTCCTGATTCGGGGCGATCTTGAGGTCAATCAGGTCAAACTCACCAATGCCATGATGGGAAAAGAATTTCAGCTGGCGAAAGATGAAACGGTTGTCACACTGACCCAGGCTCCTGTAGGATTTGCCGGCCCCGTGGGTTTAAAAAATGTAAAAATCATTGCGGATGAATCGGTTCGGTACATTGTCAACGGGATTACCGGAGCCAATCAAAAAGACCAGCATCTGGTCAATGTGAATTTTGAAAGAGATTTCCGGGTTGATGAGTTTTTCAATCTCCGTCTCACAAAAAAAGGAGATTCCTGCCCGCAATGCAAAAAAGAACTTCACTCATTTGAAGGAATTGAAGTGGGACATATTTTCAAACTGGGATATAAATACACTCAGGATATGAAAGCTGTCTTTTTAGACGCATCAGGAAAAGAACAGCATCCGATTATGGGGTGTTACGGAATCGGAATCGACAGAACCATTGCCACGGTCATTGAACAAAATCACGACGAAGACGGAATTATCTTTCCAATGTCCATTGCACCCTATCAGGTTTCCATTCTTCCGCTTTCAGAAGAAGCTTTTGAGCCGGCTGAAAAACTTTACAATGAACTTTGGAAAAAAGGAATCGAAACTCTTTTAGACGATCGGGATCTGCGCCCCGGATTCAAGTTTAAAGACGCCGATCTGATCGGTATTCCTATCAGGGTTACGCTGGGTAAAAAAACTCTTGCTGAAGGAAAAGCCGAATTAAAACTCAGAAAAGAAAAAACCAATACTCTGGTTTTACTGGATGAACTTTCCGAAAAAATTGAGCAGATGATAAAAACTGAGATGGAAATTTTAAACAGCTAGTCTGTTTATTCCAGCGAAGGATAGAATTTATTGGATTGATTATCTAGTTATGGATTCCCCGGTCAAGCCGGAGAATGACACAGTTTTTGTTTTAATTTTTGCTATTTATATTAAAATTTTGTTATATATACTCAATCAGGCTGTCGATTATTGTTTAAATTAACTCGGACACCGAGCGGAGTCGAGGTGTCACTTCGGCTCCGCTCAGTGACCGTACGGCTGTGCTCAGTGACCGTACGGCTCCGATTAATGAGCAAAACAAAGCTATTAAAGAAAAGACAATTGAACTTTCTGATCAACTTACAAAATATCAATGATAAGAAGATGATTGATGGAAATGGGTTTCAATAATCGACGGCCAGATTGAAGCAGTTTAAAATTATTTTCTAAATAAATGCTCTGATTTTTCAGGAAGTGATGATTTTTAGTTAAATTTAAAAATTATGAGTAAAGAAGAATGATTTCATTTAAGGAAAGAGGAATAAATGAATATTAGCGTGATTGGGACCGGATATGTCGGTCTGGTAACAGGAGTCGGTCTAGCCAACTCTGGAAATGAAGTTTTATGCATGGATGTGGATGAAAAAAAAGTAGCCATGCTCCGTTTGGGAAAAAGCCCTATTTATGAAGCAGGTCTTGAAGATTTAATAGAAAGAAATATGAGAGAAGAAAGACTTTTCTTTACGACCAGTATGAAAGAAGCCGTTGATTTTGCTGAAATTATTTTTATCGCGGTCGGAACGCCCCAGCAGGAAGATAATTCCGCCGATTTGTCTTATGTCAAAAAAGTTGCCGAATCGATCGGCGAGCATATTGAAAATTATAAAGTAATCGTCAATAAATCCACTGTTCCGGTCGGTACAATTTACATTGTCAAAGAAATCATTACTCAGGCAGTTGAAAAAAGAGGAAAAAAAATCTCTTTTGATATTGTTTCCAACCCTGAGTTTTTAAGGGAAGGAGCCGCTGTAGAAGATTTTCTAAAACCGGATAGAATTATTATCGGCTCTGAAAGTGAAAAGGCAACGCGCATCATGAAAAGGATTTATACCCCTTTTCTTCCAAGTCCTGAAAAGCTTCTGATTATGGATCCATTATCTTCAGAAATGTCCAAATATGCCGCCAACTGCATGCTGGCGGTTAAAATCTCTTTCATGAATGAAATCGCAAATATCTGCGAAAAAACAGGCGCCGATATTACGAAAGTGAAAGCCGGCATCGGATCAGACCCCAGAATAGGCCCCTATTTTATCAATGCGGGACTAGGATACGGGGGCTCTTGTTTTCCAAAAGATGTCAATGCCCTGATTCATATTGCCCAAGATAAAAACTACGAGCCCGCTATCTTAAAAGCGGCTGATAAAGTCAATCAGGAACAAAGAGAAGTTTTTTTCCAGAAAATCAGATCTTTTTATCACAATGATTTAAAAGGAAAGGTTTTCGGTATCTGGGGAGGAGCTTTTAAGCCTGAAACAGATGATATCCGGGAAGCTCCGGCTTTAAATATTATAGAAAATCTTTTAGACTGCAAAGCTTCGGTTAAAATATACGATCCTAAAGCTCTTGAAAGAATAAAAGAAATTTTCGGAGATAAAATTGAATATCAGGAAGAAAACATGTATCAGGCTGTGAAGGGAACCGATGCTCTTTTGATTGTGACTGAATGGCAGGAATTTCACAGCCCCAATTTTTCTAAAATAAAAAAATTGATGAAAGCTCCCGTGATTTTTGACGGAAGAAATATTTTTTCCCCTCTGGATATGCAGGAAGCCGGTTTTAAATATTTTTCAATAGGAAGAACTTCCATATGCTGAAATTAAAGTATATCATATTTGCTGTATTAGGCTTTTTAGCTGTTTTCGGATTTTTCAATTTTTATGAATTTCAAAAAACAACCAGCCAGGATAATGAAAAAGAGATTGTCTGGATTGAAAAACCTTCTTTTATGCTTTTAAAAGACTTGAAATCCCAGAATCCGGTTTTAAGACGGGAAGCAATCGTAAAACTCGGTGAAAAACGGGTGAAAAATGCCGTTAAACCTCTTTTTGAAATCCTTTTCAGCGCCAGCTACCCCCTTTATGAAAAACAGCTTGCCGCCAAATCAATTGCCATGATCAGCGGAGAAGAAATTATCTCTTTGTGCCTTAAAATTCTTACGCATTATAAAGATAATTCTTCAAAAGAAGTTATTTTAAGCATGCTCTCTATTCTCAAAAATTTAGAAATAAAAGATTTAAATCTTGCAGAATATGATTTTTCAATTCTTTCCACCATACTTTCAAGCGCCGGCAGCAATGATATTATTTTAACCACTATAGAAGCGGTGGAAAATTTAAAATATGTCAAAGCTTTTTATCAGCTTGAAAAGATTTATAACAGAAACCTTCTTTATAAAGTTTCAGTTTTAAAAGCTATGACACGATTGGTATTGACAGAGCCTCAGCTTGAAAACTGGTTTGAAAAATTCCTCTCTAAAATTATTGCGGTTGAAACCCATGACGAGGTCAAGAAAACAATCCGGGAAGCTCTCTTTACCTTGATATTTGACCGTTATGCGGATAAAAAGGAAAAAGTATTAATCGGACTTATTTCCGACCTTACCTCTTCTTCTTTTAAAACAGTTCTTGAAACTGAATTAAAAATGAAAGAGCTGAACTTTATTAAAACTGAAAAAGATATTATCAAATTCTTTTTAAAAGACTCAGATCCTGTTTTAGTCAATCGGCTGACCGGTATTTTAGCTGATAAAAAAATCACAGGCATTTCTGAAGAACTGATCGATGTTATTAAAAACAGATTTTCAGGTCCGAAAGAAACGAGAGACATTGCCATTGATTCCGCAAAGAAAGCTTTACTGACGCTTGGAAAAACTGCCATTTCCCAGGAAGAGGTCAGTTTTATTCTCTCCTATTTTCAAGATTACTATCTGGGAGACAGCGCTTTAGAGGCAACGCTTTTTCTTTACGAAAGAGGCAGGGAAATCGACCTGATTGAAAAAAAACTTGCTTCTTATCAAATATCCAGTCTTCCTCATAACCAAAAAAATCAGTTTTTTTCTTATTTTAAACTTTTAATAGAGAGTAAAAATAAAGATAAAATTGAAAAGATACTCAGATACTCAGAACCTTATATACGATACAACGCTCTTAATATATGTCTGAATGAAAATATTTTAGGAAAAGAAGAAATAAAAAGTTATTTTAAAAATAAAGATACTCTTGCGGCTAAAATAATAGAACATTACGAATAGGAATAAAATGTGACTCATGATATTGTCCAGTCTCTTATTCTCTTTTTAAGCGTTATCAATTTTGTTTTGTTGATTATCAGCCATATCTTTTTCCATTGGAAAAAATTCTCGGTTTTTCATATTCTTTCTTTTATTTTTCTCTGGCTTTTTCTTCAGTTTGAACTTCCGCTTCTGAGCTTTTTCTTCTTCTTTCTCAATTTTCTTTTTTTATATTATTTTCTTATCCGGACAACAGGAGAAATGAAAAAGAAAAAGATTTATCTGATTTTAATTTTTGAATCTGTTTCTGTTATTCTTTTCCCTCTTCTTCTCACCCGTTTCATTACCGGCGAATTGACACTTTTCCCTCCAATATCGGGTCTTTTTTTATGGTTTTTTAATTTTTTAAATACTGTGTTTTTCGGATTTCTTGAAAAAAAGTATCGGCAGAGAAAAAAAATTCTCATCGTTATTTTCCTGCAATTGATTAACATCAGCTTAATTAGCAATTTGTTTTTTCATAACCTTTATCTTGAAATTCTATTTCTTACCGTCTTTACTTTTTATTTTTTTGATAATATTTATTATATCTACAATCAGATTGATATATTAAGAAAACTCAATATCAAGTTTAAAGAAAAATTGATGGTTTCAGAAAAAGAATATATTAAAATTTTTGAAAACTCTCCTGCCATGTATGTTTTTTTGGACTCATCTTTTAAAATCATCGAATGTAATAAAAAATTCTCGGAAGCAGTCGGCTTGACTGTTGAAAACATTCTTTTCAGAAACTTTCTGGATTTTATTCCCGATATTTTCAAGGCAAAGATCAAACTTTTAAAAAATTATTTAAAATACCATTCCAGCGCTTCAGGGGAATTTGCCCTGATTAATCAGAGAAAAAAAGATTCAATTGATGTTTTTATCAGCGTGATCAAAGAAAAAGAAAGAAGCTTTATCATCATGCAGGATATTACCGCTATTAAGTGGATGCAGAATTCTTTGACCAGCTATGTCGAACAGCTGAAAACTGAAATGGAGCATTCAAAAATTGCCGATAAGATGAAAAGCGTCTTTCTGGCAAACATGTCTCATGAAATCCGCACACCTTTGACCTCTATCATCGGGTTTTCCACTCTTTTAAAAGAAACACCTCTTTCCAGCCTCCAGCTGGATTATATCAGTAAAGTCATCGGAAGCGGAGAACACCTCCTTCAGATCATCAATGACATTATCGATTTGTCGAAGATCGAGGCCGGAAAAATGGACATTGAAATCGAATCTGTCAATCTCAATAAACTCTTTCAAGAAGTTTATAACATTATCTATCCTCAGGTTTTTAAGAAAAAACTGGATTTCAGCATTGATATCCAAGAAGAAATCCAAAAACACTATGTTCTTTTGGATGGATTTCGCATGAAACAGGTATTGATCAATTTATTGTCCAATTCTGTTAAATTTACTGAGACGGGGTTTATTTCAGTTAAAATATATATATTTGATGATGAATTGATTTTTGAGATTGAAGATACCGGCATTGGAATAGCGAAAGAAAAACAGCAGAGAGTCTTTGAACCCTTTGTTCAGGCAGAAGACACTCTGGATAGAAAATACGGAGGAACCGGCTTGGGACTTGCTATTACACAAAGACTGGTTAACCTGATGGAAGGAAAAATTGAACTTTTTTCAACAGAAGGCAAAGGCACCCGAATCAGGGTCATTTTTTCAGATTCAGTTCTGTCTCAAGAAATTGAAGATCCTACTTATATTCAATTCGGGGCGCTCGAAGAAGAAATCAGCGAAAAAACCATTGAAGAAATCAAAAAAGAAGTTAAACCTTATTCAAACAATAAACCGATCTTGCTTGTAGGAGAAGATGACGATTCGGTTTATATGCTTCTTGATTTTATTCTGAAAAAAAATAACATTACAGTGGTCAGAGCAGCCAATGGGAATGAGGTTCTTTCCCTTTTTGAAGCCAACCGGGAAAGCCTGAAAATGATTTTACTGGATATTAATCTTCCTGAAATAGACGGGATTACCCTTGCGCGAAAAATCAAAGAAAGAAGCGTCGGCTACAAGGTAGTCGGATTTTCTGCCTATTATTATGAAGAAGTCAAGGACAAAGTTCAAGGGGTCATGGACGGATATATAAAAAAACCATTTAAAGTCGATGAAATTTATGATCTCATTCGAAAATACCTGCAGTAAAAAAAAATTTAAATAGAAAATGGAGAATCTTAGCAATGCTAAAAGTGAATGAATATTTTGACGGCGCTGTCAAATCAATCGGATTTCAGAGTGAAACTTATCCTGCCACAGTAGGAGTCATGAAAAAAGGCGATTACGAGTTTGGAACCAACCAGCCGGAAGCGATGACCGTGATATCCGGAAGCCTTTTGGTTCAGCTTCCAGGTGAAAAAGATTTTAAAAAATATAACGCCAATGAGACTTTTCATGTCCCCGGAAATGTAAAGTTTAAAGTAAAAGCGGAATCAGCTGCCGCTTATCTTTGCCTCTATCAGTAAAAACAACCGCAATCTAAATAGTCGACCCTGAAAAACTCATTTTTCAAGTTCAAAAACCTCAAAG
>MIAO01000141.1 GCA_001829155.1 Spirochaetes bacterium GWB1_36_13 | reverse complement strand
TTAATTTCTTTTTTTGTGCTTTCGTTTTATCATTTTCGATAAAAGCGAATTTTAAATTTAGCAAACCATCCTCAAATAAACAAATTTATTTTTAAAAAATCCTGACACCCCCCGAAAAAATCTAAAAAATATTAATTAAAAAATTGAAAAACATTGTATTAATCTTTAAAAACAATGAGTCGATCATTGTGAAAAAACAAACGAACGCGGCTTTCTTATCATTTAATATGCTGAATATAATGAATGAGATTGTTAAATAAAACAACCCCTTCTTCGACGGAGGGCGCCGCGAAGAAGGGGCAAGAAACTGAGAGTCGTTTGTATTTATTTTAAACTCTTTTTAAAAAAAAGAGGATTAAAATTTATAAGCCATCCCTAAAGCAGCATAGATTGCGGCTTGTTCATCTGATGAACCAAAACCTTCAGTGCTGAAAGCTTTTCCGGTAGCAAGATATCCAAAATCAAAAACTAATTTAGCATTTTTCTCAATCTCGTATCCGATAGAAAGATCCGCTTCAATCCCGAGGTCTTTTTTGGTTTTGGTAGTCGAAACTTGTTGTGCCAATTGCCCGTAACCCAAATTAATATTCAAGGAAATTGGATTTAATTTGATATCAGCGGTAATTCCTGCAAGCATATACCCTTGTGCCTTGCCTCTGATATCTGCAAATGTATCATTGGCGATATTTGAGAAAGATTGTTGATTTTGCAATAAGAAAAGTCTTCCGAATCCATCACTTTTCAGCATAAAGTTTGAAAAATTTTCTTGTTTGTCTGTTGTATCAGCTTTATCTCCTGATACCATGGTCAAAAAAGCTCCTACTTTGATCCCTTTTTGAACTTCAAAGGCAGGATTAAAATCAAAAGCATATCCGCTTAAAGAGGTTTTAGTTCCGCCAGTAGTGGTTTCACCTGTTCCAAAAGTTCCGTTTAAATCAATAGAAAGTCCGCTCATCTTGAAATTAAATCCCAGAGACGGAAGCATAATAGTTGCATCCTTATCTAAACCTGCATAGTTTTTTCCAATTGTTGAGATATAGAGAGCGGGTCTGATTTTTATATCTCCCAATCCTAAATTAATATCCAACCCCATAACAGTCCAATCATCATTTTGAAGTGTTTGATTTTTTTCTTCAACTTTGAGATAAACCAGATTAAAAGCGTGTGATCCAGTTTTATAGGTTAATAGTCCCAGCCCTGCTTCTGTTCCAATGAGAAATCCTCCGGGAGTTTTATATTCATCAACACCGCCTTTAACGGAAAGACCTTTAACAGCTGGAATATCAAAAGTAAGATTGGCTGCTTTAACTTCAATGACTTTCTCGTCATTTCCGATATCAGCACCTTTACCGCCGGTTTCTTTTCCGAGAAACTGATCAATTTCAAACTTAACGACCGCTTTTACATTTTCTGTAATGTAAGAAAAGAAAGGTCTAAATCGAAAAGCTCCAAAAGACATGGACTCGTCTTTTTTAGTGGTTTTGTAAGTCGCTCCATAGACATAAACCGCTCCATTGAATTGGAATCCGGTTTTTTTTTCTTCTTTTTTAACTTCTTCCTTTTTTACCTCTTCTTTTTTAGGCTCTTCCATCTTCACATCTTCTGCAAAGACTACCCCTGCAATCATCAGGGTCAAAATAATGGTTAAGATTTTTTTCATCTTGTTCTCCTTTCACTTTAAAAGTTGTAATAAAATTAGAAAAGGGTTGTGAAAGGAGTATGAAGGAATTATGAAGAAATCATGACTTTCTTTTTTTCCAGCTTGCGCTTGTAAACGAATTCAAAAAACAGGTAAAGCGGAAAGTACGCCATCCCTGGAAAAGCTCCGAATAAAAGAATTTTTTTCGAGAGCAGATAGACGGCAACAGGATTGTCCTGATAAAAAGATGAGAGAAGACTGATGAGAAAACTGGTAAAAAAAGAAGGGTTGAGTGAAAAAAAAATCAGGAATAAAAAAAGAATTTTAAAAAACGGTCTGATTTTGCTTTCTAAAATCAAAACCAGAGCAAAAAAGAAAAGAAAAACAAAAACAAATCCCTCGCCTGAAAAAGTATTTCTTAATAAAAATAAAATATAAAACTGCTCTGAAAAGACCACGCCAAGAGTTGACACAACAAGAAGAATGAGCTCATAGGAAAGAGCGACGGCAAAAAAGAAAAGAAAAGCTGAAATAAAAATAGAAATTTTTCTTGAAAGGATTCGGAAAAGAAAAAAATATTCCCAGATTGGGAAAAAAAGGGAAAGAAAACTCAATTTTGAGTCAAAACCCTTTGAAATCAGGATAATATCCATTCCGCTCAGAAAAAGCTCCAGATTTTTCCACAATAAAAAAAAAAGCAGCGCTTTTATGCCTGCTGAAAGTTGAATCTGTTTGTCATCCATCCATAAAGCCTTGTTTTTCTAAAATCTAAAGTTTTTTTCGCAATATCGCCGATTCTGTATCCTGAAAAAAGACCTAAATAAAAATACTTTAAAAGCGTGAGACTGCCAAGCTGATCTTCAAGATTGACCCTGGAATAAATCATGTTTTGAGGACTTCGCTCGATAAAACCCTGTAAAATATCGGGATAAAGCGTGCAGCCGTTTAAATAAAGAAGAGAAGGCAGTTTTTTCTGGGAAAAGGCAGGGTGGTAAAATTCTTTTCCGATCTGAATTCCTTTTTTTTCAATATGCCCTGAAAAATGCACCACAGAACACCGGGAGAGAATCGATTCAAATTCTTCACAATTGAGAGAAGATGAAATAAAGGACAACTGTAAATCCGGTAAAATTTTTTTCAAAAACTGGAAAAGTTCTAAACCCTCCTGATAAGCATTGGAAAGATTTCCCGAAGGATCGGCAACAATCGCCATGCTCTGAAATGGATCATATCCGGCAAAAGCTTCAAAATGAAAGTGAAGGAGGCTAAAAGCTGAATCTATATAATTTTCAAAAGAATAATCTAAAAATTCCGGCTCAACAGAAAAAGAAGTATAAAAACGGCTGTGTTTTTTCAGTTTTGCTCCAAGAAAATGCAAATCCACTTGTTCAGCGCTGACTTCTTTTCCTATCCTGCTTCGAATCAAAATACTTTCTTTTTTATCTACAATTTCAATAAGAGAAAATTTTTCTCTTTCTTCTTTTTGATAGCCCAGCGGGAAATAGGTTTTTCGGACTGGTTTTCTGTCTTGAAAATAGGCAATGCCAATATCAAAAAAACTGTCTGACAAAAGGCAGTACTCTTTTTCAACAATTTTTGGAATCTTTTTTTGTCTCAAAAAGTGAAAAGCTTCAAGAGGTTTTATCTTTACAAAATTCATTTTTTTTACCAAATTAGTTATATTATTTTATATAAAAACGATATCAGAGTTTATTCTAAAAAGCCGATTTTTTCAGAGTAAATTCATAATTAATAAAATTATAGATTTTTATGATAAAAAGGAAGCTTTTATGAAGTTTACAAAAAATGAAAAACAAACTATTATGGAGTGGTTTCGATACATTTCAGAAGATTCCTTTCATTATGGAGACGGCACCGTTATTTTTCCAAGCGAAGGGATTATTTTAAAAAAACTCAGCTCAGATGATGAAAGCGTTGAATTTTCCGAGTATGATCTGGATCTTATCAAAGACTGGATGCATCAGAATATCAGCAAAAAATACGGCGACTCCACCTATCTTCTTGGAAGTGAGCTTTCCCTCTACCAGAAATTAAAAGATGAGATTTAAAGGATTGCCTTTTCAGAGAGCCGGAGTCCTTTTTCAATCATTTTTTCAAGATACAAGAGATCAAAAACAGTCGCGGTCAATCCTGGCTTTGCCCAAGCCTGTACCTCCCAGAGAGGCAGCATTTTAATACTGCTTAAAAATTTTCCCGCAATATCTTTCTTCTGAAATGCTCCCATAGTGAAAAAAATTCTTTTTTTCAGTGTGAGATTGACAGAATCAGCTATCCCCAAAGAAAGAAAAAAATGCCCCTCTTCCCCGCGGTTCACTCTGACCTGACGGATATCGGATGCCGGTATGGATACTTCCTGATTAAAAAAAGAGAATACAGGGAATTTGAGACTAATATCAACCCCTTTCGATGAAACCGCAATAGAATAAGTTTTAAAAGAATTAAGCAGAGTCAGAAAAAGGAGAGTCAAGAAAAAAAGAGAAAAAATACCTGTCAATACTTTTATAACAATACTGGAAATATCAGTGTCAGTCATTAACAAAAACACATGAATCAAAATAAAAACAGGCAGAGAAACTAAAAAAAGCCAGATCAGACTTGCCATCATCTTTGAAAATAGATTCTTTTTTTCTTTTTTAATCGTAAAAATTCTTTTTCCTTCAGAGTTTTCTTCTTTCACAAATCCTGAAAGAGGATAAGAAAGAGAAGAATTTTCTAGAGGATGGTAAGTCTTTGATCCGTTTTTCTCTTGGACAGCTTCTGTTTCACTTTTTAGCGGCAATCCTGTGAATTGAACGAGCGCATCAATAAAACGCAGCCATTCATCTTCAAGATTAAAAAGCGTCAGACAAATTTCTGCTCCGTCTGTTTTAATAAGATAGACCAGATAAACCGTATAATAGGAAGAATGACCGGATGTACTGCTGCTGCTTCTCCTCCTTTCTTTTAAAACATGGATATGCAAAATTTCACCCAATCCGATTTCAAATGGAATATTTTGAAGAGATGAAAGATAAAAAAATATTTTTTCGCGGGAAAGACTGAAAACAATTTTCTCTCCAAACCCTTTGGAAGGAGAAGTAAATCCCGCATAAGTGATAATCAGTCCCATCATCGTTAAAAAATAAAAAATAAAAAGCAGAAAAAAATTATCTGAATCTGTACTGGAATAACGAAAATAAATTCCGGCAATTCCGCCCGACATCATGACTATTCCAAAAAAACTGAGAAAAATAAAAACACAGCCCGAGACTTTCTGTTTTTCCAGAATCAACTCTTGAGAATCTGCTTTCCAGTTTTGTTTCATAATCTTTTCCTTTTATATTTCGATATTTTTTTTAAATATAACCAGATTTTTTTTATTTTCAAAAGATAAAAAACTAAATTTAAATTTTCTTACAGGAGACAGACAATCAAAAAGAAAGAAAATAAATTAAAAATCCTTTTAATACTTCCAGAATTCCCTCCAAAAATAGGAGGCATGCAGACTCATGCGCATTTTCTTTCGCAAAAGCTTTCTGAAAAAGGCTACGAGATTCAGGTATTGACCTATCGGTTTGAAGATATTGAAAATGATCGGTTTTACCCTTTTCCTGTTTTAAGAATTTTAAGCCGTCTGAGTTTCTGGAACAATATTTCAATTATCAAAAAAGCAGCTTTTGATTTTAACCCTGACCTAATTTATAGTTCAACGGTTTTCTACGGAATACTTGAAAAAGAACTCAAAATCCCGGTTATCTGCCGGTCGGTCGGCAATGATGTTTTAAGACCCTGGATATCCTATCCTTTCAAATGGGGAAAAAAAATTTTAAATTTAAAACTGATTGAGAAAAAAATTTACCGGCTTTCGAAAAAACTCAATCATCCTGAATGGGTTGAAAATTTTTTTATCAAATCCCGCTTTGAAGTGATGAGACAATCCGCTCTAAACGCTTCCCATATTCTTGCAAACAGCCATTATACAGCCAGTCTTTTAGAAAAAATAGGCGTTTTGAAAGAAAATATTCAAACCCTTCCCGGAGGAGTGGACTATAAACAGTTTAAAAATCCTTATCTGAATAATTCTCAGAGAATAAAAGATTTAAGAATAAAATTGAAAATCCCTGAAAACCGGCTCATTTTTCTTACCCCCTGCAGAATGGTGAAAAAAAAAGGAGTTGATTTTGCTTTAAATACAGCTAAAAAACTCAAAAAGATTCTCCCCCAGGTCTTTTTTCTTTTTCTGGGAGATGGAAAATATCAGGATCAATATATCAAAAAAAGCCTCCATCTTTCACTTTCCGATACAGTTTGTTTTACGGGCCGGATTCCTTTTGAAAAACTCAATGAATACTATTGGGCATCGGATTTTCTTTTTTTCCCAAGCCGGGAAGAGATTCACCCGAAAACCGGACTAAAAGATGTTGAAACCATGGGCAGAGTGCTCTGTGAAGCAAATGCGGCTTCTCTCCCGGTTATTTCGTCCCGCACAGGGGGTACGCCAAGCATTATTGAACACGGAATCAACGGGCTTCTTTTTGAACCGGAAAATTTTGATGATTTTTATACTCAATTAAAACGCTTTTTAGATTCGCCTCAAGAAAAAGAAACTATGACAAAAGAAGGAATCCTCCGGGCAAAAAACTTTTTTGACTGGGATTTTATCGTCCAACACCATGAAAAAGTCTTTTTAAGCTTAATTGAGAAATGAGGGTTTAATTTTTTATTTCAAAAGAAATAAAATTTCAAATATTCCAATTTTTGTATTACATTTTGTAATATGGAGGAAAAAATGATTTCAATCCGCTTATCTGAAGAATTAGAAAAAAAATTAGTTGAAATTGCTCAAGTTGACAAAAGAACCAAAACTGAAATAATCAAACTGGCATTGACAAGATTTATCAGCGATTTTGAAAAAAACACCACTCCTTTTGAACTGGGAAAAGATTTATTTGGAAAATACGGCAGTAAAAAAGGCAATCTTTCTAAAGACCGAAAAATAATACTAAAGGGAAAACTCCGTGATAAATACTCTCATTGATGCTGGTCCATTTATTGCTTTGTTTGACAAAGACGATAAATATCATGAAAAAGTGAAAGACTTTCTCAAAAAATTTCATGGACATCTCACAACTACCTGGCCTGTTTTAACAGAAGTTTGTCATCTACTTGATTTTAATGTCAATGTGCAAATCGATTTTCTCAAATGGATTCAAAGAAAAGCGATTATGATTCATGAGCTGGAAGATCAGCATTTATCTCGAATCATCGAATTAACCGAAAAATATTCTGATGTTCCTATGGATTTAGCAGACGCTTCACTCATGGTTGTTGCAGAAACTGAAAAAATCACGCACATTATCACCATAGATTCAGATTACCACATTTACAGAACCAGTAAAAAAGTAAAACTTAAAAATCTGCTGGAGGGTTATTAAGAGCCTGAAAAGTTTTAATCAATCTAAACTGGTCAATTTTCCAAACTTTAATCTCCCCTCCCCGGTTCCCGGCAAAAAGATGTTTTCCGTCAGGAGAAAGGACCAATGCTTCGAAATTATAAGAAGTGGTATCCAGATATTTAAAAAGTTTCCAACTTTTAGGCTGAGAGTAAGAGTAGCTCCCTGTCAGCCAAAAAAATAATAGAATTATGAAAAAAAATTTGTTCAATTTTTTCCCTATCACTCTCCGCTCTTTTTTCCCTTCCGGTAAAGGATGGTTCCGATGTTTCCCAGAACAATCAGGAGGGCAGACATGGCGAGATTGAGGTAAATGCCCGGTTTGTTGAAGTATAAAAAATATCATTTTAATCTTATTAATCAGGCTGTCGATTATTGTTTAAATTAACTCGGACACCGAGCGGAGTCGAGGTGTCACTTCGGCTCCGCTCAGTGACCGTACTGCTCTGATTAATAACCAAAAAAAGCTATGAAAGATTGCATAAGAAAAGACAACTACCTTTTCTAATAAACTTAACAAATATCAATGATAACAAGGTATAGTTTTCAATAATCGACAGCCTGAATGCAATTTGATTTTGTAATTTTAGTAAATTTATTTCCAAATTTTTTAATGAATTGAAAAGGAAAAACTATGCCTCTCCTGAAACAGCTTCAAAACAAAAAACTGATCCTTGCCTCGGCTTCACCCAGAAGAAAGGAGATCCTCTCTCTCCTCAATATTCCTTTTGAGGTCATGCCGGCTGATATTGAGGAAAAAATCAGCGGTCTGTCTGATGTCGTTCCTTTGGCGGTTGAAAAAGCGGATTATATTTTTCAAAAACATCCGGAAAGTTTGGTTTTGGGAGCTGATACAGTTGTGATTGCAGATGGAGAAATCCTTGAAAAACCAAAAAATGATGAAGACGCATTCAGAATGGTGAAAAAACTCTCAGGAAAGACTCACAGCGTTTATACAGGGGTGGCCCTTTTATCAAGTCAAAAAAGATTCAGCGTTCTGGTGGAAAGCAAGGTAACGGTTTTTCCGATAAGCGATGAAGAAATCAGGCGATATATAGAAGATGAGCATGTGATGGATGCGGCGGGAGCGTATAAGATTCAGGGAATTTTTTC
>MIAO01000140.1 GCA_001829155.1 Spirochaetes bacterium GWB1_36_13 | reverse complement strand
CCCCTCCCTATATTCCCTATATATGGTAAGAATAATGAGAATTTTTTTTATTTCAATTTTTTAGCAATTTCTGTTCCGCTCACTATTGATATTTTATAGTAGGAGAATCTTATGAGCGCAAAAAGAAAACCTCAAATCAAT
This sequence comes from Spirochaetes bacterium GWB1_36_13, assembly GCA_001829155.1. Classification (GTDB taxonomy): domain Bacteria; phylum Spirochaetota; class GWB1-36-13; order GWB1-36-13; family GWB1-36-13; genus GWB1-36-13. The sequence continues at coordinate 30,291 of MIAO01000140.1, read as the reverse complement.
CTTTCTGTAAACGATGAAGAAAAAATAGAAATTCAATCCTTGGCTGATAAATTCGCAAGAGGAAATATTACCGCTTTTATCTTCAAAGCGATTGAGTATTTTAAACAAAACAATAAAGTAGATTAAATATGACTGAAGAAAAAACTAAATTAACAATTGTAATAACTCAGGAAGAAAAAGAAAAAATAAGAAAACTTGCTAAAAAATATGAAAGAGGAAATATGACCGCTTTTATTATTAGAATGTTGGAAGAATTTGAAAAGAAGCATGATGATGTGTGAAAAATAACTATTTTTACCAAAGATTCGGTTTTTTTATTAAAGTTCCATCTAATTTATTTATCATTTCAGGAAATTGATTGTTAATTAAATGATTTTCATTTAATTTTATATTATAATCTGCTGTTTTCTTCAATTCATCAGACCTGCTAAAAGGAGGAAGGATGATTGTTATTTTCTTTTCTGAAAATTCTTTTTTTACATTTTTTATCGCTGGGATTAAATCACTATCTCCACTTAATATAAATGCTCCGTGATATTCTTCTTTATAAGCTAAGTTTAATAAATGTAATGCAATATTAACATCTGTCTGTTTTTCTTCATGAGTTTTAAAATCTTTTTTACAATTTGAACATCGCCTAGTTTTTTCTTTAAATTTTCCAAATATCACCTTAACACCTGAATTCTCTAAAGCTTTAATATATTCCTTATGTCTATCTATTTTATTTTTATAATTATCCCAATGATATGATGTAAAATAATAGATATCTGAAACTATTTGAGTTTTTTTCATAATAAGATTATTTGCCAGAGATTTTAAATCCAACCATTTATATTTTTTTAAATGCGAATATTTTTTATTAATTAAAGAATGATAAAGATTATATCCATCGATAAAAAAATGAATTTTTTCCAATTATTTCTCTTAAAACCCAGTAACCGAAATTACTGGGGACATAGTTTCCTATGCGGTTGTTTTTATAAAATCCCCGATACCTAAATACCGGGGGAGGTAGAAAATTAATCTACCTGATTGTTAACATTAAAAATAATAATTTTAATACATACAAGTCAATATTTATTTTAACTCACCGTTCCTGTCCCGCTTGCCGATCCAGTGCAGGGACCTGTGGGAGCAAGTAGCCCCAGTGCCGGCACGGTTACCGTTACCGTTGCGGTTTTGATATAACTGTCAATGGCATCTGCAAGTTCTCCAGCCAGCCAGTCTTCGTCTTTCGGGGTTGTCTCTGCGCTGGTTTTCATCGTGTCAAAAATCGTTTTGATCGCTGTTTTCAAGTTTGCTTTTACAAGCGCCATGATTCCTCCTTATTCAAAAACCTTTCCGATTTCTGAGTCTTTTATTGTGTTGAATTCTGTAATCGTGGACGGGTCAAGGACATGATTTGCCGGGCTTCCGGCGGTTTTAATCGCTATGATTTTCTCAACCAGCTTTGTAATCAATGCTTTTAAATCGCCTTCCTTGGATTTTACCGTCAGTTTATCCTTGATTGTGATTTCAGAATCTTTGTATTTCACTGAAACCTTTTCTTTTTCCACCCTGATTTCAGCCTGATCGAGGGCAATGATCAGCGTGTCTTCATTGTGCGCTGTGTCGTGCTTCGACCCCATAATATTGATGATATAAGGAAAATGAATATTGCCCTCGTAAAACCCGATACTTACCTCTGTATTTTTTGACGGCATGGCAAAGATTCCGGCTTTTTCACCTCCCCAGAGTTTCGGGATAGCCACCTTGGGATAGATTGTTTTTCCGTCTGAGCCGTCCAGGTTGATTTTTTTACAGTCAATATAATACTTCCCGCTTTCCGTATAGGTTTTAATCACCTTTGCCCTGACAGGAGCCTGAAACCGTTTCACAATTGCTTCAATATAGCTTTCAAAATCAGATAGATTCATCCCCTCACCCCGCTGCAGACCATGATTGACCCGAAATTATGGATTTTTGAAACCTGATGAGCCTCGCCGTTGAAAAGAAGCGTATCGCCCAGTTTTAGATTTGGGTTGCCGATGATCCTGATTATCTTCCCTGTCTCGATCGCCTCCAGGCTGATATCCCACTCTCTTTTTTTGATTTCATTTGTAATCACAATCTGATCATAATCAATATAACAATAGATTTTCTTTCCTGTGATCTCTTCTGCCGTCCGGATTATTTTTTTGACAATATCTATTTTCTTTCCGTCTGCGATCAAAGTTTTCAGCTTCAGCGGAGGCAGTGAATAATCCAGTTTGTTTAAAAGTTCATTCAAAACCGTTTTAATTTCAATCTCTTCATAGGTTTTCTTCATTGTCTCAGAGAGTTCTGAAAAGTTTCTGGCAAATAAAATGATATGAGTTTTGTTTTCGCTCCCCCTCTCTATTTTACCCTGAAACTGCTCGTAAATTGACTCTTTGTCGTACCCGAATGAGATTTTCACCTCGTCCCCTGCCGATACAGAGAGGGCGGACTGATAATAATAGTTTTTCAAGATTCTGATTTCAGCCGTTTCAAAAAAACTCCCCATTTCGCTCACGATTTCAAACTCAAAATGATGGGAAAGGCTTTTCCCGCCGATTTCAAGACTCTGAAAATACCGTCTCATTCTTCCTCCCTATTTCGGAAACTTGATTAAATCCTTCACAAACTTATCCGCCTTGTCCGCTAAATTTCTTTGAGCGTTTTCATACACGCCCTTAAAATACTCTTCATCCGTCTGCACTTCGTCCCCGATACCCACAACTGCAATCTCTTCTTTTTTCTTCGTCTTCACCTCTTCCGCTTTTTTCGGCGGATCGTATTCTATAAAGGCAAGCTCCACGGTAATATGCCCTGATTCGCTGTCTTCCATAGATGAAAACCCCGAAAAAACAACGGTCTTGATTTTCCTGTTTTCAAGGTGCGGGCTTGAAATCCGAAACGAGACTGGGAGTTCTTTCCATGAAAGCCTGGAAAAAGCCTCAATAATTTTCAACTTATCGTATTTATTTTTATACTCTTCCATTTTCAGTTCTTTCCGCTTGTAGGCATTGACTGACCGTTTTTGTCTCCAGAGATTGGTATCAAAAGTATCTTCTACGCCTAATCTATTATACCGGACGGCATTATACCCGATTCTCTCAAAATATCCGAATATCCCGCTCCCGGGGTCTGCCGTGTCGTAGTAATTCGGATAAGGGCGTTTATTATTGGTTCCCTCTTCCCAACGGTCGTCCAGGATTACGCCTGATATATTGATTTCCTTATCCTTATACCCTTTCACAATCATATCAGACTTACCCGTCTGCTTAATCGGAGCCTCCTCAAAAATCAGTTCTCCAGCCACCGAGACAGACTGAACCGCTATCGGGAGCATGAAGATATTTTCCTTGATCTTATACCGTTTCGGCAATAATTCAAGCTGTTTTTTGACATCCGCCTCCATTTTCTTGGTTGTGACAGGGCTGATAAAAAGATAGGGTTCGTTTTGCTGATTAATAATCATGACACCCCCGCCGCGGTTTGAAGCATTTTAAAAAATCCTGAAATACTTTCAATATCATCTGCATTTACGCTCAGATTTTCAATTTTTATGCTGTAATTTTTTGTCTCGCTCACCTTTGAAACCTGATTGGAGTTGTTTTGAACATTTTTTAAAAGCCTGTTGGTTTCAGGGTTGCTTCTGATACTCGTTCCCCGGGGCATGGTCATAATTTCGGGTCCATGCTCGCCCACCAGTGCCACACCACCTGAAAAAAAGTCAGTCCCCTTCGCATATCCTTCTATTTCAGGGATTTTCACCCCTGTTATCGTGCTATAGACTTTTGAAATACTGTTATAAGTTTCAACCCTTTTTTTCGTCTGCCCTGCCTTATCTACCTTTCCTACCGCACCACCCCAGAGCACACCGGCAATCTCCTCTCCTATGCCTGAAAACATTTTTTTGACCGACTCCCAAAGATCAGTAAAAAAACCCTTCACCTTATCAATCGCCGAGTTCCAGAGATCGACAAAAAACTTACCGATACTGGAAAACAAAGATTTTATTTTTTGAATCGCATTATAAAACATTGTGAAAAACTTAGCCTTAAGCATAGTATCCAGCCCCTTAAACCCGCCGATTTTATCAAACCAGTCCAGAAACTCGGAGATTTTATCAATCAGCCAGCTGAACCCCTCCACCAATAACTGAATCGGCAGAAGCATGGCTTGAAGCATAGGCGACTCGTCATAAAGCTTCCTGAACCACTGGATCACAGAATCAATATTTTTAATCAAAAGATAAATTCCGGCTATGACCAGCCCGATAATCCCCACAATCCAAACCAGAGGATTGGCATACAATGCCCCGTTTAAAGCCCAGACCACACCGATCAGGATCCCCAGACCGACCACCACCCCTTTGGTAGCATCCGACCACTCGTCCCATTTTACAATCAATAAAACAATAATCCCGATAAAGCTAAACTTCATGATATTGGAAAGATTAAAAAACTCTTTCCCGAAAAACTTCAATTTCTGCATACTCGACATCACCGAGCCGTCAAACTTTCCAAGCATAGAGGCGTTATTCTGCATAAACTCGCTCATGGCTTTAGTTTTTGCCAAAGCCTCTGTAATCCCGATAAACTTGATTAATTTCATCCCAGCACCCGCAATTCCCAGCCCGAACTTTTTCATAAGGCTAATCCCCTTCATCACAGGTTCCGACAATTTGCCGACCACATACCCCAAAGACCCAAACACCGCCAGCACGCCTGAAACAGCCGTAAAAACTTGAATCAGGGTTGCCGACAACCGCGGGTTTTCCTGTGCAAACCGTGAAAAAATATTTACAACAGCCGATATTTTATCCGCTATCTGGGTCATTACAGGCAATAACGCATTCCCAAGCGTAACCGCGAAATTGAAAAAACTATTTTTCATTTTCTGGACAATTGAATTATAGGAGTTTTCCATTTTACGAACCGAGTCAGATAGTGTTCCGCCTGCGGTCTGAATAGTTCCGTAAGCCTTTTTTAATTCATCTACTTTATTGATTAATAAAGATATTCCCCTTGCTCCTTCAATTCCAAACGCCCTATTCAGGTCATCCATGGAAGTTTTACCAGTATTTTTAATATTTTCAAGAGTTTCAATAAAATCCATACTTCCGTCCACATTCCTGCTGATAGAAAAACCAAGAGTTTTTGAAGCTTTTGTTATATTTGCCAAGCTCTGCTGAAATGCCGATCCAGCCAACGACCCCTGCAATCCGACCGTATTCAGCATACCAATAACAGTATTCATTTGCTCAAAACTGATTTTTGCAGACAAAGCTGTTGATGAGGCATATTTCAATCCTTCGTCCAACTGCTGTAAATTCGCAATCTGAAATAACTGCTGGGTTTTCGCCAGTGTATCTCCAAGCCGAACCATTTCAGTATTAACATTTGCCGTCCTGTCTCCAAAATTATTATACATCTTTGCCACGAGATTGGCAGCATCAACTCCGTTTCCCATTGTAGCAGTCGCAAGTGCAAGTGCAGTTTTTGTACCCTCAATCGCTTCAATACTATTGAGCCCTGCCGAACTCATCATATATGAAGCCTGTAAAAACTCTTTCGCAGTCTGTTTATGTGAAAGACTCCATTCTTCAGATGCTTTTTTTGTTTTTTCAATCGATTCTTCCATTGTGCCGTATGCCGGAGTGATAACTGTCCGAAGCGAGGTTGTAGCCTCCTCGATATCCGCCGCCGATTTCAAAAAACTGTTTGAAATAGCAAGCCCCGCACCGCCCGCCACTGCCATTTTTTTGGAAATCTCAGCCGTTTTTTCCATCACCGAGTTCATATTTTTCAGAGGCTGGGTCATCCGATCCACCATATCCACAATTAAAGCAACTTTAAAAACAGTATCCATGCCACCTCCAAAACTGTATTTAGAGTCGGGACAAGAATAAAAAATCCTTTTTTCAAGCTTTGTTTTTAGGTATATTTTTATAAAAGCAAAACAAAAAAAAGGAGGAGTTTATGACCTCTGTTTTACAACCATTAAAAATAAACTCTATCAGCCTTGCAAGAAATGAATTAGCCAAAAGAAAATCCTTTTATCCCTCCATGGTTCATAAAGTATCTATTGAAAATAAATCGCTTTTACTTGAGTCTCTTTCGGTAGAAGATTATTTGGAACAAAAAAAAAGATTAGTTTTCCATAAAAAATAAGTTATATTCTAAATCATGCTGATTAAAAAAATAGTTTTCGCACTCATCCTTTTTATCATTGTTTCCGCCGTGTTTTTTCCGTCTGTTTTCCATCAGTTCTTCGTTTATTTTTTCAGTTACGGATTTTTCATCCTTGCTTTCATGGTTCCTGTAATGATTCTTCTGATTGTTTTCAGGGTGATGAAGAGGCGGTGAAATAAAAGGTATTGACAAAAATAAGGTTTTTTCGTAAATTTTATTTATCTGAATAAACAAAAAAAGGAATCAAATATGAAAGCTCAATCAATTTTCAATTCCTTCTCAATCAAAACCCCATCATTTTTAAGCGGTTTTTTTTATTTTCCATCTATTGATTATCATATTAGTATTAACAATAGAAAAACAGACTCAGAAAATATTTACAGCGATTTTCAGGCAGTCGGAAACGACATAAGAACAGCGATCAATAAATATGCACAAACAAAATAAACAATCAGTCAGTCATTACAGCCAACATATCTCTATAAAGCCGATTCCAGACCCAAGCGACTTGGAGCAGTATAATAAGATTTGCCCGGGTGCAGCTGAAAAAATTATTCAAATGGCTATTGACGAACAGTCTCACAGACATTCTATAGAAACAAGAATTGTAAAATCAAGTTTTATTAATGAGAGAATAGGAATTTTAGCCTCTTTCTTACTGACTGCCCTTTTCGGCTTTTTGTCTGTTTATACAGCAATAAGCGGGGTTCCATCAGTAGGAGCGGTTTTAGGCGGTTCTTCTATTATTGCTATCTTATCAGGTTTTTTAAAGAAAAATAATAAAACAGATAAAGAATAACCGCCCTCGATTAATCGAGTTTTTCGATGACGACACGCACATCGCTTAAATTTCCGCCAGAAGAACTCAGAGCAAAACGATAAAGACCTTGAGTAGATACAGTAATAACCCCCTCTCCTGATATTATATGAGAACCTGTATTAATCATTCCAGGCGTTCTAAATACCTCGGTTAATGCTGGATATGTCATCATCCAAACACTCCCGTTAATACTATTCGCTGTTGCATGTATGGAAATTTTATAAACTCCAACAGGCAGAGTAAAATCATAATTTGTCCCGCCGTTCATCGCCAATCCAGTAATACCATTATACTCTATTGCAAGTAAAATATTTGGATCTGAGCATACTCCGTTATATTTCAGATACGCCACCGGAGTCGTGCCGGGGGTTACTTTTTTCCACGCACCCCATGTTCCGCTTATTTTTCCTCGTATATACATTTCATTCGCAAAATAACTATATTTAATTTGTTTAACATGTCCTCCAGAATGACTCAGTATGTTTTGATAAAAAAAATAATCTCCATCCTCAGCAACTCCTGTATCAAAAAAACCTGTTAGATATGTGTCGTTTGGGTTATCGTATCTCGCTGAGCTACCATCGTCAGCAACATCTATTATTTTTTTATTTAAAGGATGATACGCTAAATCCGACTCACTCTTGCTATAACTATTCTGTGCATTGACTGCCGTATGCGGTTTCAATGTCCCGTCTGTGAGCTGGCTCACGAGAAGCCCGAAAGCCTCGCTGACTGCCATTGTATAGCCTGTCTGGATATCTGCTAAATGCCATCCGTCCAGTTTATCGGCATTGGTCATTTTCAGTTCTACCCAGTTTTCGATTTTCGAGTAGTCGTCTGTTCGCAGAATATAAGTTTTTGAGTTTCCTTCCCCATCGTCAGCCACTACTCCGACATCTCCCCTCCGTGCATTTCCGCTGGAAAGCATATCTGAAATATCTGTAAACGGATAGACCTCATTCATTAAGATTTTCGGGTTTAAAAACTGTCTTCTGGCATAGTTATAAGTATTGCTCACAAATCCAGCACTGCCTAAAACTGCATCTCCGTCAAAGAGTAAAACAGTTCCGTAAATATCATAAAAAGGATAATTACTGTCAGATGAAACGCTCAAAAACGCCTCAGCGTATTCTTTTTCTTCAAAATACTCCGTCTCTCCCTGATAGTTTTCTTCAGGAGTCTCATATTTTCTCTTGATTCTCACAAAAACGCTGTATTTGATTGTCTGCCCTGCATAAGCTGAAAAATCAACCGTCAGAGTTTCGTTAGGCGGAAGAGAGATTCTTCGTCCGTAGCCGTCATACGCATAGCCTCCATTCCCGTAAGCCGGAGCGGTAAGGGTTAGAGTCAATCCGTTGATAGACGGTTGAAATGATTCAGCTTGTCCTATCCCGTAGCCGAGTATTTCTTTCACGATATTTCTATCACCCTCTTGAATATTGTCTTGAAGCTTTGCCATATCCACGGTTTTAACGACTTTCCCTTCGTAAAAATTAAGTAAATTCATAACACCTCCACCCTCACGCCCACTCCGGCAGTAATAATTTTTTTCAATACTGTTTCCAAATTAAACCTTTCATTCTCTGTAATAGTGTCTGAAAACCGGACAATAATCCCCTGAAACCCATCACTATGATTGATCACGGCAAACCCTATTTTTGAAAACCCGATGATAAAACCGTCCAGCATAGACTCAATGATCTCAAAGTTTTTCTCAGGCACGATATTTTTAATAAGCGTTTCAATCTCTTTTTTTGTCATCGACCGCTTGATCTGAAAAGCGTTTTCAATCCGTTTCCTGTAAATATCAGGAAGTTCATTCAAAAAAGGCTCCACACCCCGCTCAAAGGCATAATTGGTAAGATTTTGATCACAAAGATAAGCGAAAAACTCGTTTAAAAGAGTCAAAGAATCTGAAAATAAATCATCATACGGCTTTGAAATCACTTGAATCAAGCTGTCCAGAGCCGGATAAATCAAAGGAAAACCTAAATCGTTTTTTAAATACTCATAAAACATCAGATTTCACCCGCCTGAGTGCCGTTGACTGTGATTGTCCCTATTTTGCCGATTTTCATCTTTGCCACCGTGATATTACTGACAGGCTCATTTAAAACAATATCTTTCACTCCGTCCACTGTCCCCGCCTGAGTGATAATCCTATTCCGGATCACATCTTCCCCGATTTTTAACGCATTGGCATAATTTGAAAGTTTTTCAATCACACTATCAATCACAGTTCCTGTATGATATCCCGGGTAAATCACAATATCAGCATTGATATTAAACGGTTCTTCATCAGGAGCCTTCACCTGCACGCTGATTCCAAGCGGCTTATTTTCATCCACTACCGCCTGCACCTCGTCCAAAAGCTCCTGACTCGGACTCCCAGCCGTGGAAGTGATAAAAATATCCACGGTTCCAAATCCTCGATTTAAAGGGATGATAATCTTCTGATCAATCCCCGATATTCCTGAAATCCAATTCAGATAAGCCGTTTCATTGGCACCGGCAAGGCTTCCCCATTTTAATAAGAACCTATTTTTTAAGCTTTCATCTGTTTCAGAATCAGCCCCATACTGACTGATCCACCCTATGCGGTTTTCTACTCCGTCGATTCCGTCAATCGGAGTCTGGAGCTCTGTAATCCGGTCTATCCCCACATTATAAGACACACCTTCCAGCTCTGACTCGATTTCCGCCTCGATTTCCGTTATATCCGCTTCCAAAACCGCTTCCGCAGTCGTCAAATAACGATATTCCTTCCCATAGACATCGATTTTTGTTTTCACCATCGTTCCAGCAGGGATCACAATATTAGATGAATCCGCCGTATTTCTGTAAAAAAACACCGTTCCCTTCGTTTTGACTGCCTCCGTCCTATAAATCCCTATCTCCGCACACTTCAAATCCAGCCACGACCCCGAAGCAGTCATGATAAAAGCGTTCTCAAACACCTGATTCAAAAGCTGGTAAAACCGATACTTATACTCTGCCGTGATTTCAAGGATATTCCTGAGGTCTCCACCCTCTACAAACTCAGTGATTCCGAGTTTTTCAGAAGCTTCGGAAAAAACCTCAGCCAGCACTTCATCTTTTGTCTTCTCAAAAAAAGCCATTACAAAACCTCCGCCGACACTTCCCGTCCGATCACAATCCCGAGCCGGACTAAATCATCCAATCCGTAAAAATAAAAACTGACTTCCGCCGTGATAATATCCGGCACCTGATAAGAAACACTGCATTTCACAGTTTCAGGCACCACACTGTTAAAAGATTCCACTGTCTCAATGATTTCAGCCTTCACGCTATCCAGCACCAGAGAATCTATCCCAGCCTGAATAAACTGATAGAGACGGCTTCCAAACTCGGGAGCATAAAAAAGGCTTCCCTTTACCGTCATCAGCCGTCTGACCAAGGATTGAACTAAAAGGTCTTTCCCTTCCACGCTTGCAAAATCGCTATAATTAAAAACGAGATCATTCTCGCCGACCCTGATATCCCTCATAAACTCTCCTAAAATAAGATTTTACGCACGGGGACAAACTTTCTTTGGAGGAGAAAAAACCCCGTGCGCAAACTGAAAAAAAAACAACCAAAAAAGGAGTTACGGATTTAAAGTCGGAACGAGAAAAAAAATAAATTGATAATTTTAGAAAGAATAAAAAACCTGAATTATATCAGGCTTTTAATGTAAAACAAGATTTTTTTGAGATTTTTCATATTTTTTAGCAAATTTTGAAGCGATTTTAACAATAGACTCTAAAAACTCTATACTAAAACATTTATAGTCTTCATTACTATTTTTATTTTCATGATAAAGTTCTATTGCTTTTTTATCTATTTCATATAATTTCTTTTTATCTTCTTCTGATAACCATTTCTCATTCTTTTCTATTTTTTCTCTTTTTATTAATGCAATTGTAGCCTCTGAATCATCGTAAAAATCAAAAAAATCAATTTCAGTTTGATATCGTTTCAAATACTCTTTTATATCGATCGTTTTCTTGTTTTTTGATTGAATATAATTCATAACTATTCTCCTGCTTTTTTAAATATTCTTTATACGCTTCGTCTAAAGGAAAACTGGTTATAATCTTACCATTTTCTCCTACAATAACAGCCCACTGGCTCTCTTTATTATAAACAATCTTATGCCAGTCTCTAACAGTATTTTTCTTAGGCTTCTCATATATAATATTAACACTTTTCTCAAGAGTTTCAAATGTTTTTTTTATGTAATCTATTTCAGGTGAATTAGAATTAATTTGTCTGTCATTAAGTCGTTTAGCAATATGTTTTTTTAATTCTTTATTAGAATTCCAAAGTAATGGAAATGTTTCGACCAGTTTTTCTTTTGACGATAAATCCAGTTTTCACAGATTTTCTTCAAAGTTTTTCTGGATTTCAGAGGCTTTTTCTATATCTTTATTTTTCATTTTTAAAGAATCGGTATTTTTTTCAATCTTTTGATTCTTATTTTTCTTCCAGTAATCAAGGCTTTTCCCCACATTCCCCTCAAATCCCTTGTCGGGTTTCAAGTCTTTAAAAGCTGATCCTTTCTCCACCTGATATTTTTTCCGCTCCAGATACTCAGGAGAAAGGCTTCGCACCATACAACGGCACCCGAAACCGTTTTTAGGGTACCAAATATCCCAAATCGGGTCATCATATCTAAAAACTTTCATATTCATTGCTGCATGACTTGGTCTTGTTGAATCGTCCATTTCCGCTAAATACTGCCAATAGGGAGCGATATCAATATCATCCATCATCTGAGCATACCGCCCAGCTTCTTGACAATTTCCCACATTTTGCCAATAAACCAGCGGGTGAACCGCTTTTTCAAGGTTTAAAGACTGGATTTCCTTTTCAAAATCCTTAAAACCGCCTCCGCTTTCCTTCACGCTGATAAGTTTCTGCTTAATTGCCTCAATTATTTCTTCCTTCGTCTGCCCTGCCACTGTGAAAAAATAGTCTTTCAGAGACTGCTCAATCGTTTTCCATTTTTCTTTTGTCATCGGAACCTTCATTTTCAGGAAGTCGATATCAAGGTAATAATCAAACTCTGAAAATGCCTTGGCACCCGAACGGCTTTGAAGCCTGGCATAAATCCGCCCGATCATGTGAGCAATCATAAATAATTTTGAATTGTCTTCGATTTCAACCGATTTAATTTTTGATAAGTTTTTCAAGGATTCGTCAAAACTGTTTTTGATAGATTTTTTGATTTTTTCTAAAAGAAACCGGAATGAATTATTAAACTCATCTTTGGTTTCCAAAACAAACCGTTCAATCTTGCCCGCTTCCTCAAAAACTCCTTCCAGTTCATCAGAAAAGCTTATAAAATCACCGTTTTTTTTTTACTCTCGCTAAACTGCGGAGTGTTTTCAGGGAAAAGAGGAGTCTCGGAAACCTCAAAATCCGTTTCCTTCATATTGTAGTTTTCGATAAAATACTGTTTTGTGAACGATACCCCCACCTGTTTGAGTTTCGTATCCCGCTCTGCCCTGTCGTTTTGAATATCCTCTTCCTCGTAGAAAGTGAAAACAGGGTATTCAGATAAGTTAAAGTTTTTTGATAAAATATCCCAAATCAGCCGGTTCATCACTGCGGTAACCATTTTCTTATCAGCATCCAAAATCTCTTTTCTCACTTCCTGATGAACCTTTGCCTGGGCATAAGTGCCTGTTTTTCCATCTGTCTGAGTGGTAAGAGTCTGCCCCAGAATCGCTTTTGAGATTTCAGCATTGCAGAAAGCGATCAAATCCTGAAATACGGCATTTCCTGAACGGTCAAAATTAAGGGTTTCGATCTCATCCCCCACACCGAAAACACCCACAGCACTATTCACCATATCATCGAGCATTTGTAAAGTGTTATACTTTTTTTTATCAATATCTTCCGTAGTGCCTGATACTCTTGCATACATGAAAACCGAGCCGTATTTTTCAGCAAACTGGAGCCACCACTTCATCCCGCCTTTTTTCATAGCCACTGTCCAGAAAATCCGGGCGAGTTTTCTCTCTCCGTATGGATTCCGGTAACTTGAACGGTATCTCACAAGCTCCACCTTCTGCATATCCACTATCTCGCCTTCCAGCATATTGGATTTTGAGAGAAACCGGAGCCGTCCTTCCGTGTCAAACCGAAACCACTCTTGAGGCTTGCCGACAATATCTTCAAAAACAATCGAACCACCGTCCCGCTTATATTTCTTCTCTAATACCGCATATCCGAAATACACAGCTTCAAGGATTTCACGGAAAACCCTCTCTATGTCTATGTTTTTGAAAATCTCTGTAATAAAATCAACTGCCTTTCTATTCTGCCCCCTGTTTGATACAGGCTCAACAATCCATTCATTTTGAAGCACTCCTGCCTCACGGCTGGTCATACACGCTTCCACATGGGGATCATAAGACAAATCACGGTAAACCGAAATATCCAGCCCTCTTTCAGTCAAAACCTTATCAGGGTCAGGCAGGCTTTTAAAAAAATTAAGATAACTGTTATATGCCGTTTCTCTACTATATAAATCTTTCATATCCGCTCCTATTCGCAAATAGAAGTCGGCACCGGATTTTAACTATTGATTTAAATTTCTTAAAAACAATATCACTTTTTTCCTGAATAAAACCAGTCTCTCTAAATCCTGAAAATCCGAGCCGTCTAAAGCGATTCCCTCCACGCACGCCTTAAAATACTCTTCCATAATGCTTTTTAAATCCTTTCTCTCTCTTTTTGTGAACTTGATATTTTCCATAGATAGCTCCTTTTAAAATTATAATTTAATTTACATTTTATTGTAATATAATTATAATTTTTAATAAAGGAAAGTATTTTATTGTAATTTTATTATATTTTAATTAGACTAATATTATAAAGGGTTTTTATGGAAAAGAAAGAAAGAGTTACAGTCTTAATGACATCTTTAGAAAAAAAAGAGCTTCAAAACCTTGCCGATAAATACGGTAGAGGAAGTATGACCGCTTTTATCTTCAAAGCGATTGAGTATTTTAAGCAAAATAATAAAGTAGATTAAATATGAGTAACGAAAAAACGAAATTAATTATGGAAATTACTCAAGAAGAAAAAGAAAAAATAAGAGAATTGTCAAAAATTCATTCCAGAGGAAATATGACCGCTTTTATTATTAGAGCTATTGATTATTTTGAAAAAAATCATAACGAGCAATAAATGGAAAAAGAATTAAAAACAGAAACAGTTTCCTTTAAACTGACAAAAGAAGAAAAAGAGGAAGTTGCTAAACTTTCAAAAAAATACACATCAGGGAATATTAGTTCTTTATATGCTTTTGCGTTAGCAGAATTCAAAAAGAACCACGGAGAGGTTAATTAAATGGAAAGAGAGTTAAAAACTGAAAAAATCATCATAAAAATAACAAAATCAGAGAAATCGGAAATACAGTTATTAGCTGATAAATACACTCGATATAATATGACAGCATTAATTTTAAAAGCGATTGAAGAGTTTAAACAAAACCACGGCGAGGTTTGATTAAAACCCTCTTAAAATATTGTCGCTCTGCATTCTTCGCCCACCGGTGAAACTAATCTGATTGACAGTTTTCAGATAATAAGAATAAACTCCATAGCGCAGGGCATCTAGCGAGTCATCGTTATTTTTAACAGGCTCCTCTTTCAAGGCTTTTTCGTTCCACTGATACTCGTAGATTTCACTTAAAATCCGCTTCGCATTCCTTGAAATAAAAATACGGTTTTTTGAAAAAAGACTGGAAACAAAGCTGATCCCCTCGACAACTTCTTTTTTTGCTTCCAAGCCTCCAAACTGCATGACATATTCAGGTCTTGCCGAGTCGCAGAAAGAAAGCCCTGTCCATTGCCTATAATACCGCCCGATCACACGGTTTTTTATTTCTATCCACCAGTCAATCGTTTTTTCCCGCTCGGCTATCTCTTCCAAAAGGTAAAAAGCCCCGTCATCGTCTCTTCCGATTACATTGATGACTCCGTGATGCTCAAAACCCCAGTCCACACCCAGAAAAACTTCTTTTATCCTGTTTATTACAGTAGAATCAATATCAATCACATGAATATCAGGGTTGAAATCCTTATAAATCATTCCCTCAGCCGATACCCAAAGCCCTAAAACATCCCTGTCGTAAAGGTGCCCTTTTGGGATAGATTTTTTTAAAGACTCCTTATACTCTTCAGACAGGAAAATATTGTCATCCATAATAAAATGCCAGCTTTTCAGCCATATTCTGCCGTCAGAGAGCTTTTCGCCCGAGCGGTCTATGTATTCTGTTTTGATCTGATGCTTTGGATAGCTGGGGTTTGTGTCCCAAAAAACCCTTGCTCCCAGTCCTGATATCCGTTTAAAACACTGGTCAACCGCTGTTTTATGCTGTTCCGTCATCTCGTTTCCAAGCCATCCGTAAGCGGTCAGCCCTTTAATCGCCTTATAACTATCCGCCTTATCGGTGCCGAAGCAGACAATTTTATTGCCAAAAAGCTGAAACTCGTTTTGCTGATTCAGGGTTGTATCAATCCCGAATATTGCCGTCATCTCATCCAGCACATTTTTTTTCACGGTGCCGATTGTGTAGCCGGTGATGATAAACTTTTTTTTCTGATTTTTAAACTGATGAATATGATTGATAAAAAGCCATAAAAGAACGGTTGTTTTTCCGCTCCTGACCGCTCCTTCGCAGATTGTAATCACCGGACTATTTTTATTATCATACCGGATCACTTCAATCTGTTTCGGTGAAAATAATTTAGAGTTTTTTGAGTTCATCCAGAATATCGTCCAGTTTGTCTTTTTTAGGATTGTCCAGGTCAAGAAAGTTTTTTAGCCTATCCAGTGTCTGATTGAGAATATACGACAAATCCTTCACAGGAACATCTTTCAAAAAGTTTTTATCAGCCTTCCTTTTGATAAACTCTCCGGCAATCGATTTAAAAACCTCGTTCAATGCCTGATACTTCTCTGCCACCTCGTCAGACTTCCTGTCTATGATAGCCGATTCCTTATCCAGTTTCTCATTAATCGCTTTTTCCATGCCGAGATTTTTTGAATCCTGAAACAGTCTTTCCCAGTCGTTTTTTTTCGCCCAGTTCTGGATTGTGTTGTATTTTTTTTGAACACCAAGCTCTTTGTTCAGGATTTGTTCAATTTCCCGAAAAGAATACTTATGTCCGCCCTCTTCATTCACAGTCAGATAAAGGTCTTTAGCGTGTTCAATAATTTCATCGTCAGAAACCTTATTTTTCTTTTTTACAGTCTTTTTTTTACTCTTTTTAGGATTCTTTTGAACAGTCTTTTGAACACTTTTTTCAGGCACCGATAAAACCTCTCTCTTTCATATTTTCAATAACCTGTTTTTTTAAAAATACCGTTAATTTTTCTTTTGTATCAAGCCTGTATTTTTCACCGATATCAAAAATATAATTCATAATAAATTCAGGAGTGCCGTCGATAATGACATAAAAAGATGAGTAATGCCCTCTATCCCTATAAAACAAGGTCAAATTATACTCATTCCCGATACTCCATAAAATAGAGTCAAGTGTTTCCCGAAACTCATAACTGTTAATCCATGCCTGGTAAAAAAGCCCATAATAAAAATCTTTCAACATCTCAAACGCTTTTGTATTAAAAATCATTCTTCCCCCTTTAAAACGGCAGATAGTTTTTTTCATAATCCGCCCAAAAACTGCTGGTATCTACTCCGTATTCTATAGCCGTCAGATTGCATTTATCAAGATACTGAGTAAACTCAAAGCTGTCTAAGTCAGCCGTGCTTTGAAAAGTCTCAAACCGTTTTCCGTTTCTCTCTTCTGTTTTCTTTAAGTGAAGCGATTTAAATCCTTCGTGGATTTCATCCCGGGTCATACAAAGCTCATTTCCTGTAAACTCGCAAAAAAGCCAGTAAAGTGCATTTTGAGAAAGTGATCGGATTTTCTTTTCCTTTTTGATCTCAAAAAACTGTTCTTCTTTCAGTCCAACCCAGCCGTAAATTTGAAAAAGGACAAGGTTTTTAGCTTTATCCAGTTTTATAACCTTGCCCTTCATATCTCTTTTACCAGTATTTTATATTTTTCATACATCAGCTTCTGCTTGATCTTAAAAAGCTGGTAAGCTTGACCCCGCCGATACCCTTTCACATCCTCAATAACCTGCTGTCCGTTTTCAGTATAAACAAAGTCGGCAATGTATTTGACAGAGCGGAAAAACGGATTTTTATCAATCAGGAGAAACGGTTTTTGAGTTTCAAGGTTTGAGATTTTGCCTTTTTTCTCCCTGTCTTTCAACACCATAAACCGTTCAAACTCTTTTTTTGAGTCGAATCCGCCTGTTTTTCTTGCCCTGTATTTTGTCATTTTTGATAATACCCCTCTTCTATCCGCTTGAAAGTCCGGTCAATTTTTTTACAAACTGCCTTTTCAACCGTTTCTATCCCGAAAATAAGGGAAAGCTGTTCAATCATGATTTTAACATCAGCGATTTCATTAAGCACTCTGGCTTCAAATTCCCTGCCCTCTATCCACTTATCCAAAACCGCCAAAAGCTCAATCAATTCTTCCCTTGTTTTTTTCAGCTGCTTCTCTATTCCGAAATGTTTTAATAGTTTGATATAGTCAAACTGAATATTTCGCTCCATCTCTCCCCCTAAAACGGCAGACCGCCTTCCTCTTCGTAATAATGATCTTCTGAAATATTGTTTTTTTCAGGTTTTGCCTGATTCTGTTTCCTGTTTTCGTCTTTTTGAACCGGCTGGAGAAAATGAACCATCTCGGCAAGGACAGTTGCCTTGCTTCTTTTTCCGCCTTCCTTTGATTCCCAGCGCTCCTGTGTAAGTTTCCCAGTGATCCCGATCATACTTCCTTTCCTGACCCATTTTTGAACATTCTCAGCCGTTTTTCCAAAAGTTTTGATTTCAAAAAAATAGGCTGTTTTCTCATTTTTTACAAAATCATCCACTGCGATTGTAAAAACCGCAACACTCATTCCGCTTCCGGTTACTTTTATCTCCGGATCAGCCGTCAGCCTTCCGGTCAAAACCACTTGATTAATACTCATTTCTCCTCCAATTGTTTTTTAAGCTCTCAGCAAATCAACCGATTCTTCCCTGTAAAATTTCACAGGCATGAGACATCCTTCCATAAACCAGCAAACCAAATGATAAACCAGTCCTTTTTTAATATTTACCTCCGTCTGCCAGCTCACCCCTTCTTTTTTTTTCACCTGGTAAAGTTCTAAATCAACCTTCTGATTCCCGTTTTCGCTGATGGTCCTCAGTTCAATTATTTTTTTTAATTCCTCTTTCAGTTTCATATTTCATCACCGCTTAAGATAGTGGTAAAAAACGGAGTCCCTCTTTTACAAATCTGGAGCATCAGAAATCCTGATTCAAAAAACTCATTTTTCCTGAGTTTCAAAACTGCAGAAAGCTTTTTCATATCCAAGCATTCAGTCCGTCCGAGTCTTTTCAGCCGTTTCGTTTTTTTTACACCGTCAACCGAAATCATACTGATATTTAGATACGCCGAAGTCTCGCTTCCTTTCGCCCTCTCATCCTTAATCCGTTTCTCAATCTCTTTCAGTTTATCTTCGTTTGATAATTTCACCCTTTTTTTAGGGTCAAACGACAGATCCTTCCCCAGTATCACATCTTTCATTTTTCAGTTCCTCCCTTTGTTTTTCTAATAAAAAAGTTTTTCTTTTTAAAAATTCCTGCTTTTTCCCCTTGTTCCAAAGCTTTGTAGGTCTATAAAACCCGACCATACGACTATAAACCTCAGTCTCTCTATTGCATTTGGAGTTTTTCTGATCCAAGTTTCCACCCTGTTATTGTTTTTTCATTTATTTTTCTCTTAAACTCAAGATATTCTTCTATTTGTTTTTTTCTATTTTCATCTTTATTCCGAATCGATTTTATTGTTTCCTGTAGTTTAAAACAAACTCCCATTCAGTTTCTCCTTTATTTTTTCAGCGTTTTTCTTTATTTCAGCCCATAATAAAACCTTTCCGGCTTTTTCTTCAAGCTGATCACTCCAATGACTCCCATATTTTCTCACCATCCGTTTCTCAATCTCTTTTTTCCCGATTTTTCCTGCATGAATAAGCGTATGACACTCACGGCAGACAGATACCAAATTCATCTCTTCAAACCGGACAGACTTAAAAGCCCTTGTAAAAATATGATGAGCCTCATCAGCAGGACGGAGGCAGAACTGACAAGTGTTTTGATCTCGTTCGAGAATAAACTTTGTCATAAAAACATCATATTCAGAAAATTCATCTTTTTTCATGCTCCCGCTCCGCAGTAAAGTTTCATATCAAATAAAGTCGGTTCTTCAATCCTTTCAGCCTTTTTTCTGGCAAGATAATTTTCTAGATAATCCACTTCCACAGTAAGAGTATCTTCCATGGCTGAAAAATAAATACTGTCTTTTCTGACAGCCGATTCTTTGTTTTTTGTCTTCCCTCTCGCCCTGGTCCCGGGTCTTTTTTCCTGCCGGAGCTTGTCAATGAGATAATAATTCAGTTTCATCTTTAAAAAACCAATAAAATGAGGGTTTTTTTCAGGGTTATATTTTTCCCTGCACTCCTCAAAACCTTCCCAAGCGTACCCTTGGAGTTCGCAAAACGGCACCTGATATTTTTTTGCCACCGCATGCGCCACTTTATAACAGAATTTTTCATACTGAGCCCAATTGATGGATTCAAGGTTTTGTTTTTTAATTTCTTCAACCTGATTCATTTTTTCACCCCGCAATCGTGATTTTTTTCACTGCCCGTTTATCTGATCCTTGAAAATTACAGATTATCCCGCGCTGATAAATCCGAGAAAGACTTCGAAACCCGATATATTTTTCAAGCCCCGATTCATCCAGATTAGAAATGATAATCGTTTTCCCCTTTCTATTCCGATAGCGATCATCAATCAATCGGTTAAAAATATTTTCCTCAGTTTCGGTGCCGTAAGACACGCCCACTTCGTCAATGATAAGAAACTTGAAATTGTTTTGAAACTTGATATAATACTCTGTATCTTCCCCATGCTTCCACATATTTTTAATCGTTTCGATAAAATCCGATGCCCTGAAGTAATTGACTTCCGAAAGAGTCTGCTCGATAGACTTTCCAGAGTTAATCGATTTTGTCACAAACCGATAAATCAATGCAGCTGCCAGATGCGTTTTTCCTGTCCCTGGCTTTCCGTTGAAAACGATAAAATCCCTGTCTTGATTTTCAAGAAAATTGACCGCCTGTTTTCTGATATCCTCAGTTTGAAACTCAAACCCGTTAAAAACCTTACCGACAAACTCAAGCCCGATTTTCCGCTCGATAAAAGCGTTTGTCCGTTTAATCGATTCCTTTTTCCGGTCTTCCTCTTCAGAAATCTTCAATTTTTCAAGCTCTTCCTGAGTCGGTTTCTCAAAATGAAAGCCTATTAAATCTTTTAACGCCGTCATTTCAAGCCCTCCGCAAACATATCGTCGTTAAAATCCCCGCTGTTATCGTCTTCTATAAAAGGGTTTTTCTCGTCATACTCCCGCTTGTTTTTTTCGCTGATAAGCGCCCATTCTTCAGGCGTTTTTGAATGGACAGTAGAATATTTTTCAGGCTTTTTTTTCTTTAAAATCCGCTCTCTATCCTCAAGGCATCGGATCGCCCAGTTTCGGACTGCCGCTTTCCAGTCTTTCATCTTGTTTTTCCCGACAAACCAGTTTTTTGAGTCATAAAAGTTTAGAAATTTTTCAGATTGAATCAGTGCCGACTCTTGAACAAAGCCTTTTTCGGCAAAATGCTGAATAAAGTATTTTTCGAGTTCTTCTTTTGAAGGTTTTTGAAATTGAGTTTTTAAATGTGTGGCGGACGGTTTTTTAAAACCGTTCCCCTCTTCTTCTTCTTTAATATTAAATTTAGTATTAAATTCTTTAATATTCTCCTTGACTTTTTCGTCAATAGGGTTTTTGACTTTTTTATCAAGAGGGTCTTGACTTTTTTCGGGGTAGGTATTGTTTTTTCTGTCAATAGCTATTGATAAAAAAATCCGTCTTTCAGTAATTTGTTTGTCTTTTTTGATAATTTGAGTAGAAATATATCCATTTTTTTCAAGCTGAGAAATACACCGAGAAATGCTCTCTTTTGTTAATCCGTACATCTCGGCAATATACTGATTAGTAGCCCAGCAATAGCCCTTCGCATTCACAAGTGATGAAATTTCAGCGTAGATTAATTTTGATTGAGCAGAAAGCTCTTTATCATACCGCACATTTGCCGGAATGACAGCGTAATACCCCGGTTTATCGATCTGATCCACTTTACACTCTCCCCGAAGAAAAAAGGAGAGGTATTTTATTCATATACTAAGAGTTATTAATAATTTATAAAGAAGTTTACACTATCTATCTTATCCGCAGTTCTAAGAATGTATCAGCATGCAAATTGTTTTCATCACACTCCCAATTCTTTGAGAAGTTTATTAAACTCTGTTTTAACATTGCTGTCTTGAATCATTTCAACTTCTTGGGTAAGTTTTTCTTTTTCTTCCTGAGTGATGTTTTTTTTCTCTTTTTTGAGAAGATAGAGTTTTCCCATTAAAATTGCATGTTTTTCATCCATGCTTTCTTCTAAAATAAAATCCGGTTTATTTTCTTCCATGATTTTTTCCTTATTTTTCTTAAAAACTCTTATAGAATATATTAAGCAGAATTTAAAAAAAATCAATGTTTTTTTT
Source organism: Spirochaetes bacterium GWB1_36_13 (assembly GCA_001829155.1). Taxonomy (GTDB): domain Bacteria; phylum Spirochaetota; class GWB1-36-13; order GWB1-36-13; family GWB1-36-13; genus GWB1-36-13. Next base: position 8,534 of record MIAO01000140.1, on the reverse strand, counting down.
ATTTTTTTCTTAAAATGAGTAATCAGATATAAAATTTTCGTTTTTATAGTGTTTTTTGAGTTTTTTAATAAAAGACTTAAAAAAAGGTTTAAAATTATTTTCCTGAATTAAAATAAGCATTTTTAATAAAATCGTTTCTTTATTTATATCATTCAAATCACGGTTTTCATAGAGTTTTTGAATTTTGAAAAGAAACTGTAAAAGATTTTCCTTAAAAAAAAGCTTTGAATAAATTTCTAAAAAAATCGGCAGTAACTCGCTGTTATTTCCCATTTGAAATGAAAGATTGTCTGCCAATAACCCTACTTTATCAAGATAGTTTTTTATTTCTTTTTCTAAAATCCAGGTTAAAAGAGGCTTATAAAACTGTTTAAATTTAAAAAAACGCTCTAAATAAGGGATAAATTCTTCTTTTTTCTCTTCGAAGACCAGCTCTCCCAATCCGATTTCCTGCTCCATAGTCAATTTTTTAGATTCAAATATTTTTAAAAGGAATGCTGTTTTTCTTTTATCAGGAAGGAGCTTAACTGCCTCAAGAGTTTTTTTAAACTCCGGTTTTTCAGGGGAAGAATTAAAAAAAAGTTCCATTAAGGAAGCTTCTTCAATCTTTTGACTGTTCAAATCCGCAAATTCTTTATTCTGTTCTTTTAATTCCTCATAAACCTTTAATTTGATTTTAAGTCTGAATTCCTGATTTTCAAGTTCTTTTTTCATCGCTAAAAGTTCTTCTTCTTTTTCTTTTAGCAAATTTTTCTCAGCAAGATAGGGTCTTGATTTCACCTCATGAACAATCACTGACTGTTTTTTATATTTTTGATATTCCTGATCGTAATCATTTCTTTTTTTACCGTCTTTTAATATTTCATAGGCCTGATTGAGCTCTCGAATTATTTTCCCATCATCCTGAATCGAAACATCAGGATGATATTTTTTCATAAGAAGATGATAAACTTTTTGAATAATTTCTTTATCCGCTTCAGGGTCAACTTGAAGAATTTTGTAATAGTCTTTAAAACCTGAATTCAATTGAGGCATAATGTGAAAAATTCCTGATATGATTTTTAGGAAAAACAATCGCGTAATCCAGTTTCAATCCCCACAAAAGAAGAGTGAGACCGCCTGAAAAATTCGCTCCATGGTAACTTTCAGCGCCGACATTTAAATAAAGAGAATTACTCTCTGTTTTCTTTTTTTCAAAATAATCCTCAATTTCTTCAGACTGCCCAAACATGCGGATATAGGCTCCAAGACCTATTTTAGCGCTGTCAGAAGGAAGATCAAGCCCCTTATTGACCGCTAAGCTCAGTCCGAAAATTTTATTATCCTGTTCATCTTTTTTTACATAACTGAAAGCAAAATCTAAAGAAGGATCAATAAACTGATATTTATTATCATTGTTATCTAAAGAGTAACCCATATTTTCAAGACCAAAAACCAACTGAAAATAAAGAATATTAATCATCATTCCAAGATTTCCGGCTAAAACATAATACTGATGATCTTCCAAATTACGGTATCCGGTTTTAAAAGAAAAACCAATTGAAGAAAAATCACTTAAAAGAAAGGAAAAGGCTAAAACCCCGTATCCCTGCATATTGAATAAATTAGCGCTTTCATTTCCGGAAGCATCATATTTTTTAATCCCTGTATAATAAAAACCCGATGCCCCTACTCCCCATCCGAAATTCTCCTGCTTGGCTACAAGGGAAAAATCAGCGGAGACAGTATTGTAATTTACCAAACCGCTTCCTATTCTTATAGTATTATAGGGAAGAGTCACAATAGCTGCCGGATTCCAGAATATAATTCCAGCGTCATCCAAAAAACCCATATAAGCAATTCCAAGCGCATTGGATCTTGCGCCATTTTTTAAATTTATGAAATTGCTTCCGTGATAGGCATCTCCTTCATAAGCATCTGCTGAAAAAGAAAGAGCGTGGGTAAATGAAAAAAACAAACCAATAAGTAAAAAAGTTTTTTTAATATTCAAATTACTACCCTTTTTTCTTTTCAGAAATAATAACATAAAATATAAAAAAAAAATCTATAAAATGATATTACTTTTTATTTTGAGAGATTTTAATGTCATCGTACCGATTTTTGAAATCAAAAACCGGCAGATCTGCATTTGGATATTTTGTATTACAATTTAAAACTTATAATCCTTATCTTCCGATATTTCTTAGAAAAGTCGGTGTATCGATGTCATCAAAGAAATTTTTATTTTCATAATCATCTTCAAAGAAATTTTTCATTTCTTCTTTTTTAATGAGTTTGTTTTCAGGAAATAAATCTTCCTGTTGATTGAAAAGAGAGTCTGATTTGAATTTGTTTTGAGAAGCAGGCTGATAGACAGCTTCTTCTTTTAAAATGGCTGCAGGCTGTTTTTTTTCTTCTTTTAAGGGTTCTTGATGATGGATCAAATGAGGTTGTCTTTTTTCTTCTGTTTTTTCAACTGACACAGTTTCATGAATTTTAGCTGCCGAATCAAAACTGGTTGCAATAAGAGTTACACTGACTTGGTCTTTTAAAGACTCGTCAATTAAGGCGCCTGCAATAATATTTGCCTCAGGATGGGCATTTGAAGTAATATAACTGACAATTTTATTGTATTCGGACAAAGAAAGGTCTTTTCCTCCGCTGACATTAACTAGAATTCCTTTTGCCCCGCTGATATTGATATCTAAAAGAGGATTGTGCACTGCCCTTTCAGCAGCATCAATCGCCCTATTTTTTCCTGTTCCGATACCGATGCCCATTAAAGCATTTCCAGCCCCTTTCATGATTGACTGGACATCTGCAAAATCAACATTAATCACACCGGGTTTATTGATAATTTCCGCAATTCCCTGAATTCCATAACCTAGAATATCATCTACTTTTAAAAAAGCATCGATCAAGCTGAAATTATCATCATTATAAATCTCAACTAATCTTTGATTCGGGATAACAATCACAGAATCCACATTTTTTTCAAGCTTTTTAATTCCTTCCTCAGCTTGATTCATCCTTCTCTTGCCTTCAAACTGAAAAGGCTTGGTTACTACTGCAATTGTCAGGATTCCCATTTCTTTGGCAATCTGAGCCACAACAGGCGATGCCCCTGTTCCCGTGCCTCCGCCCATTCCGCTGGCGATAAAAACCATATTCGCATCTTTTAAACATTCTTTAATGGCATCTTTACTTTCGGTTGCAGCTTTTTCGCCGATTTCAGGATTAGCCCCTGCTCCCAGTCCCCGGGTCAGCTGATTTCCAATTTTAAATTTCTGCCCCTGATTCCCCTCGCCCGCTTTATTGCTGCTTAAAGCCTGCGCATCTGTATTTAAAGCGATAAACTCAACATTATTAAAACCTTTTTCTATCATGCGGTTGATTGCGTTGCATCCGCCCCCGCCTATACCAACTACTTTAATATTCGTAGGATTCAAATACTCATCCTTCATAATAATATTCACAACACCCCCCCCAAAAAATTATATGAATTTAAAAAATATTATTTTTATTATTTAACATTAACCCAGTATTTCTTTAAAAAAATCTTTTACCTTTGTTTTAAATCCGCTGGAAGACTGTGAAAGAAGACCTGAATTTTTGCCCGTGCTTTCATCGAGATAATTTTTTTCCCCAAGACAAAGACCAATTGCTGTACTGTAAGCAGGATCTTTGATTTCCTCGTCCACTACTCCGCTTACTTTTTGAGGAAGCCCTATTCTGGTATGAAGCCCAAGAACTTTTTCTGCCAGTTCCGTGATACCGGATAGGTTTGCTACACCGCCCGTAATAATGCAGCCGTTGGTTAATTCTTCAAGATTAATGTTTTTTTCATTCAGCTTGTTTTTGACCATCAAAAGGATTTCTTCGGCACGGGGCTCTAAATAAGAATTAATTTGAATCTTTGTAATTCTCTGGACATGATTTTTACCATAAATAGGCACTTCAATTTCTTCATAAGGATCAACGAGATCAGAATAAACACAGCCGAATCTTTTTTTAATCTTTTCAGCCGTCCCTTCTGCCACTTTAATCCCCATACTGAGGTCTTTCGTCAGATTGTTTCCGCCTACTAAAAAAGAAAAAGATAAAGAAGGAGAGCCGTCCTGATAAACAATCATATCTGTAGTCCCTGCTCCGATGTCCAGAAGAAGCACGCCGGAAAGCCTGTCGTCTTCTGTAAGAACCGCATTTGAAGAAGCATAAGCATTGGCAAGGGCAATTTTCGGAACAAACCCTGATCGTTCTACACATCTTTTAATATTGGTAATATTAATTTTTGGAGAAGTAATCAGATGAACCTTTCCTTCAAGCCTGAATCCGGTCATTCCTATCGGATCCTTGATAAAATCCTGTTCATCCAGCTTGAAATGCTGAGGAAAAACATGAACAATTCTTTTATCGTGCCCAATATCGTTATGAGTGGCAAGGTCAATGACTCTTTGCACATCTTTTGAAGAAACTTCACGGTCTTTTCTGGCAATACCTACAATTCCCTGAGAATTGATACTGCTGATTTCTCCCTGAATATTCACATTAACCTGATTAAAATCAAGTCCTGCCATAAGGACTGCCTGCTCTGCCGCTTTTTTGATAGAATGAATAGTGTGTTCGATATTGATAATTTTCCCTTTCCGCACACCTGTATTTTCAGCTTTTCCAAGCCCTAAAACTAAAAGCTGATCCTCAAATTCGTCATTCTGGGAAATAACTACTACTGTCTTACTACTGCCGATATCTATACCTACTTGAATATCAGACATATCTATCATTCGATCCCCTCCCAAAAAACATCAGCTTTCTTTTGTCAAAATATATTTTCCCCGTAAATCATAAACCCGATAACTTAAATTCAAGCTATCAAGATAACGCATTTTTAAAAAGTCCTCAAATTGAAGATTCCAGTTGAAAATATATTTTTTAAAATTACAAATAATAAAAATATCTGAATTCTCGATTCCCTCAAAAGAAATTTCACTGATTTTGAAGAAAAAGTTCTTGTCATAAAATTTCATTAACGCAAGATGATAGGAAAGTAAAATTAATCTCTGGGAATCAATCTTTTTTTTCAAATTTATTTCCGGAAAATTATATTTATAAATATAACTTTTCTCTGATAATAAGAGACCTTTTGAGGTTAAATAATATTTTTTATCTTGATAAATAATCCTGGCTACAATTTCTTTTTCTTTGATTTGTATTACTAATTTGTTTAGAAGTTTTACTGAAATATTGACTTCATCTACAAAACCTAAGCTGAATATTTTACTCGTTAAATCTTCTTTATCTATGGATAAAAGAGATTCATTAATTTGAACCATTTTAGCAATTTCTTCTTTATTTATAAGAAAGAGACCATTAATTTCCAATTTTTCTATTGGTAAAATACTTTTATGAAAAACAAAAAAAAAGACTGCTGTTAAAAAAAAAATTCCAAAAACAAGGATTTTTTTAGGGTTTATTTTTTTTTCTTGAGCGCGGACGCTAAAATTCTTTCGCATAATTCCAACTCACTCATACCGTATGATTTTGCTTCTGCCGGAATATCACTGGTATCAGTCATTCCCGGATTTGTATTAATTTCCAGAAAATAGGTTTTTTCTCCGTCAATAATAAAATCGCTTCTTGTTGCCCCTGAACATCCTAATGCCTGATGAGCCTTTAAAGCTTCATTTTGAACCTGCTGATAAATTTTTGAATCTATTTGAGCCGGAAGGATAAAATCAGTCATCCCTTTCGTATATTTTGCTTCAAAATCATAAAATTCGTTTTTAGGAATTAACTGTAGTACAGGAAGAACTAAAAATTCCTTTCCGTCATCCAAAACCCCTACTGTCACTTCCGTTCCCTTAATATACTTTTCAACAAAAAATTGTTTTTCAGAATAAGGAAAATCAGGAATTTTATTTTTATCTTTAATAATTTCAACATGAATACTGGAGCCCTCAGCAACAGGTTTTACGATCCAGGGAAGATCAAATTGAACTTTTTTATAATCTTCTTTTTTTTCAATAAGCTGAAAAGACGCTGTATTGACTCCATAAAGAGCCGCAATCTGCTTTGAAAGGATTTTATTCATCCCGATACTGCTAGACTCCACTCCTGAGCCTGTATAAAGAATATTCATATGTTCCAAAATACTTTGAACCCTTCCGTCTTCTCCGAAAAAACCATGGAGAACATTAAAAGCAATCTCGATTTTATTGTTTTTTAATTCTTCAATAAAATTTTCTTTTACATCGATTGAGACAACATCATAACCCGCTTTTTCCAGAATAGCAGTAACATTTTTCCCGGATCTTAATGATATTTCCCTTTCTGAAGAAAAACCGCCCATTAACACGCCGATTTTTTTATTTTTTAAAGTCATCTAAAACCTCTTCATAAATTCTTGCCAAAGCATTTTTAAAACTGATTTCCTGTTTTTTATTTTCGTCATTTTCGAGTTTTTGTATAGTATCGATCAATCGGTTTTCTTTTAAATCCTTTTCTTCAATCAGGATACAGTTTAAATACTCTGATGCAAATAAAGCATTGTAATACTGATGATTATCACTGGCATAAGGATAAGGGATAAAGACTGCTTTTTTATTAAGGTAAAGAAGCTCGCTGATAGTGGATGCCCCAGAGCGGCAGATAATATAATCCGATAATTCATAAAAAGCGCCCATTTCTCTCACAAAATCAAAAATAAATATATTTTTATCCGTTATTTTTTCACGGATTTTAGAATAATTTTTAGCTCCGGTTGAAATCAGAAAAGAATAACCTTTTTGAATCAACTCTTCAGAATTTTCTAAAATCCAGCGGTTGACCGCTTCCGCTCCCTGACTTCCGCCTAAAACACCAATCCATTTTCTTTCTTTTGTATATGGAATATTTAAGATTTCAGCTCCTTGTTCTTTTGAATAAGGGGTTTTTATCACCATAGGATTACCGGTAACAATTTTTTTACCTTTCAGCCTTCCGCTGAAATCTTTCATTGAAAGAAAGATTTTTTGAGCTTTTTTTGAAGCAATCCGGGCTACCAATCCAGGATAAGAATTCTGTTCGCAGATATAGTATTTTTTTCTAAAAACCCATGCCCAGAAAAAAAACGGAAAACTCATGAATCCGCCTGTGAGAATCAGTAATTGAGGCCGTATTTTAATAAAATAAAACAAGCTTTTTATCATTGAAAGAAATAACTGAAAAAAGAAAAGAAAAAACAAAAAAGGATTTTTACTTCTTGGAAGACCGGAAAGCCAGAGAGTATAAAGATTGCTTTCATTTTTAAAAAAAGGAAATTTTTTATCCCTTGCCGCACAAAAATAATAAACTTTTTTTCCTTCTTCCGTAAATTTTTTCTTCAATGCCAAGGCAGGGGCAATATGGCCAAAAGTCCCCCCCCCTGCAATAATGAGTTTTGATATCATGATTTTACCTTTTTTTAGATTTCTACAGGAAGCTGAATCAAGAAAATAGTGTTCCAGTCATTTTCCTTGTTTTTGAGCTCAATGCTGCCCTGATGTTTCTCAATAATGGCTTTTGCGATGGGAAGCCCCAAACCGGTTCCCTTTGCCTTATTTTGAGTAAAAAAAGGCTCGAAAATATGTTCTTTAATATCTTCAGGGATTCCTTTCCCTTTATCTTTGATATAAAGATGAAGCATTTTATCTTTAAAATCAATTTGAATTTGAACCTGACCGTTTAAATTGTCAGTTTCAACCGCTTCAATTGAATTAAAAACAATATTGCTCAGAGCTCTTTCAATTTTTTTTACATCAATATTCAAGTGTTTTATTTTTACAACTTCAGGATATATTTGAAGTCCAATTTCAGCATTAAAAGTATTGTTGATTTTTTCAAGAAACTGAAGAAGATAAGATTCAAAGTCCTGAAAAGTAAATTTTTCAGGAAAAACCTCTACTTCTCCTTTAGAAAAATGGAGGATCTCCTGAATAATGGAGAGAATCCTTTCAATTTCGCTTCGGATAATTTCAAAATACTGCTCATTTTCTCCTTTCTTATCACAATCATCGATCAATTGAAGATAGCCTTTGATAATAAAAAGAGGATTTTTGATATCATGAAAAATCTGACTGCTCATTTTTCCAAGGATTGACATTCTTTCTTCAAGCGCTTTCTTTTGATTAAAAATGACTTTTTCAGTTACATCAGTGGCTAAAATAACCCAGCCTACTTTTTTTTCATTAATATCTGTCAAATCTGAAATATCGATATGATAATAGTTTTGCCGGATTTTTAAATCAGTTCCCTGAAGAGATAAATTTTCAATCCTGTCAAAAATCGCTTTATGAATTTCCCGAATATTCTTTTTTTCAATATCATAATCCAGTTTAAATATTTCAAGGTATTTTTTATTAAAATCCTGAACAACATATTGGTTATCAATAATTAATATGCCGGCATTAAAATTTTCAATAAGAAGGCTGTTTTTTTCTTTGATCATGCTTTTTTCATCTGCTATTTTAGCCTGTTCAATCGCAATGGCCGCCACAGGAGCAAAACAGTTTAACTTTTCAAGATCCTCATTTTTATTA
>MIAO01000139.1 GCA_001829155.1 Spirochaetes bacterium GWB1_36_13 | reverse complement strand
AAATCTTTAGGGTTTTCCAGGGTTGACAAACAGATTGATAGAACAAAGATTCCTAATCCTTGCCACAAAAAAAAATTGCTACCTAGAATGAAGATTTCTATTTTTAATCAATTTATTTTAAGATTTTGGATGAGTTGAAAAGTCAATTGAAACAAACGGACATAAAATTTGAGAGAAGAAAAGTTCTAAAAAAAATTGTTTTTTATTCAAAACGAATTATATTATTAATAATAAAAGGATTATAATCCGATTATATACAAAAATAATGATATTGGATTTTCTGCATGGAGGATGAAATGAAGAAAATGCACAGAAGCTTTCTTCTTCTTCTTTTCTTATTTATTGTTTCTAATCACTCATTTCTTTATTCCCAGTCAAATGACAAGCAAGAAATAAAAAAAGAAACGGTCAAAAAAACAACAAAAAAAACGGGCAAAAAAACAAAAAATGAAGAAGCTCTGGAACTTCAGCTTCAAGAAATAGAAAAAGAAAAAGCAAAAATCATCGAAGAAAAAGAAGCGGCTGAAAAAGCAAGACTGGCTGAAATTGAAAAAATGCAGAAAGAGATGGCTGAGATGGAATTTCTTTTAAAACAAAAAGAAACGCTTGAAGCCAGTATGAAGCAGCAGGAAATCCAATCCGGCTTTGTCCAGTCTATGTTTTTCACTTTTCAATTTGGAGGCGGTTCGATGCTTTCAGCCGGTGCGGGTCTTTCTTTTTTCAGCAATGTGGTTCGTCCTGAAGTCCTTGCAGGCTACTCTCCCAGCGGAGAATATAAAAGCCTTTCCTTTGCTGCGAAACTCAATGCCCGTATTCTTGGAATTAAAATCACGGAATCTTCGGGTTTTTTTGCAACCATTGGAGCCAATTTTACTTTTTTTTCAGGCAACGCAAAAATCGCTCCGTCTGCTTTTTTAGCCCAGGAATTTGATTTCAAAGATGTTTTATTTATGAGTACTTTTACCTTTTATTTCGAAGAAAATTTTTATTTTATCGAAAACAAGGAAGGCAGTGTTCTTTTTCAGCTTGGGATCGGAATCAGAATGAGTATTTTTTAAGGAGGAAACTATGACCGGACAATTATTCAAACAATTTAAATATCAAATTTTTCTATTCTTAAGCGGATTTTTCATTTTCATCTCCGCTTCAAACTGTACCAAAAACCCGTTTTTCGGACTGGAACCGACTCCGAATGATAAAGAAGGACCAGAGATCAATCTGATCAACCCGACTCCCAATCAGAAAGTTTCCGGTTTTTTTACAGTGATAGGAACCACTTCTGATAAATATGAAGTTAAATCGGTTGAAATTAAAATTGATAACGGAAACTATATTACGGCAAACGGCACTGTTACTTTTCATATTGAAATCAATACACAGGAACTGACGGAGGGCACCCATACCCTTACAGTAAAATCTACTGATAATACAGGAAATGCCCGCCTGATTTCAAGGGATTTTATTGTTGATCAATCAGTGCCAGATGTCGATATTACAATGGATTACGATCTTTATCAAAACTATCTTAAGGGCGTTCAGGTTATACTTTCTGGTACCGCTTCCGATAAAAACGGTTTAAGCAATGACCGGATCGGAGTTTCAAAAGTTCAGATCAGTTTCAACGGAGGGGTTGTTTTTAACGATACTGTTTTATCTGCTGACGGGAAATCATGGACTTATACGATTGCGGATACCTCTACTTTAAAACCCGGAGACGGGGACTTGACCTTAGTCCTTAAGGCAATTGATTCAGCAGGACTCATCGGAACATCCAATTCACCTCTTTGGGTAGATAATACAAATCCTTCTCTCTCGATCACTTCTCCGGTAGATGGGAATGCTTATATTTACGGTAATGACTTAACTGTTTTAGGAACTTGTTCTGATAATATCACAAATGGTATTAAAGAAATCAGAATTACAATAGGTTCTCTTGCCCCAGAATTAATTTCATGCGGAACAGACGGAAATTTTTCGATCACAAAAGATGTCTCTTCTCTTTCTTCCTATCCCATTACAGCGATTATTATTGATAAAGCAGGCAATCAGAAGCAAACTGCAATTAATCCGGTTTTTGAGAAAAGAGTCAAAAAACCAGCTTTCCTGACCGATCCGGGTACTTATTCTGAGGCGAAAAGCATTGTCCTTTCGGTAGATACCACTGGAGCGGTCATCAGATACACTCTTGATGGAACGACTCCAAACTGTACCACAACACCGGTCTATTCATCAGCCATTTCCCTTTTTTCCACAAAAACCATTCAAGCGATTGCCTGTAAAGACGGATTTGTGAATTCTGAAATTTTAAGCGGTACTTTTACAATCAATGATACCGGACTTCCTTCCATCGAATTTATCAATCCAACAGTAGATCAGAAAGTTTCAGGTCTGGTTTCATTTATTGGAAAAACCTCTGATAATATCGGAGTGACTCTTGTTGAATATAAAATAGACAATGGCAGTTATTCCCCGGCTTCAGGAACCTTAGTCTGGTATTTTGTCCTTGATACATCCAGCCTGTCTGAAGGAAGCCATACCATGACTATCAGGGCAACCGACGGGCACGGGAATTCATCAGAAGAGCAGCAGACCTTTATCGTTGACCAAACGATTCCAAGTGTCGCAGTCAATTTAAATTATAATCTTTATGAAAACTATATCCGCGGTACTAATAGAACGCTTTCAGGAACTGCCTCGGACAACAACGGGGTTTCAAAAGTACAAATCAGTTTTAACGGCGGGGTATCTTTTTTTGATACAATCCTTGCAGACGGCGGAACTACCTGGAGTTATCTGATTCCCAATACCGCTTCTTTGATTCCAGGCGACGCTTCTATAACAGCCGTACTGAGAGTGGTGGATGTGACGGGAATTATTGGAACGGTATATTTTCCTCTGATTATTGATAATACGAATCCGGGAGGCGCTATTTTATCTCCTGTGAACAATATCAGTATTGACGGCAGCGCTGATTTAAACTCCTATAATCTGGTCGTATCAGGAAGTTGTACCGACAATACCGCATCAGGAGTCAAAAATGTGGTGATTACTGTCGGACCTTTATCCTCCGATACTGTTTCATGCGGAGGAGACAATACTTTTTCTTTTTCAAAAAATATTTTAAGTATTAAAAACAATGGGCCTATCAGCGTATCAGCTTTAATCACAGATAAATCCGGAAATACGAATACTTTTACGAATTATATTGCTTTAGACGATTCTCCGCCTTATTTTACAGGCAATCTCACTACCCCAAAAGGTATTTTAAATAATGACCTGACAAAATCGGCCAATAATTTCAAGTCGGGCACCTATGTTATTCAAGGGCGCGTTACAGATGAAACAGCTGCGGATATGCTGACCACGATTTCTGAAATCAAGTTTAAAATAGATACTATTCCTGCTACGACACCTTTGGTTGAAACCCTGATTGATAATTATATCAAAGATCAGGAACTTCCAGACGATGATGACAGCTTGAATAATGGGAAAAGTATTGACTCATCAGGGAATTGGTCTCATCAATTCGACACTTCGGCTATCCCGGACGGAACCTATTTAATCACTTTGACCGTCAAAAACAACCGCGGAGGATTTGGGACTTTTCAAAAGACAATCAGAATAGACAAGACAATCCCATCTCTTTCTGATGTTGCTCCTGTTGAAAATGCTAAAATTTCTGGAACCGCAGTGAGTATTTCAGGATATGCAGACTCAACCGGTTCTGATATTGCCTCAATCCGAATCCAGATTAATGACGGCACTGTTATCAATGCCGATTATGAAACAGACAAATTTTTTAATTTCACCGATTACACTAATTTTACCTATGCCGGGGGATATTTTTCCTGGATCTGGGATACAACCAGTCCTTATAATTATCCGGTCAGTGCCACAAAACATACGATTGTTTTAACAGCAGAAGACCTTGCAGGAAATCAAGGTTTATTTACAGTGAATGTTGAAAAAAATGCGGCGGCTCCGCTCATTTCATTTACAGAATATGATCACCCTACTAATTCTGCCTATATCCAAAAACCTCTTACAAACGGCAGATATATCAACGGATCAGGAAAAATCAGGGGTACTGCCAGTGTTCAGGTCGGCGGAGCATCTCTTACTTCGATTCAGATTAAAATTGATAATGGGTCATGGGTCGATATCAGCGGTGCATCTTTTGTGGAACCTGATCTCCCCTCTGCCTCTACTGTATGGGAATACACTCTTCCCGGTCTTCTTCCCGGCAGCAGAAAAATTTATATTTCTGCCGTAGATAATCTTGGAAATGCAAATACGGTCACTTTTCAGGTTCTGGTGGACAATACCAATCCTCTGATACCTTCATTTAACCTTTCTCTTGATGACGGAAGCGGAACCAGTTATTATCACGGAACAGTTAATATTGCCGGGACTGCATCAGATTCAGGGGCAGGAGTAGAAACAGCGGTTGTTTCTGTAAATGAAAATCCTGGGACAGAAGGAGATGCAGATGCTTTAAGCGTTACCGGACTTGAATCTTTTCAGGCGGTCTGGAATACTCATGAACTTCCTAAAATCGGAATCAATCCTGTGATAGCGCAAGATGGAATCAAAGTCGAGGCAAAGGTCACGGACAAAGCCGGGAATATTTCTTCTTCTTCCCATACAGTCCATGTTCGGCCTTATATTTCTTCTGTTTCGAAAAATTACGCTTATCTCGGAGAAAGCGGATTGATCATCAATGGGCATAATTTTAAAGACGGGTCAACTCTGATAAAGATCGGGTCTTTATGGGATACTACCAACTGGGGAGGAGCAACAGGGGGAAGTCTTACGGTTAATTCGACATCTCAGATGACCTTTTCTCTCGGTACTGGAACAGCCTGTGTGCCGGATGATATCCACCTGAAATCAGGTCAGATCACGGTAACCAGCAATGGGGTCAACAATGCTGCTCAAACTCCAGTTAAAATGGATCTTTACTGCTACACTGATATGAATATCGGCAATAATCCTGTCTATCCTGCCATGACCTCGGACGGGACCACTCTGAAAATTGTGGTTAATAACGATATTAATAAATATCAGGAATTGGATTATATTAGCGGAGGGACAACCCGTATCTTGGTTAAAAACAACAATGTCAACACTCCGAAATATACTCACGGCTCTGTGGCATATTCAATAGCAGCTCAGTATGTTACTTACTGGGCAAGCGGAGGCGGAGTGGATGAAATGAGAATTGCAAAAAGCATCAATGATTTTTCAACCCTTGTTTTTACTAAAATATTTTCAACCCACGGAGGCAAATACAGTGCTGTTCGTGTCAATCCTCTAGACGAGAAAGTTCATCTGGTTTACTATGACGGAACCAATAAAACCTTGAACTATTACAGTTCGACAGACGGTTTTGCTACTCTAGCCGCTGATTCAGGCACAATTTTAGACGGAACTCCGGGATCAACGGATGTGGGGAAATGGTGTAATATGGCGTTAGACAGCTCCGGTAATCCTCATGTTGTCTATTATGATGCCCTCAACAGCAATCTCAAATACATATACTACAACGGATCGGTCTGGAGCACGCCTTTTGTGGTGGATTCGGAAAATGCGGGGAATTTCGGTATCGGTATTACAGTCGCCGGAAGTACGGTTCACATTTCTTATTTTGACGGATACAGCGGAGATTTGAAATACGCTTACGGATCAGGCACTTCTTTTACGAAAGAAACCATTGACCCTCTTGTCATCAGCGGATTTTATTCTTCTATTGTTTTAGACGGTTCAGGCAATCCGCATATTTCCTATGTCGATTTTACCAACTACCGGCCAAAGTACGCTTTTAAAACTGCATCGGGCTGGAAAGTCAATTTTGCAGCGGCACCCGGTTATGCGGCGATGAATAATAATGATAATTATTCCTCTATCATAAAAGATTCCAATGGAACCATTCACATGCTCTTTTCCATGACGAATCTTCCGGCAGCAGCGGCAAATACTCTCTACCGGGTTGTTTATCTGGCTGAAAACTAGTTGTTGAATTGATAAAGATAAACCTGTTGAAGTTATTGAAACTCTCAACAGGTTTTTTTTAAATTGAAGAAAGATTATTTCTCTTCCATATCGCCTTTAAAGACATTGACAAAGGCTTCCTGAGGGATTTCCACATTTCCGACCATCTGCATTTTCTTTTTTCCCTGTTTTTGTTTATCCAAAAGTTTTTTCTTGCGGGAAATATCTCCCCCATAACACTTGGAAGTCACATCTTTACGCATCGCGCTGATGGTTTCCCTGGCGATGACATTGTGTCCAATCGCTGCCTGCAATGGAATCTGAAATAGATGTTTGTGAATTACTTCTTTTAGTTTACTGACTACAAACCGGCCTCTGAAAACAGCGTTGTCTTTATGAGTCAGAAAAGAAAAAGCATCCACTTTCTTTTTATTGATATAAACATCGACCTTTTCAATTTCAGCTTCGCGGTAGTCTTCAAACTCGTAGTCAAAAGTAGCGTAGCCTTTGGTCAGAGATTTGATTTTATCGTGAAAATCAAAAATAATTTCGGCCAGGGGAAGAGAATAAACCACCTCCACCCGTTTTTCATCGATATAGTTCATAGAAGTCTGGATTCCCCGTTTTTCCTGGCAAAGAGAAAGTACATTGCCTAAATAGTCTTTCGGGGTATAGATATCCACGCGTACAAAAGGTTCAAATACTTTTTCAATTTTAGTGGGTTCTGGAAATTTCATCGGGCTGTCCACGGTAAACTCTTCTTGAGAAGTAGTCAAAACATTGTAGCGGACGCTTGGTGTACTGACAATAATATCTAGGGCAAACTCTCTTCGAAGTCTTTCCTGAATAATTTCAAAGTGGAGGAGTCCTAAAAATCCGCACCGGTATCCGGCGCCGAGAGCTTGGGAGTTTTCAGGCTCGAATGATAAAGACGCATCGTTGAGTTTTAATTTTTGAAGCGATTCCTTGAGCTTTTGATAGTCTCCGCTGTCGATCGGATAAATACTGGCGAAAACAAAAGATTTGACTTCTTTAAATCCGGGTAAAGCTTCTGAAGTAGGATTATCGACCAAAGTGATCGTATCTCCGCTTTTTACATTTTCAAGACTTTTGATATTGGCAATCACATAACCGACTTCACCGGCCAGGAGGGCGTCTTTCGGATTTCGGGTAATTTTAAAAAAACCGACTTCTTCTACTTCGTAACGGTCTTCTGTCTGAAAGAAGCAAATCCTGTCTCCTTTTTTTATCTGACCTTCGAAAACACGGATCAGGCAGACGACTCCCCGGTAATCATCGTAATAGGCATCATAAATCAATGCTTTAAGAGGTTTGTTGATATCTCCTTTGGGAGGGGGGCACTGGCGGACAATCGCTTCTAAAAGCTCTGTGATGCCAAGGGCTTTTTTAGCTGAAATTTTGATGACTTTTTCAGCTTCCAAAGCTAAATCATGTTCGATTTGATGAATCACATCTTCTAAATCAATGCTGGGTAAGTCAATTTTATTGATAACGGGGATAATTTCTAAATTGTGTTCCATAGCGGTGTAAAAATGGGCAAGAGTCTGGGCTTCAATTCCTTGAGATGCGTCCACAAGAAGAATAACCCCTTCGCACGCCATCAGGGAGCGGGAGACTTCATAAGAAAAATCCACATGTCCGGGAGTGTCGATTAAATTCAGATTATAAACTTTTCCGTCTGAGGCTTTGAAATTGATTCGGGCGGTCTGAGCTTTGATTGTAATGCCCCGTTCTTTTTCAATATCCATGCTGTCTAAAATCTGGTCTTTTTTTGTTCTGTCATCCACAGCCCCTGTGATTTCAAGGAGACGGTCGGCCAAAGTGGACTTGCCGTGGTCAATATGGGCGATAATCGAAAAATTTCTGATTCTTTCCTGAGCAAACATCAATGCCTCTAAAATAATAATTTGAAAAATGAAGAACTTAAAACTGTCCGAATTATTTCAGGCAGTCCCGGTCAATTTATTTTTTACTTCATAAAAAAAAGTAAAATTATTTATCAAATAAAAAATAAAAAGAAAAAAAGATAAACGGAGAACCCGCTTATCTCCAAGCTGTTTTTAAGCTATCTACTAAGGGATTAAACCTTTTGCTTTCAGTTTTCTTAATTTTTTCTGAAGTTTTCTCTGTTTTGCTTCCAACTTTTTTTTCTTCATCAAAGACGGTTTTTCATAGAAACTTCTTTTTTTGATTTCCCGGCTGATGCCTTCTCTTTCTGATATTTTTCTAAATCTTCTCAATGCGTCTTCAAGAGATTCAGATTCTCTAATTTCAACTAATGCCATTGAAATAACCACCCCTTTGTTACATTTTTAATAAATCCAAATAGACACATCTAAATTTAAAACTTTTACTTTGAAAAACAAAAAAAAATATTCAAAAAAGAATTATAATTAATTGAATTTGAAAAATCTCACATTTTTTGTATTTTTATTTAAAAAAAATTGTCAAAAGATTAAAAATGGATTATATTTATTTATATCATACTAATTTGATAGGAAGGCTATGAAATAGCAAAGGAGCCGACAATGAAAGTGACAGTAAATGGAAAAGAGCAGGAGCTTCAATCAGAAAAAATATCTATTTTAAAACTCATGAATCAAAGCCAGGTTAAAATGCCGGATATGGTTATCGTTCAATTAAATGGAGAGTTTGTTGAAAAAAAAGATTATGAAATCAGCTTCCTTAAAGAAGGAGATGAACTCGAATTTGTTTATTTCATGGGCGGGGGAGGAATATAGATGAAGGGATTTACAACCAAGGCAATTCACGGAGATTTAACAGAGGCAAATCCTTACGGAGCTTTAAGAGGACCGGTTTATCAGAATATTGCTTTTGATTTTTCCTCTGCGGAAGAACTTGAAAATGCTTTTCTGGGAAAAACTATTTCTCATTCCTACAGCCGTATTTCGAATCCGACAAATACGGAACTGGAAAGAAAAATTACCTATCTCACCGGCGGGCAGGGGGCAATTGCTGTTTCATCGGGAATGGCAGCTATTGCCAATGTAATTCTTGCTCTGGGAAAAAGCGGGAATAATATTATTGCGTCCAATTTTTCTTTCGGAAATACAGTTTCTTTAATTCATGAGACTCTGAAGGATTGGGGGCTGACAGTTAAAACGCCTGATTTTCATTATCCTGAAGAGATAGAAAAGGAAATTGACAAAAATACATCCGCTATTTTTTTAGAGACTATCAGCAATCCTCAATTGGCAGTTTTTGATATTGAAAAAATCGGAAAAATAGCGGAAAAATATAAAATTCCCCTTGTTCTGGATAATACGGCAGCGACGCCTTATCTTTTTCAGGCTAAAAAATACGGTGTAAGCGTAGAAGTTCTTTCCGCTGCAAAATATATTTCGGGAGGAGGGGTAAGTATCGGAGGACTGATTGTCGATTTAGGAAATTTTAACTGGTCACTACAGCCAAAAATGAAAGATTTATATAAAAAATCAGGTCCGTTTTCATTTCTGGTTAAACTGAGGAGAGAGGTTTACCGCAATCTGGGAGCCTGTCTTGCCCCTCAAAATGCTTTTTTTCAGATTCTGGGACTTGAAACCCTCGGATTAAGAATTGAGAAAAGTTCGGATAACGCTTTAGCGCTTGCCCGTTTTTTCAAATCTTACCCTCAGGTGGAAGGAGTCAATTATCCCGGGCTTCCGGAGAGTGTTTATCATGAGAATGCTAAAAAAATATTCAATAATTGTTTTGGCGGAATTCTGACTTTTAAACTTTCAGATAAGGCAAAGTGTTTTCAGTTTATGAACCGTTTAAAAATTATCCGTAGAGCCACCAATATTAATGATAACAAAAGTCTGGTTATTCATCCATCTTCTACCATTTTCTGTGATTTTGATGAAAAGAAAAAAAAAGCTCTGGGCGTTTGTGATAATTTAATCCGGCTTTCAGCCGGGATTGAAGATTTGGAAGATCTAAAAGAAGATATTGATAATGCATTAAGGGAGAGTGAATAATGGAATTAAATGATGAACAATTGGAAAGATACAGCAGGCATATTATTCTTAAAGATTTAGGCGTTGAAGGCCAGATAAAAATATTAGAGTCTAAGGTGCTGATTATCGGCGCAGGCGGACTGGGCGCCCCGGCTGCCCTTTATCTATCCGCCGCGGGGATCGGTACAATCGGGATTGTTGATTTTGACAGGGTTGACCTGTCCAACCTGCAAAGACAGATTATTCATTCAACAAATGATATCGGCAGGCTGAAAGTCGATTCTGCGAAAAATAAAATGCTTGCGATTAATCCGGATATTCAGGTCAAAACATATAATCTTCTGGTCAATTCATCCAATATCCGTTCTATCATCAGGGACTATGATTTTATTATTGACGGAACAGATAATTTTGCCGCAAAGTTTCTTATCAATGATGCCTGTTTTTTGGAGAAAAAACCTTATTCGCATGGCGGCATTCTCAGGTTTGAAGGGCAGTCAATGACAATTTTACCGGGTGAATCGGCCTGTTACCGGTGTATTTTTAAAACTCCTCCTCCGAGAGACGCTGTTCCGACATGTTCCCAGGCCGGCGTATTGGGGGCAATAGCAGGCATGCTGGGGACTATCCAGGCGGCAGAAGCAATTAAATACTGTACAGGAGCAGGCGAGCTTCTTGTCAACCAGCTTCTTGTTTTTGATGCCAAAACGATGAATTTTAGAAAAGTAAAATTAAATAAAAATAAAAATTGCGGTTTGTGCGGCGAGAACCCGTCTATCGTACGCTTGATGGATGAAGATCCTCCTGTCTGCGAACTGAAAAAATAAATAAAATCGGGGTGTGGTGAATGATTCAGATTACAAGAAAAATGTATGAAAAAATGATAGAACATTCTAAAAAAGAGGTTCCGATTGAAGCCTGCGGATATTTATCCGGGAAAAACGGGCTGATTTTAAAATTATACGAAATGGAGAATCTGGATAAAAGTTCTGAACATTTTTCCATGAATCCCCGGGAACAGTTTCATGCAGTGAAAGAAATCCGAAAAGAAAAAATGGAGCTTTACGGCATCTATCACAGCCATCCCCTGACTCCTTCCCGCCCCTCGGAAGAAGATATCCGCCTGGCTTATGATCCCGATATTTTGTATTTTATTGTATCCCTTTCCGGGGAAACCCCTGTTGTGAATGCTTTTTGGATCAAAGAAGGCAGAGTAGAAAAAGAAGAATTAGAGGTGATTGATGAAAGGATATAAACTCCCTGAAAATCTTGAGAGTGAGATCAATGAACTTGAAAAAATGATTGACGGTTTTTTGAAAGGCGCGGTTGATCCCCTTTCATTAAAAGTATTCCGCGTTCCTTTTGGAATATATGAGCAGAGAAAAACCGGGACTTATATGGTCAGAATCCGCTGCGCAGCTGGGTTTATCACACCTTTTCAGCTGAAAAAAACTGCCGAGCTTTCAAAAGAGTTTGGAAAAAACACCCTTCATCTGACCACTCGTCAGGAAATACAGATTCATGATGTAGATTTAAAAGATATTGTTTTTATTTTAAGAGAATTGAAAAAAACAGGTCTTTCCAGCAGAGGAGGAGGTGGAAATACGGTCAGGAATATTACAGCATCTCCTGAATCAGGAATTGATCCTGAAGAGGTTTTTGATGTGGCGCCCTACGCTTATTCCCTGACAACCCGTTTTCTTGCCGAGGAAGATTCATGGAAACTGCCGAGAAAGTATAAAATTGCTTTTTCGCATAATGAAAAAGATACTTCTTTTGCATCTGTAACCGATTTAGGATTCATAGCCGAAATAAAAGACGGACAAAAGGGATTCCAGACTTATATTGCCGGAGGGATGGGGGCAAAATCAGAACCGGGAAATAGGATTTATGATTTTCTTCCGGAAAAAGATGTCTATTATATTTCCAGAGCGTTAAAAAATATTTTCAACCAGTATGGCAACAGGAAAAACCGCAGTAAAGCCAGAATCCGCTTTCTCTATGAAAAACTGGGGGAAAAAGAGTTTAAAAGGCTTTTGGAAGATGAAATGGAAAAATTGAAAAAAACAGAAATGCCTTTAAAAATATCATTTGACCCTTCTATTGAAATAAAAAGAGAAAGAATAAACAATCCACAGAAATATGATGTCAATTCATTTGAAATCTGGAAAAAAAGATTTGTCAAAAAACAGAATAACAGTTTGTATTCAATAGTTGTTCCGGTTTTTCTGGGTGATATTTCAAATCAAAAGGTCTTGGAACTGTCTGATTTGCTGTCTTATTTTGGAGAGGATACCATCCGTCTCACTCATAATCAGAATATTCTTCTTAGAAATATTCCTGAGGAAAGTCTTTCTGAAGTTTTTTCTTTTCTCGATGAAAAGATAGAAGACTCGCGGCTTCCCTCTTTTTACGGAAATATTGTTTCCTGCGCCGGGGCATCCACCTGTCAGCTTGGAATCTGTTTTTCACAGGATGCTGCCCGGGCAGTCCGTAAAAAACTTTTGAAAATCAATTTAGATTTAGAGCCCGTCAAAGACATCCGTTTTCATATTTCGGGATGTCCGAATTCCTGCGGGCAGCATCTGATCGGCGATATCGGTTTTATCGGAGGCGCTGCCAGAAAAGGAGAAAAAGTTTATCCTTCTTATAAAATAGTATTAGGAGCTTTTTTAGGAGAGGGGCGTACCAGATTTGGAAAAATTTACGGAGAAGTCAGCGCCAGAGATTTACCCCGGTTTGTCAGCGATTTTTTTTCTTGTTTTATTCAGGAAAAAAAGGAGAATGAGAAAATTTACGGCTGGATGGAAAGGGGCGGGGAAATTTGGGTTTCTGAAAAACTGAAAGAAGATTACAGCGATATTCCTGATTTTGATGAAGATAAAAATTACTATTATGATTGGGGAAGCGAGGAGATTTTTACAATTTTTAAAAGGGGAAAAGGAGAATGTTCGGCAGGTTTGTTTGATTTTATTGAAAGGGATGAAAAAAACATTGAAAATGTTATGAAAAAACTTGAAAATGAAAAAGATATTGAGAAGAGGGGAGTGGAACTCTATCATTTGGCCTATTATTCTTCTAGAATGCTTTTGATTACCCGCGGGGTAGAAGCTTCAACCGATAAAAAAGTTTTTGAGGAATTTGAAAATTATTTTATGAAAACAGGCTTAATCCCTTCAGGATTTGAAAAGATAATCCGCAGCGCTTTCAATAATGATAAAAAATTTCTGCCGGAAGATGAAAAGAAAGTTTTTGAACTGGCGGAAGAAGTCAAGAAACTTTATCAGAGTATGGATGATTCTTTGAATTTTCCTTTGAATGAAAATAAAGATAAAAAAATTATCCAATCTATTGCTGAAGAAAAACAGGTCAATCTTTTTAAAGATTTGAGAGGAGTAGCCTGCCCTATGAATTTTGTCAAGACTAAAATGGAATTGTCAAAAATGAGAAATGGAGAAATTCTGGAAATCTGGCTCGATGAAGGCGCCCCGATTGAAAATGTCCCCCGTTCGGTAACAGAAGAAGGGCATAAAATCCTTGTTCAAGAGAAAAAAGAAGACTGCTGGAAAGTAGTGATTCAAAAAGGAGGATAAAATGGTCAAAGAAAAAAAAATCAGGAGCATTGTCAAGGCTGTTTCATGGAGAATTACCGGAACCCTTGATACTGTAATGGTTGCTTATTTTATCACCGGGACATTTAAACTTGCTTTATCAATCGGCGGATTGGAAGTTTTCACTAAATTGTTTATTTACTATTTACATGAACGGGCCTGGACCAAAATTAAATTCGGTCTGGAAAAAAAGGAACCTGAATATTTCATTTAATTCGAATTGATAAAGGAGACTGTGTGAGAAAAAAATTGGATAATTTGAAAAATAATCTGAAAAATAGAAATCCTGAAGAGATTATTCAGTTTGTTTTAAAGGAATTCGGCATCAAGGATATTGTTTTCTCATCAAGTCTGGGGCTTGAAGATCAGGTTCTGACTGATATGATTTTGAAAATTGAACCGGAAGCCAGAATAATGACTCTTGACACAGGCAGGCTTTTTCAGGAAACTTACGCGCTCATCCAGAAAACAATGAAAAAATACAGTATGAAATATGAAATTTATTTTCCTGATACGGCTGAAGTGGAAAAAATAGTCAGAGAAAATGGACCGGACTTATTTTATGAGAAAAGTGAATACCGGAAACTCTGCTGTCATATCAGAAAAATTCTTCCGTTAAAAAGAGCTCTGAAAGATGTGAAAGCCTGGATATGCGGATTGAGGCAGGATCAATCTGAAGACAGGAGAGAAATAGATGTGATTGAATGGGATGAGAATTTTGAAATATTTAAAATAAACCCCCTTTATCAATGGAGTTATGAGGATGTCTGGAAATATGTCCGGGAAAAAGAAGTGCCGTATAATGAACTCCATGACAAAGGATTTATCAGTATCGGATGCGCCCCATGTACAAGGGCGGTCTGCGAAGGGGAAGATTTCCGGTCAGGAAGGTGGTGGTGGGAAAAAGGAAGCAAAAAAGAATGCGGACTTCACCTGAATCAAAAAACTGAAGTGAAAAAAGGAGGAAAAATATGGATCGAATACAAAAACTTGAAGCCATAAGTATTCAAATTTTAAGGGAAGCTTATAAAGAATTTAAAAATAAAAATCTGTCCATGCTCTGGTCAATCGGAAAAGACAGCACTGTTTTAGCCTGGCTTTCCAGGAAAGCTTTTTTCGGGCATATTCCCTATCCTTTTATTCATATTGACACTCATTTTAAAATTCCTGAAATGATCCGTTACCGCGATCAAATGGCTTTTGAATGGAAACTGGATCTTATTTACGGTGAAAACAAAGAAGCTTTGGATCAAAAACTGACTTATCCAGACGGCAGAACGGACAGGCTGACATGCTGTAAAAATCTGAAAAGCGAAGCGTTGAAACATACTCTTTCGGGAGAGTGGCCGCGATACCGTTTTAATCATGAAAAGCGGATATATGAAAAAGATTCCAATACACAACCCTATAATGGAGTGATTGCAGGAATCCGCGCCGATGAGGAAGGCAGCCGGTCCAAAGAAAGGTATTTTTCACCAAGAAGTCTTGATAACGAATGGAATATAGGTGAACAGCCGCCTGAATTATGGAATTATTACAATACTGATTTTCCGCCCGGGACCCATATCAGAATTCACCCTCTTCTGGACTGGACTGAATTGGATGTCTGGGAATATATTGCCAGAGAAAGGATTCCCGTTATTTCGCTTTATTTTGACGGGGGAAACGGAAAAAGATACCGGTCGCTGGGCTGTGCTCCATGTACTCAGCCTATTGATTCAAAATCCTCCACAGTTGAGGAAATTGTCGATGAATTGAAAACCGGACAGCTTGCAAATATTGCGGAAAGGTCGGGCAGGGCTCAGGATAAAGAAGACGGCGGAGGACTGGAAACTCTCAGGAGATCAGGCTATATGTAAAGAGTTTTTGAGTTTAACTGAAAATAATTCAAAAAGAGGGTATGAAATATGGAGCATAGAGAACTTATGAATCTGGTGATGATTGGGCATGTCGATCATGGAAAAAGTACTGTAATCGGAAGGCTTTTAGCTGACTCGGAATCTCTTCCGAAAGGCAAGCTGGAAAACCTGAAAGCAATGTGTGAAAAAAATTCGAAAGTTTTTGAATACGCTTTTCTTCTGGATGCTCTGAAAGAAGAACAGAGTCAGGGAATTACAATTGATTCTGCCAGATGTTTTATGAAAACAAAAAAAAGAGATTATATTATTATTGATGCTCCCGGACATATTGAGTTTCTGAAAAATATGATTACAGGGGCTGCCAGAGCTGAATCTGCATTGATTGTGATCGATGCCAAAGAAGGGATTCAGGAAAACACGAAAAGGCACGGTTATCTGGTTTCCATGCTTGGCATCGGACAGGTCAGCGTCTTGATCAATAAAATGGATTTAGTCGGATTTGATGAGAATGTTTTTGAAAATATAAAAAAAACATACAGTGAATTTCTTCTAAAAGTAGGCGTAGAACCGGTAAGCTGTATTCCGATCAGCGCAAGGGATGGAGAGAATATTATGAAGTCTTCTTCAAAAATGCCGTGGTATAAGGGACCGGCTGTTTTTGAACAGATAGATTGTTTTAATGTCAGGAAAAATAAAGAAGAAAATCCTTTCAGGTTTTCGATTCAAGATATTTATAAATTTACGCAGAGTCAGGACGACAGGAGAATCCTCGCAGGGAATGCCGCCAGCGGAAAAATAAATACAGGGGATGAAGTTATTTTTTTCCCATCAGGCAGGAAATCAAAAATCCGTTCGATAGAAATTTTTGGCAGTGAAGCTGTGAAAAGCGTCAGCGCTGGAGAAACCGCCGGATTTACGCTCGAACACGCTCTATACAGCCGAAACGGTGAAATCATGTGCCGGACGGATGAAAACAACTATCCGGAGATTGCTCAGAAAATTAAAGTCAACCTTTTCTGGATGGAAAATGCACCGCTCATTAAAAATAAAATTTATAAAATGAAAATCGGAACCAGCCAGGTTATGGTAAAACTTTCAAAAATAATAAACACAATTGACGCTTCGGAACTGACATCAGTTCAGAATAAAGAACAGATAGACAGATACGATGTGGCAGAATGTATTTTAGAATCCAGAAAACCGTTTGCTTTTGATCTTGCCAGAAACTTTGAAGAAACAGGTCGTTTTGTTATTATTGACCAGTTTGCTATTTCAGGCTGCGGGATTGTTTTAGAAGCGGTGAAGGACGGCGATAATCCGTTGAACAAATATATAGAGAAAAGAAAAACCAGCTGGGATTTCGGGTTTATTTCAAGGGGAGAACGCCAGAACCGGTTCCGCCATCCCTCAAAATTTGTTCTTATTGCCGGAGATGAAAACGATAAAAAAGAAACTATTGCTAAAAAACTGGAGAGAAGGCTTTTTGATTCGGATTTTCATGTTTATTATGTCGGAATATCGAGCATTATGGGCGGTTTGGACAATGACCTTCAAAACAGTCTGGAAGACCGGGAAGAACAGATCAGGCGTCTGGGAGAACTGTCAAAAATTCTTTCTGATTCGGGGCTGATTTTCATCTCCACGATAAACTCGATTGATGAATATGATATCCAGGCTTTGAAAATACTGAATGAACCAAATGATATTTTGATTATCCAAATTGGTAAAGATCCTTATTCTTCCAGCTCTGCCGACTTGAAATTTACGCCTGATTTAACTGATGAAACTATTCTGGATGAAATTATTAAATTTCTTTACAAAAAAGAAATTCTTCTGGAGTATTATTTATGATTTTTTTACCAGTCTGCCTGAATATCACAGGAAAAAAAATTTTGATTATCGGGGGCGGCAAGGCGGCGGTAAGCAAATTAAAGGTTTTGGAAATGTATTCGGATCAGATCACAATTCTTGCAAAAGAAATTAGTTCTGAATTGAAAAAGAAAAAGTACAGTCTGATAGAAAAAGAATTTGACCCGGAAGATCTAAAAGGATATTATTTAGTCTATGGCTGTACAAATAATATTGAGCTGAATCAAACAATTTTTACAGAGTGTGAAAAAAATGGAATATTGGTAAATGTCTGCGATAATCCGCCTCTTTCCCATTTCACTTCTCCCGCCCTGATAAAAAAAGACAATATGAGTATCGCAGTTTCTTCCAATGCTGAAAATGTAAAAAAAAGCATTGAATGGAGAAATTATATAAAGGATTTTTTGAAAAATGATTTTATTTAAAGGATTGGACCACAGTTTTTCAATTGAAGAAAGGGAAGCATACCAAAAAAAATTTTTCTATTCTTCTTTACCTGAAAACTATGTTTTACTCAAAACCTGCAACCGGGTTGAAATGTATTATGATATTCCTGAAAAATCTTTTTCTCATCAGGAACCTGAAACAGTCAGGCATCTTTTTCGTCTGGCTTCAGGTCTCGAGTCAGCATTGATCGGAGAAAATCAGGTAATGCATCAGGTTAAAAAAGCCTATCGGGAAGCGGTTCAGGAAAAAAGAATCAGCTCCGGTCTTCATATTCTTTTTCAGTCTGCGCTCAGAGCCGGGAAAAAAGTCAGGACTCTGACCGGAATCGGAAAAGGCGCAATGTCGCATAGCCAGGCAGTCGTGGAAATTATTAAAAAAAGAAACCTGTCTTTAAAAGACATGCGGATTACTATGATCGGTGTTCATCAGATGAATCGGAATATTGTGCGATATCTTGTAAAAGATGGGTGTCAGACTATTTTTCTGGGAAACAGGACATTTGAAAAATCGAAGGCTCTGGCAGATGAACTTGGATGTTCCGCATTTCCGCTGAATTTTCTAAAAAACATTTTAAAACAAACTGATTTATTAATCACTGCAACTTCAGCGCCGCATTTCATAGTCAGGAAAGAGGATTTTCCGCAAAATAAAAAAATGATTATTTTTGATCTGGCAGTTCCCAGAGATGTGGAAGAGGCTGTCGGCAGCATAACGGGTGTTGAACTCTATAATATTTCTGAAGTCGAAAAAAAACAAGAGCAAAATCTTGAAAAACGGAGAAATGAAATCCATCAGGCTGAAAAACTTATTCAATTTGAAGTGTCTCATTTTATGAAAAAAATAGGGAAGTCTGTTTTCTATGAAAAATAAAATCAAAGCAGTCTCCCGAAACAGCCCTCTGGCGGTGAAACAGGCAGAAGAGGTTTTTTCTTTACTGCCTGAAATACAATTTAATCTTTTTACTTTAGATTCCTATGGGGATAAACATAAGGAAATTTCTTTGACAGAAAAAATTCCAGATGATTTTTTTACCCGTGAACTCGACGAAGCCCTATTAACAGGAGAAGCAGACGCTGCAGTCCATTCTGCCAAAGATCTTCCTTATCCGCTTTCACGGGGTCTTTTGATGGCTGCATTGACACCCGCTTTTGATTCCAGAGACTGCCTGGTCAGCCGGGGAGGAGTGAAGCTGAAAGACCTTCCGGCAGGAGCAAGAATTGGCGCCAGTTCTTCTGAAAGGCAGAAGCAGATAATCAGCCTCAGAAAAGATTTGCTTCCGGTGGATATCCGCGGAACAATAGGGGAACGCCTTGAATTGATAAATACGGGGAAGATAGATGCGCTTGCGGTCGCTTTCTGCGCTTTAAAAAGATTGGGGCTGGAAAAGAACTGCAGTGAAATTCTTCCTTTTAAAACACATCCTCTTCAGGGAATGCTGGCAGTTGTGATAAAAGAAAGTCGAAAAGATTTAAAAGTTCTTTTCAGCAAAATAGACGGGCGCAGGAAATACGGCAGAGTTTATCTTGTAGGTTCAGGGTCCGGGGATCCGGAACTTTTAACTGTAAAAGGAATGAAAATTCTTGAAAAATCCCATGCCGTTTATTATGATGATTTGATACCGAAAGAAATATTGGATTACAGCAGAGGTGAAAAATTTTATGTCGGGAAAAGAAAAAATCTTCATTCATACAGTCAGTCCGAAATTCAGGAAAAACTTTATGAATCCGCGTTAAAAGGCTTGCTGACTGTCCGGCTCAAAGGGGGAGATCCCATGATTTTCGGGCGGGCGGAAGAAGAAATTAATTTTTTAAGGTCAAGAGGAGTCGATGTTGAAATCATACCCGGTATTTCAGCTTCTCAGAGTGCGGCGTCTTTTTATCAAATTCCGCTGACAGAAAGAAATATTTCAGACTCTCTTGCTTTTATAACAGCTTCTCATGAAAAGCCTGAAGAAATCAAGACTCCTCCCTGCGGGACTCTTGTCTATTATATGGGAAGTTCCAGATTAAAAGAAATTTCTTCTGCTCTTTTAAAGAACGGATTTCCAAAAGATATGCCCGCAGCTCTGATTCACGGAATGGGATATTTATCTCAGAAAATTGAAATTCGAACTGTTTCAGATATGGCTGATTCTTTTCTGTCTTCACCCCTGATTATTATCATCGGGTATTCTGTAAAAAATGCTCTTATAAGAGATAAAATTCTTTACACCGGTCTCAATCCTGATTTTATTAAAAATAGAATTCCAGGCAATGTTTTTCACAGCCCTCTGATCGAAATCAAAGAAAGAAATCCCCGCCCTGTCATTGAAATTGAAAAATATCATGGGATTATTTTGACTTCCCGAAGCGCTGTGAATGTTTTTTTCAAAAACTACAGTCTGAAAACAAATCAAAAAATTTTTGCTATCGGCGGAGGGACTGCTCATGAAATTGAAAAATGGGGCGAGAAATCCGATTTTATCTCTGAAAAACCTCATTCGGCTTCCCTTTATCAGCTGATTCAGGAAAAAAAAATTTTTCCTCTGCTCTATCCCTGTTCCAGTCTCTCGGATAATCTGATTCATCAGATCAATGGAGTTGAGAAAAAAATTCTATACGATACAATTGAGAAAAAAGAAATTGAAATCAATACAGAGGAATTTGACGGATTTGTTTTTACATCTCCTTCAACAGTCAAAGCATTTTATCATTTTTTCAAGGAATTTCCAGCAGAGAAAATCTATTATTATATGGGTCCGGCAACAGAAAAATCACTTTTAAGTTATCAGGTTCAAAAGGAGCGGATGATTCATGTTCAAGAGGTTTAGAGAAAAAAGGAAAGATCGGAAAACCCTGCTTCAATTCCAGGAAGTTTTTTTAAGAAAAGAAGAATTAATTATGCCTGTTTTTCTAGTGGACGGGCAGGGGATAAAAAAAGAAATATTATCTATGAAAGAAGTCTATCATTATAGCGTGGATGTTTTAATAAAAGAACTTGAAAAATGGATTCTCAAGGGGCTTCATTCGATTCTGCTTTTCGGGGTGCCTGAAAATAAAGGGATAGAGCAGACCTATCATTATCAGGGGCTGGTTCAGACAGGAATTTCTTTGATCAAAAGAAAATTTCCAAAACTTGAAATCATTTCAGATGTCTGTCTTTGCTCTTATTCGCACGATGGTCAGTGTCATATCGGGGATAATGATGAAACATGCAGAATTCTTTCCGAAATAGCCCTTTCACACGCAGTTTCAGGAGCCGATATTGTAGCGCCCTCTGATATGATGGACGGCAGAGTCTATTTTATCAGAAAAAAATTGGATGAAGCGGGTTTCGAAAAAACAAAAATTCTTTCTTATGCTGCTAAATTTGCATCTGGATTTTACGGTCCATTTCGGGATGCAGCCGGTTCTTCACCCAAAAAGGGAGACCGGAAAAGCTATCAGATGAATCCTGCCAATGCTCTGGAAGCCCTTGAAGAAATTTCAGCAGATATTGAGGAGGGGGCATCGTCAGTCATCGTTAAGCCCGCGTTGTCTTATCTGGATATTATCTACAGAGCTTCATCTTCTTTTAATATCCCCATAGCGGCCTATCAGGTTTCGGGGGAATACGCTTCAATCCGATACTTGATCGAAAACGGGCTGGCAAAAGAAGAACTGATCTATGAAACAGCGATTTCTATCAAAAGAGCCGGGGCATCACGGATTATCAGTTATTTTACACCTTATTTACTGGAGAAATTGGATGAATATCAATCATTATGAAGAATCAAAACAAGTTCTTTCCGGAGGGGTCAATTCTCCTGTACGCGCTTTTTCAGGATTAGGCATAAACCCTCTTTTTATAGATAAAGGGGCGGGGAGTAAAATTTATACAGAAGAAAATGAAGAGTTTATAGATTTTTGCCTTTCCTGGGGCGTTCATATTTTAGGACATTCCCCCAGTATTGTAAGAGAAGCTCTCAAGGAAGGAATCGATAAAGGAACTTCATTTGGTTTGCCGACTGTTTTGGAAACTAAACTGGCGCAGGAAATTCTGGAATGTTATCCTTCGATGGAGCAGCTTCGTTTTGTCAATTCAGGAACCGAAGCGGTGATGTCCGCAGTCAGGCTTGCCCGAGGATTTACAGGAAAAAACCTGATTATCAAATTTGACGGATGCTATCACGGACATTCAGACAATCTTTTGATCAAGGCGGGATCAGGGGTGAGCAGTCTTCCTGAAAGCAGTTCAAAAGGAGTCCCGAAAAATGCCGCTCTTGATACCATTTCAATTCCTTATAATGATAAGTCTGTTTTTGAAAAGGTTATGAGGGAAAAAGGCAGGGAAACTGCCTGCGTGATTATCGAACCTGTAGCGGCAAATATGGGAGTCGTTATCCCCGATGATGACTTTCTTCATTTTGTCCGCAAAATAACTTCCGAATACGGGATTCTTCTGATTTTTGATGAAGTGATTACAGGATTCAGGCTGGGGCTGGGAGGGGCTCAGCAGAAATTTGGGATAAAGCCCGATATGACAATTCTTGGAAAAATCATAGGGGGAGGGCTGCCGGCAGCGGCATTCGGAGCTGGAAAAGAAATTATGAAAAACCTGGCTCCTCTGGGAGAAGTCTATCAGGCAGGCACTTTATCAGGCAATCCTCTGGCGATGAGAGCAGGAATATCTGTTATTCAATGGCTTAAGAAAAACCCGGAAAGTTATTCAAGAATGGAAGAAATTGTATCGCAGGCTGTTCTGGAAATTAAAAAAAACAGTCTTTTAACAGTCAATTCAATCGGTTCAATGTTTACTGTTTTTTATACTCAAAATTCAGTAAGAAATTTTTCTGATGCCGGAAAACAAGATTTTAAACTATTTAAAAAAATGTATCAGATTTTGATAAAGAATCATATTTTTTTTCCGCCTTCTATGTATGAAACATCATTCATATCAACGGTACATAAGAAAGAAGACTGCTTGAAAATGGCAGAAATATTCAAGAAGGGGGATTTATAATGATTGATAAAAAAGTTTTAGTCGGAATGAGCGGGGGAGTGGACTCTTCAACGGCAGCGTTTCTTCTGAAAGAACAGGGATATGAAGTGACGGGTGTAATTTTTCGATTTCATGAAAGTGAAAGTTTTTTCAGGCATTGGGAAGACGCACAGGGGGTGGCTGAAAAAATAGGGATTCTCTTGATTCAGATGGATTTCAGGAAAGAATTTCAGGAAGAGGTTATAAATTATTTTATTAAAGAATATCTTTGCGGAAGAACCCCAAATCCCTGTCCCGTCTGTAATGAAAGAATGAAGTTTAAAAAAATAGCTTTGAAAGCGGATGAACTTGGAATAAAATGGATTGCGACCGGACATTATGCAAGTATTGTTGAAAATTCAGGAAGCAAAAGGCTGGCAAAAGGAATTCACGATAAAAAGAGTCAGGAATATTTTTTATCAGTTATTCCCCAGCCGATTCTTGATCGGATTCTTTTCCCTTTATCGGGGTATTTAAAGTCTGAGGTCAGAAAAATAGCGGAAAAGGCGGGGCTTGCAGTCAGCCAGAAACGGGAAAGTCAGGAAATCTGTTTTATTCCGGGAGATGATTATTTTCAATTTTTAAAAGAAAAAATTCCTGACAAAATCTTTGAGGGTGACATTGTCACTTTGGAAGGAAAAAAAGTCGGACGGCATCCTGGATTCCTTAAATTTACGCTGGGGCAAAGAAGAGGTATCGGAGTGGGTCTTGGGAAACCGCAGTATGTGATCGGCATACGGCCGGAAACCAATCAGATTGTGGTAGGGGATAAGGAACAGATTCTCAGGAAAAAAATCAAAATTTATCTCAGAAATGAGTTTGAATCCATTGAACCTGGAAAAAACTACAGAGTCAAAATTAGATATAAATCTCTTTCTCAGAATTCTAAAGTTCTTGCAAAAGATAATCAAATTCTTGAAATAGAGGCAGAAGAAGAGTTCAGCGCTCCAACCCCCGGTCAGCTCGCAGTTTTTTACAATGACAGTGACGAAGTTCTGGCAGCGGGAGATATTATTTAATAGCCGTAATTTCTAAAATAGGGGCAATCAGTAATATTTTATTCAAATTAATCTACTATTTCATTAAATTTAGAGAATAGGAAAAAAGAAAGGGATAGTAAAATGAGTCAGAATCCTTTCATGGAAGTATTTGAAGTTATTGAAAAACGAAAAATCGAAATGCCTGAAAATTCATACACAACACAGTTGTTTCAAAAAGGTGAAAATCAGATTATCAAAAAAATCGGTGAAGAAACGGCAGAACTCATTATGGCAGCCGCAAAAAAAAATAGAACCGGTTTGATTTATGAAACAGCAGACTTGTTTTATCATATTTTTGTTCTTTTAGCCAACGAAGGAATCCATTTTGAAGAGATTGAGAAGGAACTCAAAAGACGAATGGGTGTCTCAGGACTTGAAGAAAAAGCAAACAGGAAAGAAAAATGATCCAGTTAGACGACCGCCTCCTTTTAGCGATCCCGAAAAAAGGCAGGCTTTTTGAAAATGCAGTCAGTTATTTAAAAAGAATCGGGCTTCAATTTCATAAACCCGACCGTTATGATATTGCTTTATGTTCTGCCACTCCCTTGGCATTGATTTTTCTTCCGGCTCATGATATCCCCCTCTATGTGGCAAACGGCAGGGTTAGTTTCGGGATTACCGGGCAGGATATGATTTTAGAAAACAATGTGGAAAGTGAAATCGATGAGCTTCTTTCTTTGGGGTTTGGAAAGTGTAAATTGTGTCTTGCAGCCCCAAAATCCAGCGGGCTGAAACCTGAAAACCTTTCTGGAAAAAGGATTGCGACTTCTTTTCCTCATCTTACAACCCAATACTTTAAAAATAAATATAATATAAACAATATTCAGATTAAGGAAATCACAGGTTCTGTTGAAATCACCCCCACTCTGGGCATTTCAGAAGCAGTGGTGGATCTGGTTGAGACAGGGAGTACCCTGATTCAGGCAGGGCTGGAGGTGATCGATGTGATTATTCAAACCGAAGCCGTGCTTTTGGCTAAAAAAAACCTGTCGCCTTTTGAAACAGACTGGAAAGAAAGACTGATGACCCGTTTTGACGGAATTCTGACAGCTGAAAAGCATTTAATGATTGATTATAATATTTCTAAAAAATACCTGAAAGAAGCTGAAAAAATTACTCCCGGAATGAATTCTCCTACAGTGATGTCACTGGAG
Organism: Spirochaetes bacterium GWB1_36_13; assembly: GCA_001829155.1. Lineage (GTDB taxonomy): Bacteria > Spirochaetota > GWB1-36-13 > GWB1-36-13 > GWB1-36-13 > GWB1-36-13. The sequence continues at coordinate 5,551 of MIAO01000139.1, read as the reverse complement.
CAGGAAGGCTGGGCAGCGGTTCGTTCGGTTATCAGTAAAAATGAGCTTTACGCTGTGATTGAAAATCTTAAAAAAATCGGCGCGCAAGCTATTCTGGTTTCGAAAATGGAATACTTTCAGCTTTAAGGACAACCCTTGAAACTTCTCAATTTTTTTAAAACTCTTTCTCCTGACAGAATTCAGCTTCTCAAAGAAAAAACAGGAATCGAAAAAGAAAATCCTTTGGATTTCTATATTTCTTTTTCAGCTTTTCTTGAGAAAATGCTTTCTTTTTATTTGAAAGATTTAACTTCAGCGCAGTCGCTTGTTTTTTTTCATGCTGTGTTAAAAGACGGTTTTGAACTGAATTATCTTGAAAAATATGAAACCTATGATAATCTTCAGGAAGGATTGAAAGAACTTGAAAACAAAGGATTGGTTTATTCTTTGAAAAGTATTCAAAAAGTCAAACCCTCTGTGAAAGTTTTTATTTATCCTGAAATTTCTGAAATTATTCAAAAGAGATTCAATATTCTTTCTTTTAAAGACCTCGCTTTATTTATCCAGACGATGAAAGGGCAGGCTGCCAATCAGAAATATCAGGACATGCCTCATGAAATGTTTTTTTTCCTGTTTTCTTATGGAGGAATCTGCCGTCAGGAGTTTTTGATCCAGCAGTTTGGCGAACCGGCAGTCCACTATTTTCTGGAAGAAAAGCTTTTAACAGAGAGCCTGGTTTTAATTGAGCTGGAAAACGGTTTTTCCCTGACCCCCTGTTATCAGCTGGACAGCGCTAAAATTATACCGAATCCGCTTAATTTTATCCGGAATATTTCTTATAATACAAGAATATTCAATGATATTATCAAGCTGATTTATTTTATCACCAAAGAAGACATTCTTATTACCCAGAAAGGGAAAATTAATAAAAAACACTATGAAAGGCTTTTAAATGAGTTTGAGTCGGAAACAGTTCTCTGGTTTCTCATCCGGTTCCTTTCTACTCATCAGTTTGTGAAGACAGACCGAAAAGACAGCTATATTTATCTCACGAAAAAGGGAACACTTTTTTTTAAACAGAGCATTCAGGAAGTTTATGATAAGATTCTCAATACAGATACTTTTATTCAGGAGATTTTTGAGCTGGTCAAGAAAATGACGGGGTTCGATTTTACAATTGCCGATTTGTCTTTAGCTTACCTGAAAGAAAGGTTTCAAAAAGAGCCTGACCTTCTTCTTTCCCGTGAGTTCAGGCGGAATATTTTAAAGGGAATTGAAATTTTAAACTATATGGGGATTCTGGTGAAGAAGTTTACCGCCGAAGGATTTGCTGTTTATAGTTTTAATGCCCAGTACAAAAACCTGACCAATGATCTGGCTTCTCCCAAAAAACCTCTTGTGCCCGCACCGTCTATGGAAATTACGGTTTATCCTCAAGAACTGGATCTTCAGACGAGTTATATCTTAAATATTTTTATGGAAATTGTCAATTTTAGTGATATTTTTGTTTATAAAATGACCCCGCAGTCGATCAAAAGAGCGCTTTATTTTGGTTTTTCAATTGATTTGCTTCTAGCTACTTTGAAAAATAAGTCGAGAATTGAACTGCCTGAAAATATTGTATCCAATGTAGAAAGATGGAGCGAGCAGTTTCAAAAAGGGAAAATCTCTCATCAGGTTATTTTGGAAGCCAAAAAAGAAACCCTGGATAAACTTTCTTTAAATCAAGAGTATAAATATCTCATGATAAATCGATTAAATGATAATTTTGCGATTGTTGCAAAAGAAATTTATGCCAAAAGAATTTTGGAAGAATTGAGCATTTATCTTTATTCAGAAGAAGAAAAAAATCCTTTTGAAGACGAAAAAGGAGAAGAAGATTCAGATGAAGGGATGGATTTGATTCAAAAATAAAAAAAATATCAAGGAGTTTTTCTTGAAAAAAAATATTCTGTTTCTTTTATTTATTTTATTCAGTGTCAGTGTTTATCCCAAATCCGGGCAGGCTTTATTAAAACTGAAAATATTTCCTGAAACCTACCGTATTTTTATTGCCGGCAATGAGGTATTTCCTGCCAGAGATGAGGAAAAAACAAAAAAAATTATTTTAGAAAAAGGCAGTTTTAAAATTAAGATCACGGCAAAAGGGTATCAGGATAAAGAATTTGATTTTACTCTCTCAAAAAATACGCTTTTAGAAGAAAAACTGGAAAAAAACGAAAATTTTATGACGCTTCTTTCTGAAGTCAAAACAGGAAGACAGCCCAAATCGGTTCGTTTTACCCCCGATGGAAAATATATTTTAGCTCCGCTTTTGGATGACAACGGGATGGATATTATCAGTGTGGAAACCGGAAAAGTTTTTAAAAGAATTGTTTTCCCAAAAGAACTGGCTTTAAAAAAAGGTTTTGTAGAGACAGCCGTATCTGTCCGGAATAATGAAATCTGGCTTGCCCAGATGCACGCTGAACTGGTGCATGTGATCAGCTTAGATACTTTTGAAGTGAAAAAATCGATCCCTACCCAGGGGATTTACAGTAAAGTGATTCTTTTTTCCAAGGATGAATCCACTGCGTTTATTTCAAACTGGGATAGCAGGGATATTACTGTCATTGACGCATTAAATTATAAAGTGATCAGAAAAATACCGGTTTATGGCATTCCAAGAGGAATGGTGATGAGCCCTGACGGGAAATATCTTTATGCGGCTCTTTTTAATAAACCGAAAGTAATCAAGATAGACTTGAAAACCAATAAAATAGTTCTTTCAATTCCTTGTGGAAATGCTATGAGGCATTTGGTTCCTGATTATAGCAAAGGGGTCTTTTTTGCCTCCTCAATGGGGAATGGAAAAATTTATATTATTTCTTTTGAAAATGATAAAATATTAAAAGAAAAGCTGGTAGATGATAAACTGAACACTATTGACCTTTCCCCCGATGGAAAAACTCTTTTTGTTTCTTCCAGAGGTCCCAATAATAAAAAAACCTATCTGATGAAAGGACCTGAGTTTGGAAAAGTTTTTGTTTTGGATGCCCAAACTCTTGAAATCACCTCATGGCTCTGGGGAAGAAACCAGCCGACCGGTTTGGCGGTTTCACCTGACGGCAGTCTTCTTGCTTTCTCGGATTTTCTGGATAAAAATATTGAAATTTATAGAATCAATGGAACAAAACCATGACCAAAGAGAGAAGAAGAAAAGGTTTTCAAAGTTTTATTACTCTTTTTTTCGGGATTTTAATTGTTGGATTCTATCTTTTCCGTTATCAGTCGGCTTTGTCGGAAAAAAAGGAAAATTATCTCCAGTCTCTTGTTTTTCAAAAAGAAGGTGAACTTTTATTGAAAGATGAAAATAAAACGCCTGTGATCAAGATTGATATTGAGTTTGCGGAAACAGAGGATAAAAGAATTCAAGGACTGATGTTTCGAAAGTCGATGCCTGAAAAAGCAGGAATGCTGTTTCTTTTCGATGAAGAGGGAGAGAAATCTTTTTGGATGAAAAATACGCAAATTCCACTGGATATTCTTTTTATTGATAAAGAAAAAAAGATTATGCATATCGTGGAAAACACGGTTCCTTATTCCCTGATTCCCATCCGCTCGGAAGGAAAGGCTTTTTTGGTATTAGAAGTCAATTCAGGGTTTGTCAAAACATATAAAATCAAAAAAGGGATGAAAGTAGAATACACAAGAACATAACCGGGGATATTTCATGGAAAAGCATGAGGCTCAGAAAACAGGGATTGATTTTACTTCTTCCTTTCGTTTGCTTCTAGATGTGGCGGAAAAAATTCACAATCTGGGAAATCAGATCAGCTCAATGAATTTTGCGGATGATAGAAATTATCTGTCTGAAAATGAAATAAGTGAATTAAAAAATTATAAAGATGAATATGATGGTTTGGTTGAAAAAAACAGTTTTTTATTTCAGAAACTGGAAAAAGAACACTGGGATGAAATGAAACAATTTTACGGTGAAGTGATAGAATTATTGAAAAAGCAGAAAGAGAAGTCTGAAAAAGAGTCCTTTGAAGAGATAATATTAAAAAGTCTGATTGATTTTTTTGAGGACCGTTTCTGTAAAAGAGACCCCAAATATGATATTTGGTGGGCGCTGAGTGTGAGCAGGAAATATTTGCTTTGAAAATATCAAACCTGTTTTAATTTTTTTTATCTTTAATCTCTTTGTTTAATATATTTTAATACTTAATAATGAAATAAAGTTGTGAAAATGAAAAAAACAGTTTTTTTGATATTTTTTTTATCTTTCCAAGGGATTGTTTTTTCCCAGACCGACCAGATTAAGGCTCCAGGCGGGAAAACTCTGGAGCAGACAAAACCTGAAAATGACAAAAAACTCGATGTGATTGAGCAATACAATCAGCAGAGTCAGGGAAAAGAAACGGTTGCTCAAGATGAAGGCGGAGGCGGGGGGAGTTTTCTCGGACCTTTTTTTATTATGTTTCTTCTTCTTTTAGGATTTTATTTTACCTTGAAATATATCCGCCGAAAAAGATCTCCAGCCATGAATGAAAATAAATTCATGCGTTCTTTTGGTTCTCTTTACTTGAATAATGGAAGTAATTATATTGAAATTGTAGAAATCGGAAACAAATATTTTGTGCTTGGAGTAGGAAACTCATCGGTGAATCTTCTTTATCAGATCGAGGATGAAGAAGTGATTTTAGAGCTTCGAAAAGAGCCTTTTTCTCCAAAGCATAAAAATTTTCTGGATGTGATGGGGCAAGTCTTCAACCGGAAAGGCACACCTGTCCAGCTTGATATTCATAAGGGATTCTTAAGTTTCCTGAAAAAACAGAAAGACAGGTTAAATAAACTCAAATGAAACAAGACAAAATCAAACGCTATCTCAAATATTTTATGCTTTTATCGCTTTTAGTCATACCGGCCAGTATGAACGCACAGATTCCTTCCCCGAATTTCAATCTGGGAATCGGTCAGGCGAATAATCCTACTCAGGTAGCACTTTCGCTCCAGGTACTTATATTATTGACTGTCTTAAGCCTTGCGCCTGCTTTAGCGATTATGACCACTTCTTTTATCAGAATATCCATTGTGCTTTCCTTTGTCAGAACAGCTTTAGGGACCCAGACCATGCCTCCCAATCAGGTGATCATGGGAATTTCCCTCTTTTTGACTATTTTTATTATGGCCCCCACTTTCAACGATATTTACAAAAACGCATGGCAGCCTTATTCCAAACAGCAGACAGGCGGAATTGAGGAACTTTACGATAAAGGGGTGACCCCGGTCAGAAATTTTATGTTTAAACAGCTTTCCGGACCGAATAACAGCAACGGGATGAGGACACTTTTCTTTTTCGTCAATCTGGCTGGTATCAAAGAGAGACCCAAAACAGAAAAAGATGTGCCGATTCATGTTTTAATCCCTGCTTTCATGACCCATGAAATCACAAAATCTTTTGAGATGGGGATCAAAATCTTTATTCCGTTTCTTCTGATTGACCTGGTGATTGCCAGTATTTTGATGGCGATGGGAATGATCATGCTTCCACCGGTCATGATTTCGCTTCCGTTCAAACTGATTCTTT
>MIAO01000138.1 GCA_001829155.1 Spirochaetes bacterium GWB1_36_13 | reverse complement strand
TGCTTGCTTCATGACTCATCTGTTTTCACTTCTATTTAGGACACTGATAATCATATTTTTTACAGTTTCTGCTTCTTCCGGTTTACTCATTGCGATGTAAAGCGTGAGAGAAGCTAATGCTTCATTTGAAATAATAGTGTTGCTGCCATTTTGCAGCATATTGTTTTTTTCTAGAAAAAGCAGGAAGCAGGCGGCGGCGATCCGTTTATTTCCATCTACAAAAGAGTGATTTTTCACCACAAAATAAAGCAGATTAGCCGCTTTTTCTTCGATAGAGGGGTAACAATCGACTCCCCCTAAGCTTTGCTGTATTTGATTGATTGAACTCTTAAAACTGTTATCTTTTGGTTTCGCAAAAACAGCTGACTCAAAATCAGAAACCATTTTATTAATCATGAACATGTATTCATCATAACTCGGATAGACTGTCTCTTTTATCGTTTTACCCTTTGAATCAAGGGTCTCATGGTCATAATCATCGAGAAGTTTCAGCCCTTGTGAAAATACCGCCAGCCATTCATTCCCGTTTTCTGTATTTTCAATCTGTCCGGCAGCGGCACGGGTTAAGATGCTGATCCCGTCTTTTAATACCTTTATCTCCTGATTTTTCTGAGCCAGCCGCCTCTCATTAACAGCATAGCCTTCTACGAGGTAATCTTTTAACCTCTGGGTAGCCCAGATCCGGAATTGCGTGCCCTTTTTTGAATTGACACGGTAACCGACAGAAATAATGACATCAAGATTGTAATACTCTACCATTTTGGTTTGTGTTTTATCTTGCATAGCTCCGTGTTGAGTGGTATGTGCAAAATTTGCACATACCTCATCTTTAATCAGTTCCCCTTCATAAAAAATCTTCTGAATATGCCGTCCGATCACAGTTCTGTCTCTATCAAACAACTGACTCAACTGCTCTTGATTCAGCCAAACCGTTTCTTGATCAAAATTAACTTTGATTTCTGTTTGTCCATCGGGATTTTTATAGATTTCTACTTTATTGTTCATTTTTTACCTTTCCTGTCGTTTCAGCTCCGCTCAACGCCCCTGTTTCCACTCTGTTCCCTGAGCGGAGCGAACAGGCAACACACTGTTAAGCGATTTGCCACATCTCTAAAACATATTTTTTATGAAATCAATTCTATTTGGTAATAAATATTTTGAGAAATCAGTATTCATTCTTACGGAATCGCCTCTAGTTTGGAATATCTGATTAGGTTTGTCAAAGCCAAAACCAAACATTTTGTCTGGTTTGCCTTGAATAGTTTTAACATTATTAACAAAATCCGACATTTCATTATAATTTAAAATTAGAATTACAGCATCCCACCATGTTTTCATTTTTTGTGTACGATTGTCAATAGGTGGATAAATACCAATAAGAGCAAACAAATCTGCTTCTTTGGGCACTTCAAATCTGTTAAACCAAGTATAAAATGAAAATCTTTTTGTATTTTCTCTTTTAGGAGGTTCTGGAGAGTATGTTCTTGATGCTTTTACTTGTATAGAAATTGTTTTGGTTTTAAATTCTTCTCTTTTAGATAATAATAAATCTACTCCTTTTTCTTGGCGAGATAACGGAGCAAATAATGAATAATTCTCATTAGTTTTAAAATATTTACTCAAATGGGATGCAACTGCATATTCAGTATATGGTAGTGAAATAATTGGATCCATTTACATATCTCCTAATGTGGCATTTCGCATAATGTCCTCGGCGTATGCGATGTTTTCGCTGTAGTGTACCCACGGAGGCGAAAATGTGGCGAAGCCCAAGCCGGTACTCCGGCGTAGCGCATCACGCCGTGTTATATGATGTTGGCTAGGAAAATAAGTTATACCTTTTAAAATATTCTATACCAATGAATTCTTGTCATCATTAATATAATTACAAATATTTTCTAATAGGGGGTATACATCTAAATCATCGCTTCTATACAAACCTAAGAAATTATCCTGTTTGGATGAATGTTTTTGACTGTAGAATATTAGCCCACGTATCCACGGATAACTTACTAATATTCCATCCTTTTCTTGTTTTCTGTCAAATATATCATCATTATATCCCATAGGCTCTTTCCAAATAGTGTTTCCAGCAGTTCCAAATGCAGTATGCCATAATTCACCATTTGCAATTACTTTCTTATTATGAATATGGGTGCTTAAAAAAAATGGTTTAATTGAATTATCAGTGGAAGATGCGGTGCCTAATTGGGACAAATTAATTAACAATATTGTTGGTTCAATAAATTTAAATTGATCTTGCTTTAGGTTTTGTTCAATCTTGTTTATTAAGCTATTTATTATCTGAGACTTGGAGTTTCCGGGTTGTTTCCTGGTATAAGGAGCAATGCTTTGTTCTGTCACTATTAAAGTTTCACCATTAGCTATTTGATCTTCTATCTCAATTTTCTTTTCTAAGCCTTCAGCTAAAACTTCTCTGTAATTTACAAAAGCATCGGCAAAAGATACACTTTTAAGCTCAATGCCATATTCTTTTTTTCTAATTGTAACTTTGAAATCTGGAGTTTTTTGGCCTTGCTCTTCTTTTATATGTTCAATTGCAATTTTTCCAGAAAGCTTCAAATATAATTCTGCTTCACTATAAATGGTATAAACTTCAATCCATTCTCTGTAACCATCTATTCTTAGTTTAGATAAAAAATCATATAATTTTTTTGTAATTTCCTTTAAAAAAGGATCATGGCTAGATTTAATTTCAACTGCTTCTATTAAATGTAAATTTATAGAGCCTATTAAGGGATTATGTGTGTAATCATTTATCTCTTGAAATTTTTTTAGATATTCATCATATAAACTCAAATTTCCTCCTAGCCAATTTCATATAACTCAATATATACGAACTTCGTCTATCACCTTCAAGAAGAAGGATAAGTAAACTTCACATATCCTTCCCGCAATCTCATCATAAACCTGATTTAAAATATAGTAAAATGCTTCTAGCTTGCAAAAACCTTATTCTCTCATTTCATTTTCCGGCGGGAAAGAGGTTTGAGGACAGCTGGAACAGGGGCAAATATGAAAGGTATGAAAAAACCTGTTCCCTTTCCCGCCGGATTTTAGGTATAATGAATAATAATTATCAAGCTATCATCTCCTTTAAATTAAACTTTTTTTCCAGATTTGATCAATAGAACCAAGGGTGAATTTTAAGAATTTTTCAATAGAACCTCAGGTTCTATACTTGATTTTCAATCTGTTGGGAACTCGTTTTTTTAAATATTTTTGGCTGACTTTCTTTTTTATTAAAAAATAACTTTCAGCGACATGATTTGTCCTCTTTCGGTATTAAATTCATAGATTGGTATGCTTGAATGATATTGAGGAAAAAGATGAACCTAAATGATCATATGATAGAATGCTTGGGAAAACTCGGAAACCCTTTTAAAGAAGTCCATATCTGGCTGGATGAATACTTTCATGACCCGAAATACAAAGCAAGGCATAGAAAAAAACGCCATCACCTTGCAGGGATTGAAGAAGTGAGAAAAAAATGGGGTGATGAAGCGGCCGAAGCAGCCTACATTCATATTGTTTCCGATTTGAAAATGGAAGGGTGGAACCCGGAAAAAGACAGGATGCCCCTAAATGAAATGGATTACATAAAAATGGGGCTTTTTTAAGAAAATATTGACAAAAAATTAAATTTTTGACTGAATTAAAAAAGACACTCCAAAGGAAAGAAGATGAAAAAAAACAAAAATGATTTAAATATTGAAAAAAACCAGTGGAGGAGATGGCTTCGGATCGATGAGCTGATAAGAAACTGGAATTATCCATCGGCAAAAGTCATTGCTGAAGAATATGAAGTCTGTAAAAGAACGATTGAGAGAGATATCGAGTTTTTAAAAACAGAATTATCCGCCCCTATTGAATACGATAAAGCAAAAAAAGGCTATTATTATTCCGACAAAAACTACAGGCTTTCCTTTGTCAGCATGAAAGAAAAAGAGTTTTTTGCATTGATGATAGCCGAAAAAGCTCTTGAACAATATAAAAACACCCCTTTTTACAACCGGCTTTCAGAAATGTTCGAACGAATCAATCTCATGCTCTCTTCGAATATTTCAGTGAAAACAACCTGGATTTCCGACCGGTTTACTTTTCTGGAAATGCCAAATACCGTCATTCAGGAAGAGATTTGGGATGCAGTGGTCGAGGCAATAGACACTTCAAAAGAAATATCAATCATTTATCAGAAAGTACGGGGAGAACCGGGCGGACGGGTGATCCAGCCTTATCATATTATCAACAATGCAGGGCAGCTCTATCTGGTGGCATACTGCTTAAAATCAAAAGACCTCCGGGTTTTTGTCTTGTCCAGAGTTTTAGAAGTAAAAAAAACCGATCAGTCCTTCCAGATACCTGATGATTTTGAAATCCACAATTTTATTGAGAAACGATTCGGCAATCAGCCCTCAAATGAAGAATGGAATATCCGCATCCGCTTCGATAAAGCGATCGCACAGCTGATCAGTGAAAGGATCTGGTTTGAAAATCAGTGTCTCAAAAAAGAAAAAGCTGAGAGTGTTGTTTTGGAATTCAAAACCCGATCTCTACTGGAAATCGAAAGATGGGTTTTATCCTGGGGGCAGTATGCAGAAGTCCTGGAACCTCAAATCCTCAAAGACAAGGTAGTGGAAGAATTGAAAAATGCAGTCCGGCACTATGAAAAAGAAATATGATTACACCGGGCTTTATAAAGCCTATCATAAAAAAGGGAAAGAAATATCTGATTCAGAATTTTTCGAATTAATTTCAGAAATACGGGATATTTATTACCCTCTGTCTATTCAAGAATGGGCTGATTTTGCGGCAGAAAAAACAAGTGTTGTCAAGCTTGTTTTACCCGACTTTGAAGCCTGTCATTATGATATTAAAAAAATAACCGGTATAGAAAGTGTTTTTGATAAAATAGCAGAAAAAATGACTCTGAATTATTTTATAGACATTGCCAATGATTTTTATTCAGGAAGTTTTCAAGAATGGGTTTTTCAAAAAGCTCTTAAAACCCCGAATGCAGAAAAAGATTACAAAAGTTTAAAAGATCAAAAAGCATTTGAAGATTTAATCAATTTGATTCAAAGTAAAATAGACTCTTTCCAGAGTAGATAAAAAAAATTTTCTCACCGACATTATTTGTCAATCCTAATGAATAATTTTTAATGATAACAATTTAAGGAGTTTTTTATGTTTAAAACTAGTTTAACTATGTTTTTGGTATTTGCTTTTTCACTGGGATATAGCTATGACAAGGTATATGTTTTATCCAAGGAAGCTTTTGAAGATTTTAAAATATCTTCAAACGGTATCGTAATCAATAATTATTCGGTTTCTGAAGATTCTGCATGGGCAGCAAGGGGGTTAAATAATATTAATGTGAGTTTATCCGCAAAAAATAAAAATAAAAGTGCAGCTCACTTTGCTGTTATGATTTCAGGAAAAGACCGCAAAGGCAATACTTTATGGACGATGCACTTAGAACCCATGATGAGTACTATTTCTGGTAATGAAACTGAGTCATTAAAAAGCTCTGTTTACTGTGCAAAAGGTGATTTGGATTTAACCGAAAAAATCTGGGTCAGGATTATTGGAGATTTTTAAAACAAATAGATTAAATTAAGGAGATTTTTATGATTGCAGTCTTATTTATTTTAGGAATTATTTTTATGTTCTTTGCTCCGCCTTTAGGGATTATCCTGCTCGTACTCGGGGTTGTTTTTCTGATTCTCAAAATTGTGAAAAAAACTGGAAAAGCGGCCGTTCATCTCGCCACACAAAAAACTTGCCCGCACTGCCGCTCCAAAATCAGCTCAAAAGCGGTTGTCTGCCCTGTTTGCCAGAGAGATATTTAAGCCGAAAGCAGAAAAGGGCAGATTAAAATCTGTCCTTAATGCTCTTTTTCGAGTATTATTGGTGAAAAGAAATTTCTTGAAGAACGAAATATAAAAATAGTATATTTTTAAACAAAAAAAATTGATTTTAAAAAAATATTTGGAATAGAATGACTGGTTTCACAAAAGAAATATTTATCAATTTTGATATAAAAAAGTGGCTTATTATGGATTTTGAGTAAAATGAAATTAAAAAAATAGTTGAATTTTTAAAACCATTAAAAATTATATTTTCAAACCCTTTATAAGGATAAATGAACTAAAAAAAACTTAAAGGAATATTTATGAAAAATAAAGATTTTATACACCTACATATTCATTCGGAATATTCAATTGGTTATTCAATATGTAAAATAAATGAGATATATGAAAAAGTAAAAGAAAACAATATGAGCTCTTTTGCTATAACAGACTATAATAACTTACTAGGATTAACGGATATTCTTGTTCATCCGATGGTTAACGAGATTCAACCGATTATTGGCTGCGAGATAGAAATTGATTCCCAGTATAAATTAGTTCTTTTAGTTATGAATGAAAAAGGTTATAAAAATTTAGTTAACCTTGTTATAAAAAATGTATATAATAACGATAAAATTATTTCTAAAATAAATTTTAAAGATATTGAACTTAATTCATCAGGATTAATTGCTCTTTCTTCTGGGATAAAGGGAGAAATAGCAAAATTAGTTATTGATCAAAATTTAAAAAAAGCTGAAGAAAGAATTATGTATTATCAAAAATTATATGGAAAAAATCAATTTTTCCTTGAAATATCTTCTGTTGAGACAAAATTACAAAAAAATCTTAATCAACAATTACTTTTACTTTCAAAAAAAACAGGTGTTCCATTAGTTGCAACCAATCAGATTGATTATTTAAATCAAGAAGATGCTTTGCTACATAGTCGTTTTCTAAAACATTTTTTTCAAAAACAATATCATTTGCAAGGAAAAGAATATGATAACAACCAGCATTATTTTAAAAGTTATCATGAAATGGAAGAATCATTTAAAGATATTTCTCTTGAAGCTCTTTCAAATACTATATGGATTGCAGATCAATGTAAATATCTTCCTTTAAAAGAAATAGGATACTGCACAGATTTTTCATCTGATATTCCTTTAAGTAATATTGTAAATGAAAAATATAAAGAATATAAAATAGATTTGACAAAATATAAAGAGGAGACACTTATAGAAATAAAGCTTTTAAATCAATATAAATACTATCCAATATTAGAAGAAATTTTAAAAGAAGCCAAAAAAAATAAGTTCTTTTTTTTACTCAATTTTTCTACAATTATTTTAAAGGAAAATAATGAAAGAATAATTTCATTTATTAATATTTCTTTAGGAGAATTAGGATATAAATATATTCTTAAATTTGTTCAAGAAAATTATTTTTCTCAAATTTGTAATGTTTTAAAAGCAAGTGTTTTAAAAAAAGAGTCATTTAGATTTAAAAAATTTCTTAAACATAATTCATCTGAAAATCTTTTAGATCAAACAAAGAAATTATACGGTTTGAATATAGGTTTTA
>MIAO01000137.1 GCA_001829155.1 Spirochaetes bacterium GWB1_36_13 | reverse complement strand
ATGAAAACAACACTGCCATGCTTTTAATTCAGAAAAATAAATGGCAGGATTTTAAGGATCCGCTTCTTTCCAGACTAAAATCCAGCAAAACCCTCACCCTTACTGAAACCATTTTAGAAACACTCAGATTTTTAAAACTGGAAGAAAAAGATCTTTCTTTTCTGATTTCTTATTTTAAAAACAGCGATAAAGGAATCAGAAACACAACAATCCGCCTTTTTTCATCATATCCCGAAACAGAAAAAAAACTGATAAAACTATTTGATTTATCCACTGAATTTTTTCTAAAAGACGCCTTAATCAGAACTATCGGAGAATTTGAAACTGATACAACAACTGCCTTTCTTCTTGAAAATCTCAATGATACCTATTATCAGAATGCGATTCTTCTGGCATTTCAAAAAAAAGAAAAAATATCTTCTATAACATTGAACCGCATTGTGTATTTTTTTCATGAATACGATGAAAATCCTATTTATATTCATCTTTTTTCTCTCATTTTTTCTCAATTAGATGAAAAGGACAAAACAGTTCTCCTTGATCTTTTCAGCAATAAGATTCAAACCAGCGAAGATAAAGATACAATTACCGCATTTTGCCAAGCTTTGTTGAGAAATAACGAAATGATCACTGAAAAAACAAAAGCAGCTCTCCAGCATTTGTCCGTAAGACCGGATTGGATCATTCAGAAGCTAATTTTACAAATATTTGACTTGGGAAAAGAAAATTAGTTTATTTAATAAACCATAATTTTAGTTTTAGGAGGATTCCGATTAAGGAGTTAAGAATTAATGAACAAATTAAAGTCAATGAAGTAAGATTGATTGGCGTAGAAGGCGAACAGCTGGGAGTAGTTACTATTTCTGAAGCATTAAGGCTGGGAGAAGAAGCAGGGCTTGAATTAGTAGAAATTTCACCTAATTCCACTCCGCCGGTTTGTAAAATTATGGACTACGGTAAATACCGTTTTGAACAAAAGAAAAAAGAAAAAGACAATAAAAAGAAACAGAAAATTGTTCAAGTAAAAGAATTAACCATGAGTCCCGCTATTGAAAAACATGATTATGAGGTTAAACTCAAACATGCTATGGGATTTTTAGAAGACGGAGACAAGGTTAAGTTTACTGTAAAGTTTAGAGGGAGAGAAATAGCTCATAAAGAAATGGGAGAAGCTATTTTAGAGAGATTTCAGAATGATTTAGCAGAACTGGGCGCGCCTGAAAAAAAACCTGTTTTGGAAGGCAAACGCATGATGCTAATTATTGCTCCAAAAAAATAATTCAGGCGAATAATAGAAATCAATTCAATAAATTATGTAAAAAAAGAGGTTTGTTATGCCAAAAATCAAAACAAAAAGCAGTGCGAAAAAAAGATTTAAATTGACTGCTACAGGAAAAATCAAAAGAGCAAAAGCAGGAAAAAGCCACCTTCTTTCTCATAAATCAAGAAACAGAAAGAGAAAACTTCTTCAAGCAGGACTTGTAGATGCTGGTTCTTATGCAAGAATCAGAGAATGTCTTCCGAATGCATAACGAATATTAAATAAAAAACAGCAGGAGTGAACTATGCCTAGAGCCGTCAGCGGAGTTGTCAGAAAAAAAAGAGTCCGGAAAATTTATAAAAGAGTCAAAGGCTTTTTCGGAAGAAGAAAAGTCTATAAAATAGCAAACCAGGCAGTCTGGAGAGCATGGGCGGCAGAATATGTCGGTAGAAAACAGAGAAAAAGAACTTTCAGAGCCCTCTGGAACATCAGAATTAATGCTGCTGTCAGACAAGAAGGATTAAGCTACAGTACTTTTATCTATGGTTTGAAACTTGCCGGAATCCAGCTGAACAGAAAAGTTCTTGCGGACCTTGCAGTCACTGATCCCGCAGCTTTTAAAGCAATCATTGAAAAAGTAAAACCTTTCTTAAAAAAATAAATAAAACTTCAGGCTGTTTCAAAAAATCATTTTTTGGGTATTTTATAAAATAAATAAAATACCCCAGCCTTATTTTAAGAAAATCGGGAGACAGTGTATTCTATGATTAATCAAGACGACTTGCTAAAAATCGAATCTCAATTTAAAAAAGAACTCGAACCAATCGATCAATTAAAAAACCTTGAAGATTTAAAAGTTTTTTATCTCGGAAAAAAAGGAACCGTAACCGAATTATTAAAGAATCTCGGCAGTCTTTCGATTGAAGAAAAGAAAACTTTTGGCAAGAAAATCAATGAACTGAAAGAGTTTATTTCTACCCTGATTGAAGAAAAAAAAATATCTTTGACCGAATCCTTGAAAAAAGAAAAACTGGAAAAAGAATCGATTGATGTGACTTTACCCGGAAAAAATATTTCAGCCGGTTCTTATCATCCTATTTCTCTCGTTATTCAAGAAATTTTACGGATTTTTTCAAAGATGGGATTTACTTTTAAAGAAGGACCCGAACTGGAAGAAGAGTATTACAATTTTGATGCTCTTAATATTCCTTCTGATCACCCGGCTCGTGATGATCAAGACTCCTTTTATATTGCCGAGAAAAAACTTTTACGAACACAGACTTCTGCGGTTCAGATCCGAGTCATGGAAAAAATGAAACCTCCTTTAGCCATTATTACGGCAGGAAAATGTTTTCGAAGAGACTCGATTGACGCGACACACTTTGCCATGTTTCATCAATTGGAAGGGCTTGCCATTGATACTTCCATTGCCTTTACCGATTTAAAAGGCACCCTCGCTCTTTTTGCCAAGGAAATGTTTGGTTCCAATACAAAAGTGCGTTTCCGACCTGACTTCTTCCCTTTCACCGAACCCTCTGCTGAATTTGCCTGCAGCTGTTTTATCTGCGGCGGAAAAGGATGCCCTACCTGTAAACATACAGGCTGGATCGAAATCGGCGGCTGTGGAATGGTGGATCCTGAAGTTTTCAAATATGTGAACATCGATTATGAAAAATACAAAGGCTATGCCTTCGGACTGGGAATTGAGCGAATCGCCATGATCCGTCATGATATCCCTGATATCCGCCTCTTTTTTGAGAACGATGTCAATTTCTTAAAACAGTTTAAATAATAAACATCTATAACATTCTTTAAGTTCAATCACCCGGTTATTCCCGTGAAGGCGGAAATCTGGAAAAAGTTTATTTTCAGCTTCTTGATTTTTGCAACAAATCAAGCTTTGGTTATTCATTTCTCGGCTGGCTGACCTGGGTATTGGAAGAACCGCAGATAGCGGCAGTCCAGCTGCTCTGTTTTTTTTCCACCAGATTTCCTTCAAAGCTGCTTCCGTTCCATTTTCTGTAAACTGAGGCTACCCGGTAGAAATAGACTTTCCCTCCGATGCAGTTTACATCTGTAAAGACTCCCGGACCTTTCCCCGAATTAGTTAAATTATTATCTAAAAGCTGAAGCTTGATTCCCTGTTTATTGTATTTTTCTTCATAGTATAAAAGCCCTGTGGTATCAGGCTTGGCATCGATTCCAACCAATCGAAATTCTTCATAGGGAGAGACTGAGTTCCGGTAAACATAAAACCCCCTAAAATACTCTCCCGCCGGAGAAGACACTCCCGATGTATTCGTATAATCCCCCTGGATCCATGAAAGGACAATTTCACCGTCATTCCCTGAGACTGCCGAAATATCGAATTTTTCATCTTCCTTTTTGAAAAGATTATCGCTCAACCGGGCACATCCCGAAATAAAAAAAACAAGGATTATTAAATTCACTATTTTTATCATACCATCTCTCCGTCTAAAAATTGAGCTGAACCGAACATTCAGCGATCCAGCGGTCATAACTTTCAATCAGCTGATAGAGTTTGGGCGCATAATTTTTAGAAACTTTCACCTGAAGGCTTCCCCCTACCCTTCCAATAATAAAATTAAACTTAAGCCCTGCCGCAAAACCCCCTGTCTTGGGTTTTTCACTTCCATAAAGAAGAAGACGGGCATCGGTAAACTGACTGAATCCGAAAATCAAATAAAGGGAACTTAAGCGGTCAACCTGCGTTTTATCAGGATTTCTTTTAAAAAGCCCCCAGTCAATTTCCAGAAGAAGCTGTTTATAGGGATTTTCCCTTTGAATCAGACTCCTTGATTTCCCGGCAAAGACCTCTGTCTGTGCCTTGATATTAAAAATATTTTCAATATTGTAAAAAACTTCAAATAAAACAGTTCGATACGGCTCAAGGTTTCTAATCTGCGGATTGAAATAGGTGTATCCAATATAAAAATCCGGCAAGGCTTCCCTGTTCTGAATCCAGTCAGTCGTTATTTTTAACAGGTCAAAAACCTCGAGTTTCGAATTAAAAAAATCGGTTTTTTCTTTTTTAGAGTTATACCCTAAATTGAATGAAAGAGCAAAAAGCTCAATATTGAAAAACAAACGGGAATAGGAGTTGACCTTTATATCATCCCCCGTGTTTAAAAGCCCGTCATTTCCCGGATCAAGCTCTTTGTTGAAAAGAATCCCTGTATGAAGCGTTCCGAAAGGCTTGAAAATATTACTGAGAACAAAAAGATCATCAAAAATCTGGTTATAAACATACTCACGGGTGTCAAAGACAACGGAGGGCGTTTCAGCCAGTCCGGAGGTATCGTTTTTTAGATTCACTTCCTTGCTCATCCCGTAGCGGAATCCGCTTAAATTAAGCGCCAGCCCCCACGAAAAATAATCTGTCTGGATCAGATCCTCAAATTTTAAAGTAGTGGACGCAAAGAATTTATAAAGATTTAAATCGCTTCGGCCGTAAGGAGTCATCACCGGATAATTCGGAATTATTTCGCCCCTGAAATAAAAATCAAAGTATTCTGCCAGACTGCCGCGAGCCAGATGATAGTATTTTTCATCCAGTGTCTTTTCCTCAAAATTTGAAAAAGACAGACTGTTTTTCATAATTTTCCATCGTTCCAGAAAAAAATCAGTAATCGCCTGATTTCTTTTGACAACATTAATCAAATCCCCCGCTTCATAATAAACTGAGGGGAAAAGAAAAGAAGGGGAAAAAACCATTAAAATAAAAAGATAAATTCGAATTCTCATTTAATCTCCAAAAAAATTAAATAACAAAGTAGCGCTTCCATAAAGTTCATTGTTTCTGGAATCAAAATAACAGTTGATTCCGAAAGAAAGGAAAAGGTTTAATAAAGGATTTCTGGAATCATCCATGATAAAACCCGTTACTCCGAGATAAAGACCCGGCGAATACCGCTTGGCTTCATATTTTGAAATATAGCCGCCTTCCAGTCCTATCAGCAGAAACATAAATTTAATGCCTAAGCGGCTGTTAAAACTTTCTTTTTCAAAACTATATCCCATGTCTAGATTCAGAAATGGGGATAATAAGAAAAAAAATCCGTAATGATAGGTAAAATAGACTGACTTTAAAGTTTCTTTTTCACCCGTAAGCTCCCTGTCCAAATCAAATGAAATGCCCGCGCCGTTAATTTCGGTTGCCCTCATCCATCCGCTGGAATAGGAAAGATATGGGAGCATGAAAAAAAGAAGAAACAGTACCGTTCTCCTGATTTTATTAAATAAAAAAATTCTCGTCATTTACCTATCCCAATTTATTTTACTCTCATAGAAAATAACATGAATTTCTTTCTATTTCAAAAAAAATTCTTATTTTACCAGTTTTATGTTATTTTTTTAATATCAGATAAAAAAAACTCCTTTAAGGAATTCACATGCTGAATTGGTTGAAAAAACTTCTTTTGATAACGGCTCTCTTTCTCACTCTTACAGCAGCAGAATGTCAGCAGAAATCCGCAGAGGCAAACTCCGGCATCCTGACTCTTTCCATCACCACCCTCAGCACTAACATAAATTCCCCTTTTACCGCTTTCCTTTACAATTCAAACGGCGTTCTTTCTGCTGTTACACCCCTTAATTCTACTCTGTCAGGAAATAGCGCCAGCTTAATCATGAAAACTCCTGATGAAGACGGGAATCCGCTTTCAAGCGGAGAAAACGCTTTATTATCTCCTGGTAATTATAAGCTTTATATTTTTTTTAACGATAATGAAAACCTGATGTTTTTTAATTCCGTTTCCTACCAGAACTATGAACCGGGAGAGCTTTCAGGTTCAGTACCGGTCTATATCTTTGGAAATAAAACAGTCACTCTCAAAGAATCCCTTCCGGGAAAAAATCTTTATCCTTCCACCATCCCTCCTGTCACTGTCTCTGTCAGCAATACAGCCGCTGAAAATAAAACCCTTTACTGCATCTGGCTGGTTCCCGAAGCCAGCACAGACCGGAAAGTTTTTCACAAAACCCAGAGAATTTCAATCACCAAAGGCTCCATCACCGGAGGAAGCGGAAGCTGTGCCGCTCAGCACATGAACTACAACGCCCTGGTTCCCGATCGAAAATACAATCTCTACGCCTTTATTGACCTGAACAGCAACGAACAAATGGATTTTCAGGAATACGAAGCAAGCCGAACCGACATCATCAACGACAGCACCGCCTACACCCTCACTTCTACGCTGATTCAGCAGGGAGAGTGAAAATGGAGCGGAAATTTTTAATGGATCGAATTTGAGCTAATTTACATAAAAATTTGTATTTAAAACATTTTACTGTCTTTTAGACATGAATATTTTTCATTTTTCTCATCAAATTTCTCAAATTTCCAATAATCAAAATCTAATTTATGAAAATTATTTTCATTTTTTAATTCTTAAACTTGACATATCAAAATTTTAGAAGTATCTTTAATTAAAAAGATCCTAAGAAAGGAAAACTTATGCTAATAGAATATAATTTTAGTAATTTTAAATCATTTAAAGAATCTAATACATTCTCAATGGTTGGTGTTCCTTCATTTAAAGAGCTTGAAACAGATAACATATTAGAACTTGGTGATAGTAAAATTCTCAAAACAGCGACTATATATGGAAATAATGCTAGTGGTAAAAGTAATTTTGTTGACAGCTTACGAATCATGAAAACAGTAGTAACTACTTCTTTCCGTGATGCCTTAGTAAAAGAACAACATATTAATATTGAAAATTTTTTATTAAATACAAAAACTGAAAAATCAGCTTCATCATTTGAAGTTACTTTTATTTGTGATAAAATAAAATATAGATATGGATTTGAAATTGACAATGGAAAAATAACAAAAGAATGGCTTTTTCATACAACAACAAAAGAAACAGCACTTTTCAAAAGGGAAAATAATATTTTTACAATTAACAAAACTTCTTTCAAAGAAGGTATTAATTTAGAGAGTAAAACGAGAGATAATGTTTTATTTTTAAGCTTAGTTGCACAGTTTAATGGTAATATTTCAAACAATATTATCAATTGGTTTAATAATGTAAATTTTATTAGCGGATTATACGATATAGGTTATGCAGACTATACAGTCCAAAAACTAAAAAACGACAATAACTTCAGTAAATGGCTCTCGGCAATATTGAAAACTTTAGAAATATCAAATATTTCTATTGAAGAGCGTGATATTGTTGAAAACGATATCAATAAATTAATAAATAATACAAATGATGAAAAATTAGCAGTATTTTTAAAAAATGCAAAAAAAATGAAAATATCAACATGGCATAAAAAATATGACGAAAATAATTTATTAGTAGACACAATTCCTTTTGATTTTAACAAACAAGAATCTGAAGGTACAAAAAAATTTGTATATTTACTTGGTTCTTGGTATGATACTTTAAAAAATGGCAAGATATTGATTGTTGATGAGCTAGACTCAAGACTACATCATCATTTAACAAAAAAACTTATTGAATTTTTCCACAAACACAATAATAACTTTTCCCAATTAATTTTTAGCTCTCATAATATTTTACTTTTAGATAAAGATTTATTTAGAAGAGATCAAATTTGGTTTACCGAAAAAAATCAATTCGGAGCATCCGAACTCTATTCTCTCGCAGATTTTAAAGCTGAAAAAGTACGGAATACTTCTGCTTACTATAAAAACTATATAAATGGAAAATATGGAGCAACTTCATTTTTTGATATTGATAAATTTATAACAGACTTATTACAAAATGCCTAAACCAAAAAGAAACAGAAAAAATTATGAATTTAGATCGGGCAACCCACCAAGATTTATTGCATTTAGTTTGAAAGATTTTGACATTAATCAAGGTCAAACTTTTGAAGAGTGGGAAAGGGAAGAAATCCTATCTAAGTTAATGGAACGACTTCGTGAAATAAGTGCTCACACTGTTGAATGTGTATTCAGGCTGTCGATTATTGTTTAAATTAACTCGGACACCGAGCGGAGTCGAGGTGTCACTTCGGCTCCGCTCAGTGACCGTACTGCTCTGATTA